>DASQQK010000065.1:0-3261 GCA_035643435.1 Nitrososphaeraceae archaeon | reverse complement strand
TATAATTATTAATACTGCAACAGCGGCAAAAGTTGAGGTAAATAAAGCAAGCATCTTTAGACTCTCCGAAGAAATTACATCTTGTACTTGTGAGTGAATCTGTTCAGTCGGCGTAACTATCTGTATAAAGAATTCAGCTCGATCTCCTAAAATGATAGGATATTGTGTATTCAGTCGTTCTCCCCTTCCATAGTCATATATGGCATAGCCTGAGTTACCCATCAGGAGAGAGCGGGTAAGGTTGTTCAATATTGCATTGTGGTTTATAAAATCCTGGACATAGCTCCCAAAATAGTTCTGGCCTACCAATTTCTTATCCATACCATTGGCTAGTATTGTTCCTGACCGATCATATGCAACCAGAAATTGTCTGTCCCCTCCTCCATATTTTGAAAAGAAGGGTACAGTTGGGATAGAAGCTCCTACAATCCCTATAAACTGATTCGTTTCTCTGTTGATTACTGGATATGTTATGAATACTCTGTATATACCCTGTCTTTCAAATCCATCGGAGAATGTCAGGGAGCGGTTGGTTTTGGTTTCCTTGACCCAGTCCCTTAAGGAGAGGTCTTGTCCTAGGAGGGTCTCTGTTCCTTGGGGAGCAAAGCTAATCCGCACCAATCCATCTTTATCAATAACAAAAAGTCGATTTATAATATCGTGATAGTCATCAAATTTTTCTTTTAGTAATCTTTCAGGTTGATCCCCCACTAGATGGCCTTCTTGAAGGTACTTGGAATTCGCCAACCCATCCAACATGGTAATTACAAGGCTAAGATCAGAATGTATATGATTGGAAATACTTTTTGTAGATTCAAGTTGCCCTTTTTTCTCATCCTCCGTGAATCTATTTCTAACCGATTCTCCAGTAATACTCTGATAATATATATATAAGCTGAAAGAAAGGCATAGGATCAGAGTTACCGAAACTATGCCAAACTTCTTTATTTTATCCAACCATGACCAACTTTATTCCCATCATCTTATTCTTATCTTTTTCATATACCTGTTACGTGGTTACTACGACCACTCTAGGGGCCTAGAGCGAGATTGATAAGACCAGCGCTCATTTCTATCACTGCATTAGCTATAATCATTTTATCGAACTATTCATCAAGTTTTGGAAGCACTTCTTCACAGCAGCAGACCATCGATAACTCTTCGAACAAAGAAAATATCACACTTACTGCAATCCTTGAAGACCAAGGAGATCCATCAAGATGGCATTCGCTGATTGGACCAGCCTTAGACAAGCTTAGAGAAAGGCACCCCAATACCATCATCAATATCGAATACGCAACCTTTCCATACAATGAGACAAGGGGTAGGTTATATTCGACTCTTTCCCAACACATCCCAATAGATCTTATTACACTTGACCAAATTTGGCTCGGCGAATTCGCCAACCACGGACTGATTGCAGATCTTGCAAATTACACTGATGCGTGGGGTCGTCAGAAAGACTGGTATGAAGTAAATTGGGATGGTGGTGCAATAGGTGGAAAAATCTATGGCATATGGGCATGGACTGACGTAAGAGGGATTTGGTACTGGAAGGATTTACTGAAAGAGGCATCAGTTGACCCGAACTCACTTAAAACATGGGACGGATATATAGCAGCAGCAAAGCAGCTCAATTCAGTACTTAGGCCTAAAGGGATAGAAGGAATTCATCTTACAGGAGCAGGACATTCTCCTGACCTCTGGTATCCGTATCTTTGGATGCTTGGTGGGAATATCTTGCAAGAGAGGGAAGGACATCCAACAAAAGGTACTTACTGGTTTCCTGCCTTTAATAGTAGCGAAGGGGTGAGAGCCATGCAGTTCATAAAGGATCAGATCGATGCAGGCATAAAACCCCAAAGAAATCATTTCTGGGGAGAGGAGTTTCTTGATCGTAAATTTGCTGTAATGATAGAAGCCCTGCAGCATCACATACCGATAACAACTCCTGAAAACCGATCGGCATTTGAAGAGAAGGTCGGATTTATACCCATGTTCCCTGTTCCGCATGAAGGCAATCAAACGTCTACGTTAATGGGGGGATGGTTATTTAGCATACCATCATCGTCAAATCACAAGGATTTGGCTTGGGAACTAATTACTATAATGCTAGAGCCAGACATTCTTGGTCCATATCTCGTAAAACATGCCAATTTACCGACTCAAATTCCGATAGGCGAAGGTCCTTATTCAGAAAAGCCAAGGAGCGTAATACCATACTATAACGATCTGATCTCTATGATCAACTTTGGTCATGAGAGGCCTAATATTCGAGAATATCCTCAAATAGCCGGATTCGTGAAGGAGGCACTTGATAGCGTCTTCTATATGGGTGCTGATCCAAAAGAAGCTCTAGATGAAGCTGCATCCAAATCTGCCAAAGTTCTAGGTTGGCACTAAGGTATTCCTGACTGTCGTTAACAAATGGAAATGAAGTGGTCGTCGTCTACCAGATTTAACTGCATGACTGAATGAGTCCCCGCCGTGTTAATATAAAAGTTAAACATGTAGGATGCGGACACTTCAATTAGAATGGATCGGATCTCTCGAACGACTCAATTGTAACAAGTGATTAAATCGTTATACTATTTGTTTTATCCTTACGCAAAATGTATTTCCATCGTGATAGAGCTCAGATACCGCTCTAAATTCTGTTCCTTTCTTGAGGAGGTGTCTTGATCCCTCATAATCATAATGACTTAATCTAGCATGCCATTTTCCATCTATCATAACCAGAGTAGACCCTGGGCGAATTTTCTCAATGTATATATCATGAATTTCACCGGGCACATTTTCAAGATTCTTAGAGAGTATTATTGTTGCATCATCTAACCATTGTATCCTTTTGTGTTTCTCAAGCTTATTCAGTGCTTCAATTAAAGTAGTATTATCAATACCTAATGATTCTCTAATAACATCGACATCCTCTCCAGATTTTCCCTTCTTTGTTAATAATGCAAATATTTTTCTTGAAGCATTATTTACATCTCTTACGAACTTGGTGGTGTAAAATTGGTCATTATCTAGTACCGGTAGCCGCTGCTGCTGCTGCTGCTGATATAGCACATGTTTCTCGGTAGCGCCTATTGATGATGAAGGTGTATCTGGCTTCTGTGTTTGTATTTGTGTTTGTATTATCTTTTCTATTGATCCGCTAACTTCAATAGAAGATAATTCTTCAACTGTCATAGTATCGGCAATAAATGGAGCTTTTCTTTCCATGGGTTTGAGAATAGAATTAATAGTACGTAATGTCTG
>DASQQK010000064.1:0-4532 GCA_035643435.1 Nitrososphaeraceae archaeon | reverse complement strand
CAAGCTCGATGACGACGGGTAAGGAAGCTAAACTGTATGCAAGATTAATCGGCGTTGAAAGCATTATGCATGCAAAGCCTATCAAAAAGACCTCCTCTCAAATATAATGTAAGTGCCTCTGCCTATAATTCTATGCGGTAGTTATATATTCTAATCATGATTATGATTAAAGATGCGTGTTTATTGTTCGGTTTGAAGAATGCATACATTTCTGGAGTATTAATTATGATGATGTGCGTTGTTATGTACTGGATATATGAAACTACGCCGCCATTGTTAGCATCTTCTATTCAGAGGTTAGGTGGAATCGATGGTATCAGTGTTAATAATTTTCCAGTAGATATTGCAGTCAATCCCTATACGAATAGGTTGTATGTTACCAATGAATTTTCCAATACTGTCTCCGTGATTGATACTCGTACCGATCAAGTTGTCGACACAATTGCTGTAGGCATTCTTCCTTATGGTATAGCGATAGATACTATCTCTAATAGAATATTTGTATCAAATATCGAATCAGACACAGTCTCTGTCATAGATGGACCCACAAATAAAGTTGTGAGCCAGGTGACTAATCTGTCCAACCCCGTAGGCATAACGATAAATCCATTCAAAAGCTTGGTTTATGTATCAAACATTGATAACGGCACAGTTACTGTGATAGATGAGATAAGCAGGACAGTGCAGAATAGAGTATCAGTAGGAAACTTTCCGTATGACATAGCAGTATATAGACTCAACAGTATCACTGATTTGATCTATGTTACTAATACTGGTTCCAATACTGTGTCAGTGATTAACTCTTCTCTAGTACTAGAACCAACAGTTAGAATCGAAAGTAAGGTTATCAAGAATATCACTGTGGGGCGAACACCAGCTGGCGTGGCAGTAGACCAACAAAAGGGTCTCGTATACGTAACTAATAAGGATTCTAACACAGTCTCAATAATTGACACCTCTACAAATAATATAACTAGAACTATACCCGTAGGAATAGCACCTGTAGGAGTTGCAGTGAATAATGCGACAGGTAAGGCTTATGTTAGCAATACATTTGACAATACCATCTCGGTGATAGATGCTTCAGCTAGTGCAGTAAATAAGATTATCCAAGTCAATCCAAATATCAATCCCAATATCCAGATTCCTAGGCCCCTGCCTGCAATTGTAAAATTTCCAAATGTAGCGAGTTTCGTGGCCATCAATACCTTTGAAAATATGATATATGTTACTAATACGGGGTCAAACAAGATTTCTGAAATAGATGGTTCGTTAGACGAGCTAGTACTTGGAATATCATTTAATGTCGAACCAGAAAGCAGTTTGGGATATATTAGGTGCCAGAATAGCGTAATTCAAAATGATGACTACGTTAGGTATCCTAGCGGACAAGAGACAACATGTGAAGCACAGGCAAGAAGCGTATTTCCTCCCCCGCCAGGGTTTGGTTCCTGGAGTATCATTCCTCCAGTCACATTTGATTACTGGGCAACTGAATTGGATCCAGAGAGAAGCACTGACCCAATCGAAAAATTTAGAATTCAAGAATTCGGAACTGTCAAAGCAAACTTTAAAGAGCTTCCAAATTTATTTCAGCTGATTGGCGTAACAGTTGCTGTATTAACTGCTGTCGCAGCTGCCCTTTATAGTAAGAGAGAATGGATCCATAGAAAACAATATGTAGACAAATATCTCAAAAAGATCGAGGAAGCATATAGTATATCAAATCATAGTAAAACAGAGAGCTTGGAACTATTCAGAGAGATAAAAAAGGCATCTAGAGAGCTGTTTGTAGACGGGAAGATAAATCAGACAGGTTATTTTGAAATCGATAAGAAGATCAATGAATATAGGAACAAAATTGAAAACAAGACGTAATGAAACCTTTCAGGTTGTTACAGCGGTGTTGTTTCTATTTAGATATATTATGATGTTTAAGTAATATTAAAATCTAAAAGGAAAATTCGATTTAGAGGGTACTAGAGATCCAGATAGTCTCGAATGGGGAAAAACATTATTAGACTGATTGTTATAATGAAATCCAGTTCATATGTACAATGAATATACAAATCATATAAGGAGTTTCTTGAAGGTGCACTTTTTCGGTGTTGTAGCTTTTAGTATCTTATTTATGTTTTCTGTTGTCCCGACCTATGTCACCTACGGTTATGAAGCAGACATTCAGTATCTGGCAGGCTCGCAGGCTTTCAGCAACATTAGTCGAATAACTGAGATAGATTGTTTCAATGGAGTTGATGACGATGGCGATGGTTTGATAGATGCAGAGGATATAGAAGACTGCCAGCAATAAATGCTTCACCTCTGGTCTTATCTAATTAGTTCATCTGGTGTTATCTAATTAGTTCTAATTAGTTCTATTTAGTTCTAATTAGTGCATCATGCGTATTTGCACATCTGCCGTCATGAGCGCTGAATAGTTGTATTTTCTCCGGACACTTCTATTCCAATAATCCCCAAGGGAGCAGGACTTGGACCGATAAGTGGGAACCCTGGTGCAATTATTCAATAATTTATGGACTCGAGATTGTTGTTCTTTTTCTGGAAAAGAGCCTTTCTTCCAATACTAAACAAATTTGCTCCTCAATCTGCTACTACTTTTTAAAGAGTTTTTGTTTCTGAATGGTACCTATGATGTCTGGCTCAATTTAATAGTAGTATGTTATAATTCAGCATTGTAGCAAAAATTACCCATACCAAATAAGGAACTAAAAGTACCGATGCCAAAACTGATATCTTGTACAAAAACAATATTGTCAACATTATAGCTGCCAAAAGAAACAATATATCTATTAATCCGTACAAAGGTGATTTTAAGCCAAAGAACAGAAATGACCAAGAGGCATTCAATATCAGTTGAACCGCAAATACAGTGAAAGCTTTTCTATTATCCTTTGTTTTGCTGATCCATAGTAAATATAAGGATATGCCCATTAGAAAATACATTATAACCCAAATAGGCGCAAATATCCAGCCTGGAGGAGTAAAATCTGGTTTTTCCAAAGTGACATACCAATTTGTCACTGATGAGGCAGTAAATATAGATCCAATTATGCCGGCAAATTGGCAAATTGTTATAGAAATCACAAACTTAATTTTATTATTCATAGTACAGTATCAGGAGAATGAAAGAACTGATTCTATAAATTCTTATTAACTGCGATATCTTTCATTCTATCAGTATAGTCATAGGAGAATGTAAATTCTGGTATGACTTCTATGGCGATTTCATTTTTGCTCTTCCGCAAGAAGTCAGTCAATGAGGATTCTTGATCTCTTAAATATTTTCTTATAAGCATGTCGAGTATCTCAGCACCTAAAGCTTTATCTAATCTTGCAATTCCCCATCCCCTTACTCCTCGATAAGGAGGGAGATCACCGGCTACTTCAAACCCACATTTTGGATTGTTAGACAAATACCCTATGATTTTTGAGTTCTTTCTAGTAGAACAATAAATTTTTTCATTCAAATATACATACCACAGTGACATAGTTATAGGGTATCCCTCTGCATTGAAACAAGCAAGTCTTATTGGAATAAGAGAGTTTGTCAGATATTCACTTACATTCATTTTTCTACTTTTGATATTGTTTCTTTAATATTACTATTATTCTACGGGTTTCCAAAACATGTACACCAACTTGACTAGTATCAGTGGGGGGCTAAGCTTGGTAATAATTGTGACGATAACTGTTATTGTCCTGAGTATGCGTGAAGGACATTTTTGTCCTTGTGCGCATGTTAACTTATTCGCTATACCCAGCTGATATCTCCTAGCTGGACAGGTGCGCAAAGAACCAGAGATCTGTACATCTTCCTTTACATCGACACTTTACACCTTTTGATCTGATAGTACCTGTGACATTTGCCTATGATATGGCATTTAAAAGTCATTTCATTACTGTTCGTTAACATGGCTTCCAAATTCATTTGAGTTCACGTGAGGATGATTATTCTCAAAGTGCAATCGGATTTCTTGCATTATATCCTCCCTAGACTTCGAAGTATCTGCCACAAGGTTATGACATAACTTACAATAATACTCAGTCATTATTCATCCATTATCACTCCATTAGATCAATATAAGATTAGCTGCGAATGCCCATGTCACTTTCCGCTATGATTTTCTGCTGCTCTACTAGGCAACCACGGTTTTTGGCACTGATTCCTGAGCCAAGGAATTTTACGTATGGTGATACTTTTTGTGTTAGCATTATTAGCTGCTAGAGGTTTCTGGAATTTAAATAGTCTACAAAAGATTTCTTTCTTAACTCTATCTATTCGGACTTCATATCATATCCTTTTCTCCTTTCCAGTTCAATATCTTCAGCAGGGATTCTGTATACAGTAACGACAATCGATGACCTATGCTTTTTTTTGGACCCGACCCCAAAGAGGAACCCTATCTAACTCATCTCATCTAGCAGTTTCATTCTCAAACAATGTTCTATCCAGCTAATCTACATCAAATGGCATAACTCTGCCCTCTGACACCTTGTCCAAATTTCCAAAA
>DASQQK010000063.1:0-4948 GCA_035643435.1 Nitrososphaeraceae archaeon | reverse complement strand
CGATGTATTAGTCCCTCTCAGGTTCTTACTTCAAGCTTGAATACTTCAGTCGCAGGAATATTTAGGTATACTTCACTACCGTTAAATCCCTGTACCGCTGTCTTGTCTATTCTAAATTCATGTCTTCCCATCATTAGTGTAAGTGAATCTTTATCGATTCCAATGATGTTGCCCATGTCTTCATACATCTACGGTGCGGAATTGCAAACCGATCCGGGGAGCCAAGAGTAACCTGAGATTAAAAATGAAAAATTCAATTCCAAGGGTCAATGATTTGGAGTGGTGCAGGACAGAGGCGATATCATTGATTATTCTTTTCGTGGTGAACCATATATACTGGAAAAACGGATAAGAGCTGGATATGAGAACGGACGACCATATCTGCTACTGTAATGAATGCAAATGTAACTTGAAATTTGATTGTATAGATCATTGCGAATGTTGCAGCCTGGAGCAATGTTGGCTAGAATGGTTCAAGAAATAACCTTTCTGTAAGCGAGCCATGTCATTCTAGAGTAGAGACAGCACGTATGATGCTTGTTATACCATGAATAGCTTTGAGCCATAATATTTCCTAATTTGTTTATCTGGATTGGGTGAATTAGGACTGCAAATTAAATATTACAAATCTTTGCGTTCATTTCTTTTCATTTCTTGTCCCTTGTATCTTGGTATTGTATCGGGCTTGCCGGCCGCTATCGGTGGCTGATTGCTTTCACCCTAAGACTAGGCTACGCGATTAAACCCTGCAACCCTCGCCTTCTTTTTCTTCCATAAGTTGCCTGAGATTCTGCTTCTTTGCTATCGCTGTCTTTGATGAAGTCTATGAAGTTTGTTCTATCCATAATCTTTTTACAATAAATGCAAATCCACTTCCAGTCTATCTAAAGGAAGTATATAGTAGATATAGCTTTGATAGTTTTAGCTGGACTTGAGTTATTGAATTTAGGCTTCTCTATGCCTGTTTCCTAATGAAGGAATATGAATTATTACTCCAATGAACTCTCTTCATTCGCTCCCTCAGTTTAGAACACTTTCGCCTGACAAGGAGAATGATCTATTCTGCTATTGGAAAGCTAAAAGCAAATATGGCACCTATTCCGCTGTCATTATTCCTTGCTGAGATCGTTCCTCCATGTGCTTCGATTATTTTCTTGCTCAGAAATAGACCCAATCCTGTACCTGAAAACGATTTTGAAGCAAACTTTGTAAATAGACGTGGTGCTACTTCAGGATCTATTCCTGGGCCTGTGTCACTGACTGATACTTCTACTCGATTATCCTTAATTACAGAAACAATACTAATTTGATCGGGCTTCTTTCTTTCAATTTTTCTAGTTGACTGGATAAATTTCATTGAATTATCTAATAGATTAGTAATGACCTGTACGAGCCTTACTTTGTCAGCACTTATCCATACTTCAACCTGAGGATGTCTATAGGAAATATCTATATCCACAGGCCTAACTGAACTTTCTACTGTATTTTCTCCCATTTTGTTGTAATTTTGCTTTCCAATTCGATCTCGGTACTCTTGTACTATAGAATCCAAGAGGTCATTCAGATTAATTCTCTGCTTCCTCAGCACAAGGCTCTCGCTCTCAATTCTTGAAACGTCCAGTACATCGTCTGCCAATCTCTGTAATCTTTTCGCGTTCCTAGTAATGATGTCAAGTGATCTGAGCAGCTTAGGATCGGAGGCTTCCGAAGTAAGGAGCTCAGATACTCCCAGTATAGGCTGAATCGGTGTTCTTAACTCATGAGCAGCAGTATTGACAAATTCCTCTTTTAACTTGTCGTGGTATTTCAGCTGATCATTAGATTCCTCGAGTTCCTTTGTTCTCCTTTTTACCTGACTGTTGAGTATGCCGTTCCATTTGACAAGAAAGATAATCAGTACGAAAATTGCTGCTGCAGCCCCAATGATCAGTGATAACATCTTTAATCTTTCAGCGAATAAAACGTCACTAATATGTGCATAGATTTCTTCGGTTGGGGTTATCATAAAGATAAAGTACTCTGGCCTCGCTCCCATTGATATTGGATACCCAGTGTTTAATCTCTCCTGATTTCTAAATTCATAAATTGCCGAACCAGCCTGGCCAGACATAACAGTTTGGATCAAATTGTTCAAGATACTGTTATTTCCAGTTGCTTCCTGGGTTAAATTCCCGAAGAATGGCGTTCCAATAAATGATTCTACCGGGTGAGCTAATTGAATTGAACCCCTATCCAGAACTGCCAAATATTGGGATTCAATATCATATACATTTCCATATCGTCGGAAAAACTCGACGGCTGGCATCTGAACTCCAACCAAGCCGATGTACTGATTGGTATCGCGATTAACAATAGGATAGGTTATTGCAATTCTTAATATGCCATCGATTCCTCTATAACCTTCTGAAATCACAGAGCTTGAGCTTTCCCTTGTTCTCTGTACGTAGTCCCTAGATGAGATATCAATATTGACAAAACTTCTCTCGCCTTTTCCAACAATATTGTACGTAATTATGTCATCCCTATCGGCAATGAAAAGTCCGTCAACTCTGGTAATGTTGTTTATTTCTTCAAACGCTCCGGTCATTAGTCTATCGACCCTATCACCGTATAATTCACCTTGCTGCAGATAAGGACGGTTATCTCCATTACTTACACCGCGGAGAGAAAAAGAAGGGCCAAATCCTGGTCGATATGCCAGTTGACCCTGTAGTCTTTTTATAAAATAATGGATAATGGAGTGTGGTTAGGCAACCAAGGATAGGTGGCATCTCTTCGTGGGTCATCTCCTAACATCATTGTCACCTATCCTTTTGAACTAGGTAATTCAGTCGATTATATATCGATACCAAACTAACAACACTTACGAAATCAGTTATAGAATCCCTATGTTGGTAACGTGTGCAGACAGACGGCGTGTCTGGATAGACTGCTACTACTATAGTCAAATGTGGTGTGAAATAAGGATCCAGAATAAGTTTTCGCGTGAACAGGTCAAGCCTCACCATCATCAGGTTCTAGTGTAGCGAGGACGGCCTTGTGGGAGCAATGCTAGTCTACCATAGGCTATCTTTGATGTTGTAACAGGACGGCCTTGTAAGTCAAGTGTCTAGTATCTGTTGTCGTTCCAAGTTCCAAATCCTGATACAGCAGCTTGCTCTATTTGCGTACAAAATCTGGTTAATATTATCTAGTCAGTATTATTATAGCACAAAGCTCAGTGGGCTACTATAGTAACACTTGCTCAGAGGAGAGTAAGTCAATTATGAAAAATTATCAGTAAATGTGAATGAGTGATGTTGTGGATGGAGAGACATTTAGGTAGATAGAAGGATTACATTGTGAAACATGCAAACTGAGAATGTTCAGGGTAATAAGATATCGCTACAAGTAACAGCATTTCAATTTGTAATGGGATAGTTGCTCTGATTACGGAAGCTCTAATGTCGTCACATTCCTTACCTGTGACAGGTTACCTAAAATGGCTTTCTCTTTAAGCTTACGGCCACTGAAAAGATTCGATCCTATTATTTCAAAGTTTTAATAGGTGTTCCCAATTCTCTAAGCTATGAAACGCATAGACATCATTCTGCCTCAAGAGAATGTGCCCGAGGCGACTATGATTCTTCATAAACATGACTGTGGTGGTATTAGCCTAACTGAAATAAAAGGGAGAGGGAAGATCCCTCACGAAGCGATCCCTGAAGTGGTGACCGGCGAATGGCATATGACCGGAAGAAGATTTGTCCCAGAGTACGTATCGAGAACCCAGATTACTACTGTAGCGCCAGACTCAGAGGTTTTACCCATAGTACAGGATTTACGGAAGGACGTTAAAGCCCAACGTGGAAAGCTCTTTGTCTCAGATATCATAGAGGCCTGTGATTTGGCTTCGGGCTCTGAGGGCGAGGCAGCACTTTAAGCATATACACGTGCAGGGTCACGTAATGACACGACAAGATAGCACAATCGTTATAGTAGAATGATACTCCTGAGCTTTTCGAAGTTGCCTTACCGTACCTTTGCATACGAAGTTGCAAGTACTTCCTGCAGAAGTAAGGCAGCAACATGATTAGCTTGGCGCCCAACATGGCAGGCAAGCAGAACGATTTTAGTAAATCCTAATTCAACAAATTTTTCGTGTCTGCCTATTATAGTGGTCCAGTCCATTTCGGAGATCCCAATTAGTTACGCCTCAATGGTAATCATAAACGGCGAGAAGCATCTAAAAGCTCAGGGACAGGTGATCGTTGGATTAGCAGTTAGTTTTTACCTGCTAGGCCATCTCTATATTCATCCCTGTAGTAAAGTGCACAAAGTTGCCATAAACCTTTTGGAATAAAGCTATTCTGGCCCAACAAAAAATAAATGAAATTGAGAAATGCGAGCTACCTAACGGTATAGCAAAAATAGGTGGTCTAGTAATTTTTGTAAATAATGCAAAAGCGGAAGACAAGAATGTGAAGGTTAAGTTTAATTCGGTAGCAGATTTGCTACTACAGAGGTAATAAAATCAGCTCAGACGGCGTAGGTTTCTGTTTGTGTGGTAATCGATCATTATTTTTATTTTTTTGGCTTACTCTATCAATATACTGGCATTTGAATGATCCATGAATGCCTCTAGAATGCGCGTATAGATAAAATCACTTTGGCTGTGCGGCAAGGTAGGGAATGTGTTGATGGGATCGGACCCCCTTAGTTGAATGGAAAGTGCAGTAATAGTGATAATAATAAGCCGAGACCACTGGCAACAGGTTAACATTAATCGCAAGCAGCAGTAACAGGTAACGCTTCAAATCCAATTTCCTTATATCGTAAAGTATGCGTCAGCTACAGCAGATATAGGTACGAGCTAATCCTAGCTTTGAGAGAAAAAAAGAAAATGGAGGTCTTTGATCTCCCATGACCACCAATTTTGCCTATCCTAGGGGTTCAATCTCGTTGACGC
>DASQQK010000062.1:0-8060 GCA_035643435.1 Nitrososphaeraceae archaeon | reverse complement strand
AGCTGGATATCGAGGGAGACATATCCTATTTCATGATAAGTGTACTGGATGCCAGTTATGTGCCATTGCATGTGAAGGCATAGCAGAAGCGATTGGCATGGTCAAAGTCGATGAACAATGGAAGCAAAACAAGAAAGCCATTATGCCACAAATTGATTATGGAAAATGCGTCTTTTGCGGATTATGTGTTGATGCCTGCCCATTTTATGCTTTGTACATGACAGATGATTATGAATTATCAGCATATACAAAAGAGCACCTGATATATACACCTGCCCAATTAGCAGTAAAGCCAAAGTACGATGGGCAAGTACAAATAAAGATAGATAGGATGGGGGCTAACCATCGTCCTCCTGATAAATGAGAAATCCCAGCGTTGTAGCTTTTCATTGGCGTATACACATTAATGTGCAGTTATGATGCCAGATTTTCTATTACATTCGTAATATTAGATTGGATCCCAAAGATGGTTGAAATTCACCTCACCTTCAGTACAGGATAATGTTAATACATTGCGATAACATGTACTGCACCTCCTGAAATTAGCAAATCCTTTTGCAGCCAGTTCCATACCTTAAATGTATCAAAGTTTCATTCTAGAATGCACTCTCTTTCATTACAGTTTGGGCATATTTGAATCAAGATAACCCGTGGACCATAGAAGTACATCTGTTCAATTCTACGATTAGATGAGCCACAGGAAAATTGTCTCTGTTCAAGGCATCTCGGTATTCGTCAATGTTTTTCTCATATAATGTGTCTACATATTTCTTATAAGCAAATAACATAAGCTTATCAATATGATCCTTACAAGAAAATCATCACTTCTGGCAATAGTGTCAGTTGCGTTAGTATGCACAGTAGCCATTAGCAGCATAGTGCCCGCGTTTGCCCTAACCAAATACTTCAATTGTACTACCAGAACTGCCAACAAGCAGGGCGACCTTACTTTGGAAGATGTTAACGAGTGCTATTACAAGATATTTGTAGGAGCAAGAAAGTATTATCTTAATGAAACATCAGTACCGGATGTGCCAGTTAAGTAGGTTATACATTTCGGAAGGGACGAAGAAAATTAGTAGTCAACAAATCACATACGTCTCCCAAGGGAATAGCCTTCATGGTCTGATGATCCGGGCCAGCGCATAAGAAAGTGGTTGAATCACTTTCTACTTCATTTGCCTTGATATTTTAAAGACGGACTCGATTTTCGTTTTTATGGGAGTTAAGGTTAATATAAAGTGATTGAATAAGACAATTTAATAAACGTGGTGCCTGACGGGCGAACTGACCTTTAACAGGGATGAAGACTACCACCACGTAATTTTGATGGTCAGGGGATGATATTGCGGTATGATTAATTTTTGAAGTATAATATGGCAAGTAATATTATATCAGAGTTATGGGTATTCTGGATAGCCCACTATGTCAGAGAGCAAAATATTCAAAGATAGATCTAAGTTATCACCCAGGTATATTCCAATAGAGCTCCCTCATAGAGAAAGAGAGATAGATAGGATGAGAGATGTTTTTAAAGAATCATACACAAACCCTGAAAAATTTCCTCTTTCTATAATACAGCTGATTGGCCCTGCTGGACTCGGAAAAACATCTAGTGTTCTAAAGGCTTCCAAAATTGTAGCCGAAGAATTTGCTAATCACGGACATTCACTCAATGTAGCCTATGTGAATTTGAAGCTCCAAGGTGGCAACAAGTATGGTATTTACAGATTTTTATTAGAAAAATTTGCGCCTGATCTGCCTTCGCAAGGCCTTAGCGCTGAGGAAATGCTTAGATATCTTTTACATCATCTTCATGTAAAAAAGAAGTATGGTCTAATTGTGTTAGATGAAATTGACTATTTGATAAAGACGACAAAAGATACTGGAATCATTTATGATTTGACAAGACTCAATGAATTTGACCCCGACAGTTCGTGCGGTGTGAAAGGAGTAATATTTATTGCCAGAAGTAAAGAATTTCACAGTAAACTGGACCAAGCTGAAATAAGCACACTTGGTCGATTTCCAATGGAATTTTTTCCGTATACTCTTGAGCAGGTTACCGATATATTGGTCAAGAGATGCTCTGAAGCGTTTAATGATGCAGCTATTGGTTCAGACATGATCGACGAAATAGCAAAAATGACGATAATGCCGCACAATAATAGTGACATACGCTTTGCGCTAGATTTACTTCTCTACTCCGGAAATCTTGCTGAGGCGCGGGGTACTGACAGAATAACACTTGACCAAATACGGGAAGTGCACGGCAGAATAAGACCCTCTATAACCCCAGAGGACTTTAACGATCTATCAATGAATCAGACGTATACGTTACTTGCACTCATCAGAACTTTGCGAATGAAAAAGAGACACTACGCAGAACTTAAGGAGATACGACTTTCTTCATTGGAACTGATGCAGGAATATAAATTAAAGAAGTTAGACATTGAAGACCACTTGCATGATCTTCACGCTAGAAAAATTATTGAAGTAAACTCATTAAGGGATATAGGAATACCACCTCAATCATTGGAAGAGCTCGAGTCTATGGTTCAAAGGAGAGTAAAGTCAACACGGCGACATTGATTAACTGATACATATGAACGCTGCGGAGATTGTGGAAATTGGGTTAAGTAGTATAGGGAAGGTGAAGATATTGAAAGCCCTAACGGAGGAACCCAGAATGCTCACAATTTATGCATTGCAAAAAAAGACGCATCTAAAAAGAGAAGATATCAAGAGAAATCTCCGGGATCTTAAATCCATAGGTTGGGTAAATGAAAGCCGGCTCGCTAACTCTGTCTACAGCTTAAATAGAGATAACGAGTATATTAGTCATTTAACCACATTTTTTCTGAACGTAGGATATGTAGAGGAACGCGTTTTTTGATCCGAACTCATGTTGTCCTAAAATGATAAGAACAACCTAACCAGTGGGTACGATTATAATGAAAAAAGGAATAATAATAAGATTTGTAAAACCTGAATGTGCCTTCTAATAAGGATAATACGGATTGTAAATTTATCTTCATTACTGGCGGAGTTATGTCTGGCTTAGGTAAAGGAGTAATCACAGCCTCGGTAGCCAAGCTTTTGCAGCTGTGTGGCTACAGGGTTTCCTGCGTAAAAATAGATCCGTACATCAACTATGATGCTGGAACTATGAATCCAACTGCCCATGGTGAGGTGTTCGTCACGGAGGATGGAGGGGAATGCGACATGGACCTTGGAACATACGAAAGGTTCCTTGATATCTCAATCTCGAAAGGACACAATATAACAACTGGAAGAATATACTCAGATGTCATTCAAGCAGAGAGAGGTGGAAAATATCTTGGTCAATGTGTGCAGATAATTCCACACATTACAGATGCGATAAAGGAAAGGCTTAGAGAGGTGTCAAGAGAAAATAAGCTAAACATCCTAGTTGTTGAATGTGGTGGCACAGTAGGAGATATTGAAAGTTTGCCATTTTTGGAGGCGTTCAGGCAATTGGAGTTGGAAGTGGGGGATTCCAATACACTTGTGATTCATGTTACCCTTGCTCCTGTTCTGGATGTAGTTGGAGAACAGAAAACCAAGCCTACACAGCACAGCGTACAAGAGCTGAGAAGAATTGGGATACAACCCGACCTGCTAGCAGTAAGGTGTACCACCCCCTTAACCTCAGATGTTAGGCACAAGATTTCCCTCTTCGCAAGTGTGCCCGAGCAAAACGTGATTTCTTGTCATGATGCTCGCTCGATCTACAACGTTCCTGAGATGCTCCAAGAACAGCGCATTGTTAATGCCATCGGTAACAAATTACTGCTTGAACGGAGAAAACCTCTTCTAGATGATTGGAAATCAGTTACAAGAGGTTTGTACGACCACAAAGGATCAGTTGCAATTGCTATCGTAGGAAAGTATGTTTCTCTTCCAGACAGTTATGTTAGTGTTTATCATGCATTATCACATTCGGCTGCACAAATCAGGAAGAAACTTCAGGTGGAATGGATCGAATCTGAAAAATTTGAGCATACTGGTAGAAGCAATTCTAACAGTATCGAGTACTTAAACAAGTTTGACGGGATAGTCGTTCCGGGAGGTTTCGGAAGTAGAGGAAGTGAAGGAATTATTAATACTGCAAATTACGCAAGGATCAGCAACATACCTTACTTGGGAATCTGTTTTGGATTTCAACTTGCATTGGTTGCGTTTGCGAGGAATGCTTGCGGGATTATTGAAGCCAATTCAGTAGAGATAGATCCCAAAGTGGGAGAACCCATCGTAGAATTTATGCCTGAGCAGCTGGATACTCCCAAACTCGGAGGCTCGATGAGATTAGGAAGCCATGAAGTCACTATCAGAAGGAGTACTATTGCTGAGAAGATATATCGCACAAACACTATTTATGGAAGACACCGTCACAGATACGAGCTCAATCAGTCATATTTACAAATATTGGAAGCGCAGGGATTGGTATTATCTGGATTTTCAGACCAGGGCAAAAGAACTGAGATACTGGAGATACCCAATCATAAATTTTACTTTGCGACACAGTACCATTCTGAATTTAGTAGTAGGCTGGGAAAACCGGAAAAGAGTTTTTTGGCTTTTGTGGAGTCTGCTTCAGCTACAGCTTGAGCTCATAGATTCGCTGCCTGGCATCACGAAGAGAGGTCTTTTTTTTCACATAGCCGCGTGTAAGAAGATGCCTTAACGCTAACCTCACTGTACGTTCGGGCAACATCGTCCGAGTTGATAAATCCCTTTGGCTTAGAGCACCTTCATATTCTAAAGTCTTGAGAAGGAGCTTAGCGCTTGGCGGCATACTCAACAGATCCTCAGCGAGTCTTACTTTCTTGGCAATTAGGGAGACTGCCGATGAATTTCCTGAGAACCTCACAAGTTTAGCTGGAATCTGATGTTTGGAACACTGAAGCGATTTCTTGATTCCCATCCTAGTTCCCCCATCAAGAACAATTTCACAATGATACCTGCTAACTATATCGGCCACCTCTACGGTGGTATCATTTGGTACTATCAGAGGCCGTCTCGTATTGTCCAATGAATTAACAGACACCACAACAAAGACCTGAGATTTCTGTAAAACCATAGGACCGCCAGCAGACATAGAATAGGCAGTAGAACCGG
Source organism: Nitrososphaeraceae archaeon (assembly GCA_035643435.1). Lineage (GTDB taxonomy): Archaea > Thermoproteota > Nitrososphaeria > Nitrososphaerales > Nitrososphaeraceae > TH5896. The sequence continues at coordinate 2,918 of DASQQK010000062.1, read as the reverse complement.
TTGGAGTAGACAAAATGAGGCCATCACTGTTGTCGCGCCAGACAGTTTTATCATCTATTCTCAAAACATGCTCCATAAGTGTTGCACTCTTACTCGGGAATACCGCCACATCGTTTAGCACTGGTTCTACTCCCTTGCCATCTACTTTCACCGCGATCCTAAACACTTGGTCGATCTCAAAATTCCCTTTCTCTATTCTATTCAAAGATGATTCTAAATCGCGAATATCGATTTGTGCAAGGAACCCAGTCGAATCGGACTCGTATATTCCCAAGACAGGGGCAGAATCTGTGACCATCTTATGGAAGTAATCTAGAATACCGCGATCACCTCCCGCAGAGATGATCAGATCGACATCTCTTGCGGCATGATAGTCACCGTCTCTCATTAGTTGAACATTAAAACCACTATAATCCAGTATTTTCTTGATCTGGTGAACTAGTGTTGAATCTCTCGCCTGATTCACACAAATAGCGACCTTCATGAGGACTAATATTTCACATAGCTTATGGTTCAATTTAAATATGAAGCAAAATTGGATCCAAACTTAGGCCCCTAAACCTTAAGAGGGGATAAGATTTAAAGGATAGCTCATTTGTAGCAACTATTGGATGCCAAAGAAAAGGGCAAGCAGGGGCAGAACAAAAGGGGGGAAGGGGAGCTCAGGGACTGTGCATTGCAGCCAGTGTGGAGCAATGGTCCCCCGGGATAAAGCAAAGAAGGTAACTGGTCGGGTGACCCTTGTAGAACCCACCCTCGCAAAGGAGTTAAAAGCCCAAGGTGCATATATCGCCCCCTCGTCAGATGTTAAATTCTATTGTGTCTCCTGTGCAGTTCATCGAGGAGTAGTCAAAGTCAGGTCTGAAAGTGAAAGAAGAAGCACTGGTAGATTAAGATAAATTAGTTCAAGTTGTAGAAGATAGTTGCTTGTTTGTCTCCAATACTCTCTGAACTAATGTAAAACCGGCAGCTATTGACACGACTATGACTGCCCATTGTGAAGAGCCTTGAACCGGTATCATTCCAATAACGGCAAGCAATAATAGCCTCTCTGCTCGTTCTCCTATACCGATTCCCTGTAGTGAAATTCCAAGGGACTCTGAACGCGCACGAACGTAGCTCACTAAGAGTGAAAGGGATACTGCAATCACACATGTTATTGGATTCGCAAGAGTTCCTGCCACAATTCCTATATAAACAACTGATTCTGATAGTTTATCATAGGTTGAATCAAGGAAAGATCCCTTTTTGGAAGTCCTGTTCGTTAAGCGAGCAACACTTCCATCCACAAGATCAAAGAATCCTGAAATAAGAAGGAATATGCCGCCGATAAGAGAAAAATAATAATTATATTGATTCTCTACCATGGATGCGCTCCCATAAATTGCTGCCGCAATGACTGAAGTAATCAGACTTAGTTCCGTCCAAAAGTTGGGAGATGGGTTTATTTTGGAGAATTCCTTTCCAATACTGAGCAAGAGAGGTTGGATTCGACCCCTCAATCGGTTAAGCAAACTGCAGCTAGTTATTAGAGCAGGCCAATAGTATAAATTTTCTTGGAACTGCGCCTCTTCCTACCTAAATTAGCAATAACTCTAGTCTCTGACTTGGTTCAAATATATGAATAAAAGGGAAGTTTCGACACTGATTAATTCTACTTTTAATGTTTCTTAATTCTTTAATAATTATAGGCAGTTGTGTAGTCTAATATGTTGGCCGCAGAAGATGAACACACAGCAAATACTCATAATTTAGTCAAGAAGGTTCTCGTAATTGGTTTGGGCCAGCTTGGCCTTCCCGTAGCAAAATATGTGAAGGAAAAAGGATTTGATGTATATGGATATGATATTAGTCAGAAAGCAATCCAGCGTGCAGAAAAGATAGCTGCGATAAAGAAAGCTGATAATTTCGGTGAGTTTGATGTATATATTATTTGCATCTCTACACACAAGCCAGACGATATGTTTACGCCTCATATAGATGGTTTGTTGTCCATTGTACAAGAGAAGATTGCAAAGGAAGCCAGGAATGGTGCACTTGTCTCAATAGAGAGTACTATACCAAGAGGAACATCCAAGAAGGTATTTGAAATGCTAAACCATAGATTACATGTTGCACACATACCCCATAGATGGTATGCTTTAGAGGAAAAAGAGCACGGAGTTAACCAGTTGCGTGTGATTGGTGGAGTATGTGATTGTTGTCTCAAAGCGGCAGCACAATTCTATGGCCAAATTGTTAATGTTAACAACAACAATAACAATAGCAATAATAATTATAACAATATTGAAATAGGTAATGGTAACGGCATTGATAGATCCAATGATAATAACAGCATCTTCATGGAAGATACAGGCATAGAAGTCATTCCCTCAACTAGGGATGATGCTATTGCTGCTGCTACTACTACTTTCCCTACAACCGCAAACACTTCTACCACTTCTTCCACAGCTGACAAAAATAATAATAATAATAACACCAGCTACACTCCTAATCTAGGAATACCATTACATCCTGTTTCTGATGTAGAAATTGCTGAAATAACGAAGATAGCTGAAAATGCGCATAGATATCTTCAAATAGCTTTTGCAGAGGATCTCTACCTTTATTGTCAAGCTAATAGCATAAACTTCCCAGAATTGCGTGAAGCCCTAAATACCAAATGGAACGTAGAGATACTTGAGCCTAGAGACGGCATAGGTGGACACTGTCTGCCAAAAGACACCAAAATGTTTCTACAATCTTCAAAATCTGTTGCTGCAAGAAGCAGAATATTGCAGGCGTCAATTGAGGTAGATGAAGAATACAAGAGATATAGATTATCACGAGCATCACAAGCTGCAAACATACAGACCAGTCGCAGGACAGGCGGAAGTAGTTCTATACGGTACGATTAGCCCTTCTCCCCAAATAAGAGA
>DASQQK010000061.1:0-3853 GCA_035643435.1 Nitrososphaeraceae archaeon | reverse complement strand
TGCTTTCCGCTTGCTATGGCATGTGTTGTGTCGTCATGATTAATCCATGTGACCTCTGAGCCAACTGGGATAACTATCTCAGAAGGCTGAAATCTCTCAGATAATGATTCTTTCCAGGCTGCGCTCTCCGGTATTACTACTTCGTAGCTATTCCCAGTGTCATCATGGTCACTATTCTGTCCTATTTGCTCTATTCTGGGAGATGGTTGTATCGATCGCTGATCTTGACCACTCTCAATCTCCTCCTTCTCTTGTTGCTGCTGTTGAGGCTCCGCTGACTGATCTACTTCATCGAAATCATCATTCTGACTTTCATCATCATCATCACTCACAGTATCATCGGCTGTCTCAATTGTAACAGATGAAGTTGCAGTTACAACACCATCTGGATAGATAGAGAGATAACCTAGAGAACCTAAGCCGAGATTAAGCGCCAAAAACAAAATGAGACTTTTTTCAGTAAGCTGTGTTGTCATATAATGACTTACTGACATAAACTTCAACATCGATATAAGTTTAGATTAATAATATTACGATAGTGACTTATAGTAATCTAGTACTGAAAATCTACGAGTTCCCTGTTACTCTTAGTGACTATTAAAGCAGTTCGGGCAAAGGGCAGCAGGTGCTTGAAACAGAGAATTACGGACTAATTGTTAAACACGCAACTGCACGTTCATTAGTCAAGGATATTAATGTCAAAAATTGTTATTTAATCACTGGTGAAATAAACATATTCTGAGCCAGTGGGTCAGCTTAATTAATCTTGTCATTACCGATTCACATTTGCATTCCAGTCTTTCATGGTGGTAATTCAATAGCCTTTTTGATATATCAGCTAAATAGCAAAATCACCTGCAAGTTATGGACAATGCTTTTTAATCCCAATGCGATCTAATCCAGACACAGACATGAATAATATGAAGGACAGTGAGAAACTGATCGATGAACTAGCGAGTCTATTAAATGAAACCGCAGAAGCTCATCATAAGGCATTTGCTGCTACAGAAGGAGATGACCCTGATTGGCCTATCTGGTATGCAGATTACCTCTTGGAGAAAATGCGGCAAATGCTGAATGCCAAATTCACAAAGAGTGAACTTATATATCTGCTAGTATTGGCGGAAAAAGAGAATGGAGTTATTGCTCCTGGTGCATACTGGCCTAGATTCTATGCTAGATCTATTATACGTCGATATCTGTGACTGCAGTATTCAGCGAACAGCATGTTAATTGATCTCTGATCTTTGATGAGACTAGTGAGTAATCACTAAGATTTGGGCAATATTCTATAAATTGCTCCTTCATCTTTATGAAAGGTAAGAATATATAGATAACCATCATTGGGACCGATTTCTATATCTGTAATGCCACCAAACCCTTCGGCAAATACCATTTTGTCATTGAATCTGGTTTCGTTGCTGCCTAAGACCTTATCATGCAAAGGAGTATTGGGTGGGAATTTTAATTCTGTTCTCCCATCATTTAGATCAAAATGATAAAGATTGCCATTGATAATATCACCTACAAACATATCGTTTTCATATTGCTTGCCTAACTTGTCGGAATTAAGGAATCTGATTGCTGTTGGACCGACATCATCAAACCATGTGAATTCAGGTGGACTGTATTTACCTTTTCCTCCAAAATCAGCTAGTAATTCATCTATTGTCTGATTTGCGGCTACATGGACATCAGTGTTCTCAAGCGGATATCCTCTTAGCCATATGCCATCAATCTTATTCCAACCACTATTGAAGCCAGGATAAACAAGATTAATTTCATCACCAAATATGACTCCGTTTTCTGTGTCCCAAAGATTTCCAGACAGAGGATCAAAGTCGATTCCAAAGCTATTCCATAATCCATATGCAAAGTATTTGTTCAAGGGATCTTTGTCCCCAAGAGTACCATTTTGTAAGACAGCTTTTCCGTCCTGATCAATAACTAGTATGCCGCTTGTTCCATCTGGATCTTCTCCATCCTTGACATTCTGAGCCTTGGTTTTGTGAGCATCAATACCAACGCCACCAATCGTTATATACAAATTCCTGTCTATCGGATTGATCAGGATTTTGCCCCCATTTCCGATAGCGCCAGGTTCAGCAGGAAGATCCAGCAATAGTGTGGGGTTTATCAACCTATTGTCTACTAATTCGTACCTAGATACAACATTGCCCATGGGGTGTCCACCTTGAGTAACATCTTCCTCATGATCATCTTCTTGAGCTGCTGTATAGTACAGGAAAACATATTTAGGTACCATATTGGCATTATTTGCCGGTCTGCCATTACCACTGTTGCCAGTGTTATCGCTACCTAGAGTACTACCATTAGTAATAGCAATGCCTAACATTCCTCGATGTCCATAGGTTGCGACATTAAGATCAAGTAAAGGCTCTTGTAGCATTACGCCATTTACTATTCTTCTTACAATACCTGTGTCTTTTTCTGTCACCAAAATGCTGTCGGGACTCAGAAATGCCATATCCGTGGGGGTTTTTAGTCCTTTAAAAACGAGCTCTACCTTTAAGGCAGGGTCTTTTATGATTGGTCCCAGGGTGGAAGGAACAGCACTTTCAGGATAGTCTCTTTCTTCTTGGGCATCAGCAATTCTTTTGTCTTGTGATGAGCATACCTCAGCTGAAAATAGGAGACTAGAAACCAAAATTGCAAATAACAGTATTTTACAAGGGGGTATCGGTGTAAAATGCATGGATTAACAAAGTGTAACACTCCTCTTCGAAATAAAACATTCCTTATAAATTTCTCAATTTGAGTAAGAAAATAATAAGTATATCAATGTTGACGACTCTCACTCCAAGGTTCAAAGTGGGCCAAGATAATCATAGCCATATACTTTGGATGGATTACTTTAGATTTTAGTTAGATTTTTCAACGCCGCCAATTCTACTTTGAAGTGACCTACAGTCTCCTCATCAATAACACAGAACTCTATCACATTGAGTGTTGTTGTATCATCCATAAGAAACTTACTAGTTTCTTCTATAAGTATCTCTGCACATTTATCTTTAGGGAATCCAAATATGCCAGAACTAATAGCAGGTATAGAAATACTTTTGAATTTCCTCTCTGAAGCAAGTTTTAAGCCAGCATTAACTGCTTTTCTCAATTTCGTATCTTCATCTCCTTCGCCCATTCTTGGCCCAACCACGTGTATAACTGCTTTACAAGGTAATTTCCCAGCCACCGTTATTGCTGCAGACCCAACAGGAACAAAACCGATCTCGTCGCTCTTTTCCTGGATTATCTTGCCTCCCCTTCTAACAATAGCACCTGCCACTCCTCCCCCATGTTTTAGGTAAGAATTTGCGGCGTTAACGATAGCGTCAGTCTCTCTCTCAGTAATGTCTCCTTTTACGAGCTTGATGATCCTCTTCTCGATGTGGTTGGGCCGTAGTACTATTTGATCTACTACAACTGCACCCATCTCTATTTGGTCCTAATACCAATAATAACTAGATCTTAAAAAGTTCTACTGTAGACATCAGTTGCTACTAGATTTACAAAGTGAGGGAATCATGGCGCCCTAGATTTACAAAGAGAGGGAGATTAAATAGTACAATTATTTGTTCTTAGGCAATAATGCCCTTAGGCTGGTTCACTAACAGCACATTTTTAGTCGCACAGAACTGAATTGAATTGAATTGAAAAAGTCGATACTGCTTAGGGGCTTCAAAAAGGGTCTAATGAATCCCATATTGATAATGACGTACTAAATATTGCCAGATTAAAGCAAAGTATGAGTTATGATTGATAAATATCAGTATTTGTAGAGCTGATTTGATAAGATTCTAAGTTGTGTTACGTGATATTGAAATGGTATGCTGTT
>DASQQK010000060.1:0-3809 GCA_035643435.1 Nitrososphaeraceae archaeon | reverse complement strand
TATTGAAGAACAATTTTGCCTACTGTGGTATGCTCCTAGGGCAGAAGTTGGAAGCGATAAGTTAGGTAAAAAAATATAATTTAATCTGACAAACCGATTAAGTCAGCTTATCGTTTCTACCTCTGTGATCCATTCACACTTTAACCCAAATCTCGCATGATGTTTTTCTATTGCTTCCACATTGGGAGCATCAAGAAGACAAAAGAATCTATCCTCTCTTTTATTGTAAAACATATTCTCAGGTCTGACACCAAATTCATCCACAGGAGCAGGCAAGGCCCATTTTCTTAAGGTTTCTTCATCAAAGTCTTTCATAGTATGTACATCCAGAAACTTTGGCATCCTATAATTCGCCCATTACTAATATATTTAAACGTATATTTCAATATCAGAAGTCGCCTCACATGCCCTGTAGCCATGTATAATGTTGATAGCCAGCATATTTCATAATTTTCTAGCGTCAGTTGTAAGTTCGATGTGTTCTGTATTGAAGGTTATATCAACATTATCTTCTTAGTTCGAATTGTGCCCCCATGGGGCCGATTGACTAAATGTAATTAAATTAAATACTATCTATGGAAATGGCGGGCCATAGCTTGTTTTACTGGATTTGTCTTCTTCTTGCTGCTCCTGAGCAGACGCAACTGACACACTATTTTCATCACCCTGCGTCTGAGAACCTAAATTAGAACATAATACATTCAATGGAAACCAATAGTTGCCGCATTCATTTGTCTGAACTATGGTTTGGCTTCTTTCATAATCAGCAGCATATACGCTATTTACGCCCGTATATGATACTGCACCTGAGAAGATGAACACTACTACTACCATAACAGCAGATAGCCTAATGTTCACTCTCATACAACACTTTATCTATCAAAGACCGCATTTGTCAGTTAAGAAAAAACAATAGAAAACAGAAATCACATATTTACACTATAGAAAAAATCTTTTACAATCTGACTACAAAATAATAAAAAAAGGGACGTTGTGGCTATTTACCAGCCCATGCCGCCATTCTTATCTTTGTGATCTCTGTCGTGTCCGTTATCAACTTCTGAGAATGTCTGCTGTGCTGTTTGCGCTACTCCATTCTCATCTCCCTGGATCTGAGAATCAGTGTTTTGACATCCTACATTGGTTGACATGAAACCATTTCCACAAGCATTAGCCTGAGAGCTCGCTTGACTCTTGTATTTCTTCTTGCCTGCGAACGCGTCTTCTGTTGCCACAGCTGACGTTGCAACGAGCATTACTGCCACTGCTGCGACGACAGCTATACTCAAACTCTTGTTACTCATAATATTAGCAGCATAAACATCGGTTTAGTTTATTTGGATTAAACTGAATTTGACCCCCATTAATATCAGATATCTTTTCTATTAGATATCTAATACCAATAGCATTCATGTATATTAGCGGAAGACAAATCTTCTACTCAGTAACACAATAAAACAAATCAGATTGAATTGACCCAACCCAATTAAATATGAATGTAAGAGCTTCTTGCGAATCATGAAGAACAACAAGACACTACCAACAGTAGCAATGGTAACAGTAGCGATGGTAGCTTTGCTTGCTAGCGCAGCTATAGCACCATACAGCAATGATGTATCTGCAACAAAGAGAGGCGATAGCAATTCTCAATCATCAGCTGCGAATAACGACTGTCCTGCAGATGTATTCTCATTTCTTATTGGAATACAGCTCCAGGCAAGCGCGAACTGTCTAAATGATATAAACTCGGTGCAAGATAGTGATGGCGCTGCGATAAGCTCAACACCGGCCAATGCGGCTCCTAGTCAGACATTAGATATAGAACTTGAATTTGGAGACGATGACGGCGGCAGTACAATATCAGGGGCAGACTAAATCAGTTCATTTTATCCATACACCCACCACTTTTTTTATATCATATCACTGAATAAGTGCGGCTACTGTAGAATGCAGGCAGGTACAAGAAAAGATTATGTATAGATAATAATAACATATCAAATATCTGATTTAACTAAGTGTCAAAGCCAGCTTAACGCAGATAAATCAAATAACGGTTTGATATATACAAATGAAATATGTTTTACTATTGATGTCAGTCATAGTAATGATAGCTTTTTACCAATCAGGAATGTTGAATTTAGTAAGTGCCCTGTCTGTAAGAGATCTCAAAGACCACCTACAGGGAATAGATGAAGATCAACTATTGCGTGCTATAGAATCGCTAAAGTCTAGGGGAATCGATGAGCAATGGTTGCAGGGAATAGATGAAGATCAACTATTGCGTGTCTTAGAATCATTGGATATAGTAGATGATGGCAATGGTATAAACGTCGGCCTGGTTATTTGCTACCTGCCATTTGTAGTAATCATTTGCTAGCTACAAATGGTAACAGACATTTCTATTACAGTAAAATAATATTTGTCTGGCAGTCTTTTTTCACTCAATTCGGATAATCTAGATAGAAATAGGTATTGTATTAATGGAAAGCCGAAATACGATAGCTAGACTAAACAAATTCATTATATTCATCCACCACTATTTTTTGTTTATCTAGCTGCTGATATATAATTAACCATAACTGCTGCTAGCTTATGCTACCCAGAAATAGTGTCACCGTGAACTGCGAGTAATTACCGCATAGCTAGACATTCTTCTTCAGACCATTCTCGCTTAAATGGCATAATCTTCTTAGTGTGCGGCAGCTCATCCCACCATCCAATGAGACCATGACATCTGCTGCACCGAAGCTCTGTTCTTGAATCGCTTATCTTGAAAAAATCTAGAGTCTTTGATTTGGTGCTCCATCGACTACAAATGCAATCTTCAGTCCAATGCAATTCGCTATATTGTAGGCAACATAAGATATTACGCGATGCGATCTATTGGACTATTAGAATAGTATTGAGATCAGTACTATTAGATATAATATACATCATTGTACTAGCGTTCAGAATAGGCTAGGCAGATTGGCAAAAATAAAAGGTGGGTATACTATATCTACCTATCTGTCTTCTCTCTCATGACCATGATGTTTACCTTCTTCATTACAGCATGCAGGTGTCTCAGGCACCGTAACTGTAGTACATCCAGATCATATGGTAGATACCATAAATGTTGGTCTTATTCCACTAGCTCTTGAATTTAGTCCAGAGACTAACAAGATCTATGTAGCTAATTCAGCCTCAGACACTGTAACTGTAATACCCCCCTGAAACGCAGCTGAGCTATGAAGAGTGTCTTGTCTTCTCCCACTTTTTGGGCAAGTGTAACGTATATATCATGACAGCGTAATCATTTGCTTGCAGGCCATTTATCTTAGAGCCAAGCTAGAGCTATTTATCCAATAGAAATATTGTCAGAATATGTCTCACTAACCTCTTTTTTTACTCAACTGTATGTTGATGACTGATGGTCTCTAACTAAAATATCCTCAAAATAATTACATCTGTTTGTTAGTGCTATGTATAGATGCTATCTTTTAATTTAATTTTCTATCCCAGCCAGCCAGAATCTGTTTCTTTAATTCAACAGCCATCTGAAACCCGTTTAACGAGTGTCTTTTCTGTGAAATAGCTAAACCTAACATTGCCAATTCATCTTGACAATGAGATCTTTTTCATAATTCAGATCTTGCAGATTCAATGTCTCTTTCACGTTGTCTGTATAGCTCATCCCACCAATGACGATTCTTCTTTATAGTATATCCAAATTGTGACCGACTAAATCCAAATATGGATAAGACTGCCTCAGCAGAGTCAAACATCATTTCAAGATATTTCTCTCGATCATACTCCTCCTCTTTAGAAGA
>DASQQK010000059.1:0-3898 GCA_035643435.1 Nitrososphaeraceae archaeon | reverse complement strand
GTACCAAAGCTAACAGAATGGAAACCAATCAAAAGGTTGCTATTGTTACTGGTAGTTCCAGTGGAATTGGATTAGAATCTGTACTCCTGCTTGCACGTAATGGGTATATTACATACGCTACCATGCGTTCTCCAGAAAAAGATACATCAATAAAAGTAGCGGCACAAAAAGAGAACCTCCCAATTAGGATAATTCAGCTTGATGTTACTGACGATAGTTCTGTACGGAATGCGATAAATCGTATAATTTCCGAAGCTGGTAGAATTGACATCCTTGTAAATAACGCTGGTTACGGGCTAGCTGGTGCATTCGAAGATCTTTCAATAGAAGAGATTAAGGCTCAGTTCGAAACTAATCTGTTTGGACTGATAAGAGTAACTCAGTCAGTTCTGCCTACAATGAGAAAACAAAGGTCTGGTAGAATTCTAAATTTAAGTTCAGGGGCAGGTATATTTGGTTATCCAGGAGGTTCAGCCTATGTTAGCACAAAGTTTGCATTGGAGGGCCTTAGTGAATGTATTGCATATGAATTAGATCCATTTGGAATAAAAGTGATATTGATAGAACCAGGCTTTATCAAAACTAACTTTTCAAATGCCATGGTTAAAGCTAGGAGAGCCCAAGATCCAGCATCTCCATACTCTGGCATGATGCAAAAGACAATGGCTACAACGATAGAACTAGCAAAGAACGCATCTCCTGCAGAACTGGTTGCAAATGCTATCTTGGATGCAGCCACAAACCCAAATCCTAGATTTAGATATCCGGTGGGCAAAGATGTGGAATCCTGGGCTGCAAGTAAGAAAAATATGGATGATCTTGAATTCTTTAATATGATGAAGAAACTTGCCACATAGCTAGGCTAAGCGTTAGCCGTTAAGGATTCTTAACGTAAGGATCTAACAGGATCTCCAATCTACAGCAAGGGCAGATACATCTGTCATGAAAAAGAGAAAGGCTTCCACTAGATATGAAGACTGTCTTCTCCTCTATCTGTTTATTATCTCTCTATTTATCCTTCTATCTAACAATATCTGTGATAAACTCAGGATAACGATCTCCTGCTATAGCACCTTCATGAAAAGTTTGATCAAGATAAGCTAGATCGTCAGCATTTAGTTGAATATTCTGACATTTTAGATTTTCAAGCAGCCTTGATCTCTTCGATGTTCCTACTAAAGTTATGATATCTTCTCCCTGATGCATGACCCAAGCCAGAGCCAGTTGAGCTGCAGTGACACCTTTGCTCTCAGCAAATTTCTTTAGCTCATTAACTATCTGGCTATTATGTTCCCTATTTTCAGGTGAAAACCGTGGAAGGTAATTTCTAAAGTCATCTCCTTGAAGAGTGGTATTCGCAGTGGTCAGTTGACCTGAAAGCAGTCCACGAGATAACGCACCATAAGCCACCAGGTTTATACCAAGCTCACGTGTGGTTGGCAATATTTTGGATTCGACTACTCTACTGGCAAGTGAATATTCAATTTGAACTGCTGATACTGGGTGAATATCATGAGCTCTCCTGATCTGGTCAGATGTCGCCTCAGATAATCCAAGATAGCGAACCCTTCCCTCTTTGATCAAATCTGCAATAGCACCGACTATATCCTCAATTGGGATTTGTGGATCCAGACGGCCTGGCTGATAAAGGTCGATATAATCAGTATCGAGTCTCTGCAAAGAATAAGATATAAAGTTCTTGATAGCAACCGGCCGCAAGTCAGTACCGGTGAATTCTCCATTTGAGCCACGTAATGCTCCGAACTTGACTGATAAGAAGAATTTATCTCGTCTTCCCTTCATAGCTTCTCTTAATAGCAGCTCATTATGTCCCATTCCGTAATAATCAGCTGTATCAAAGAAGTTAATACCTTCTTCAACTGCTAAGTTGATGGTTGCCAAGCTTTCTTTATCATCTCTTGTCTCTTTGCTACCATAGAAATCTGACATCCCCATACATCCCAGTCCTATCTGAGAAACCTGTGGTCCATTTTTTCCTAACTTTTTGATCTTCAAACCAAGCTCCTTTTGATGTTTTTTAGTACATTCGCACTATGTATATTGTTTTGGCGAATCTGGTGAATGATTTAATGTTTGATTTAATGATGTGATATTTGATAGGAAATAATGATCAAAATTCTATGTTGGCTCCAGCTCCGTAGCTAATACTAATTTAAACAATAGACGGAATGAAATACAGCATTTTACTAGAAAAACTCGCGCATCCAGATTTTAGGTTTATGTACATGTGTAGATAACTCGTTTCCTTGACACTACTACCTGTGAAGGTTAATACCTAAAGTTACCTCATCCATATAAAGTAAAAGTTAGATTAGTGGCTACTTTGACCGGTGGTCAAAAAATAACCATGATAATATGTTCAGTGACGATAATAATGGTGATTCCATCTTCATCATCGTCGATCCAAGCTGAATCTCTTGGTATTCATATGGATGAGAATGGGATCCCATACGTCAATTATGGTGAATGGGGAACCAAATTTGGTAGACTTAATATCCAGAGAAATCCAGTTACTATAATACATACTGCGATGGATTTCTATCATGCTGGAGATACCAAGTTTTTTATGAATAATGTAGACTGGCTTGTGGATAATGCCGTCGCAAAAGATGGGTTCTCAACATTCGAATATTGGTATGATTGGCCAACTTACAACTTGAAGAAACCTTGGAGGTCTGCTATGGCCAATGGAGAGGCATTAACTCCGCTGGTTAAAGCACATGAATTGACTGGAGATATGTTATATCTGGATGCAGCAAAGAAGCTGTTGAATTCATTTTTCGTAAAGGTTGAAGATGGTGGTATTACATATAAGGACTCGTATAAGAGTTGGTGGTATGAAGAATATGTGGCTGATAATTTTGGCGCGGAAGAGTCTAGAGTATTAAATGGCATGTTATTTGCATTGATTGGTGTCTACGAATATTATAAATATATGGATGACCCTGACGCGAAATTGATCTTTGATAAAGGGATAAACAGTGTGAAGCAAAATCTTGCTAAATATGATGACGGACTAGGCCATTCATATTATGATATACTTCATAACCCACCAGATAAATATCATCTTATTCATGTTGACCTGCTGAATAGGCTATACGACCTAACACATGAAGGAATCTTTAAGGAATATAGTAAGAAATGGAGCTATCTTTAGGACGATATTATATTATGGGTAATCAAAGATGTAACCCACCTGTATAGATATACAACATCTAACCAAATGTGAATGTGTAGGCTTGGAATCCTTTTCCTTTGATATCAATCACTATGGAATGGGCCCCATAGTCGTCATGAGTTGATAGATTGTATAATCGCTGACCATTTATTGTAAACTTGTCTTCCTCTGACAAGTCTGCTCCGCGATATTTTTCATCCAGTGTTGACCCATCTTCTGAGAGAGTGACCTCCCCCTTTCCTCCTGCAACTATATTTACAGATTTAGCAGAATAGACTAATGCGATACCACCTGTTTCACTTTGCAGTTCCATATTGTCAGCATTGTTCTTCCATGTTCCATCAAGATAAATGACGTTGGGTCTAATATTCGAGCCAGGATTGGTTAGAGAATAATTCACAGTTTGATCTGACTTGAATCCTTCTGGATTTCCCAAAGGTGCTCTGGCAAATTGGTATCCAAAATACAGTTCTGGTGAATTTATTTTAGAGAAATCTACTGATTGCACATTTTCTGGTGCTGAGGTTGTTGGTTCTGTAGTTGTATTATTACCATTATTACTACCATTGTTACTATTATCAGTTGAAGGAGTAAGACTAGCATTACGTTCCTGAAGGAGGGTTTGGATTACTCTTTCAGTTTCAGTATAACCTCCTTCGCCTATATGATCATATCTTATGTAGCCTTCGTTATCAACCA
>DASQQK010000058.1:0-5314 GCA_035643435.1 Nitrososphaeraceae archaeon | reverse complement strand
TTAGTGTTTTACATCTTACACCCGGATAAAAACAATTTCTAGATTAATATCATGGCTAGTCGATTAATACACTTCTTAACATACATTTCTCTTATGGTTCATTATTTTACTGCAGATAATTCATAGCACATCTAAGATCTGGGAACTAATGGTATATACCATCAGTCATATTGCGTTTGGTATCCATATCATTATATCACGATAAAGGTAGTTGCTAGGAGAGGTGTTAGCAAGTCAATGCCATTAGTCATCTACCTATCATTCCACTTATCACAGTTTCGGATAGGAAGATAATGCAGGCAACATGGGCTTGGACCTTCCCAAGGTTACATTAGGTGCTGCATCACAATAATGCCTTCGCTTGAATTGCAATCAGAATCCAATCTTTACCAACATCTTGCCAGTGTTCTCTCCTTTAAACAGGGCTAAGAAAGCGTTAGGCGCGTTTTCTATACCTTCAATCACAGTTTCTCTCCATTTTATTTTTTCTTCACTAATCCATTTGGACATATTGGCATAAAATTCATTTAGCATATCATAATGATCTCTGACAATAAATCCCTCAAGTTTCAGTCTATTGGGTACTGCTAGAAAGAGGTTTGAAAGGCCCGGAGGTGTTGAAGACAGATTATATTGTGATATCATACCACAAAGTACGATTCTACCAAAAGTTTTCATATTCTCAATGGCTGCCTCTAGATGCTTTCCTCCGACATTATCAAAGTATACATCAATCCCATCTGGGCAAGACCTTTGTAACTCATATGAGATGTTATTTCTCCTATGTCTTTATAGTTAAAAGCATGATCTATTCTAGCTTGATCGAGTAGCCACTTTACCTTCTCTTGTGAACCAGTACTACCTATAACATGGCACCCCTTAATCTTTGCAATTTGACATGCTACAGAACCAACTGCTCCTCCAGCAGCGGAGACAAACACAGTACTATTACTATTATCAATTACTTGGGCAATTTTTAAAAGGCCCACATATGCCGTAAGACCTGTCAAACCCAAGATACCTAAGTACCATTGAATTGGTGCCAAATTCTGGTCGATCTTCATTATATCGTTTCCGCTGCCGTCTGAAAGCCAGTACTCTCTCCAGCCTAAATTTCCAAGTACATAATCACCAACTGTAAATCGGTTATTATTTGATTTTATAATTTGGCCTATGCAACCCCCCTCTAGAGGCTGACCTATTTGATATGGGGCTATATAGCTCCTAGTTTCCCGCATCCTTCCGCGCATATATGGATCTACTGACATCCATATATTACGCACCAAGAATTCACCATCCTTTAAATCGGGAATAGTTACGTTGACGAGCTGAAAATTATTTTCAGTAGGCATTCCAGCTGGACGTTGCTTCAAATGAATCTCACGACTAACAAGTCTTTCTTCTGCCATACATTCTTTGATTGAGGAAATGTATATCAAACTATTGGGTGTATGGCAGTTTGAACAGCCACATGCTTTTAAACCGTATTATCAGTAGGCATTTTTTATATATTATATATATATGAAGAGAGATTCATAATGAAAAGTGGGAGCATAGCATATGACAGTGATGTTAGAATGCTGAAAGATCACGGCAATAGATATGTTTGTGTTTTATATTTTCTTGCCAGGGGTATTATGGGACGTCCCTTTGATAGTGACAAGGTCTATGGTGAGCTACAGATAAAGGGTTTCAATGACCGACGACAAGCGAGAATAGAACTAGTCCAATTTCTTGAAAGTGAACGACGTGTGCAATATGATGAGGTTAATAATACTATTAGTCTTACTTTGCCAGGTTTAGAGTGGGCACGACTACACTGTGAAGAATCAGTCTATCAGACATATAGAGACCTTCAAAATACTTTTTAAAATACTATCATGTTAATATCTCAAGTCTTGGATACGAAAATATAAAATAATATCCTAATATGTGACGTTGATCAGGTGGTGCTTTTGTTCTCTGATGACAATAGTGACATCTCTAGAAGTTTTAGACTCTAAATTCGAGACAAAGGCATTACTGGACAATTTTTTCTTTTACCTTCCTAATATGGGAGCATTCCGTTTGCTTAATCGCAAACCATTTACATGTACAAAGATATCGTTGCTTTCTAATACTAAAATAGACGTTATAAGTCCGGTTCTGGTTTGTATTTGACTTGACAATATAGCCCCCTTCTTCTTGGTCTTCTACGATGGCCACCAGTTATTTCCCTCCCACTAAAACGTCATCAATTTTACATATAAAGTTATTTGACTATTTAACGTCTAACAATGATATTCACGCCACATGAAGTCTGACATCAGGGAAGTCAATTACTCCTAGCCACGTGGATATTTTTATAAGGTAAATTGCAAGATAACCTGATGAAACAACCAATGAATAATGCCAACAGAAAAATGCTATATTATGGAGCAGCTGCATGTACTGGGATCGCTGGAATTTTACATCTTATTATTGTACCTAATGCTATTGGCTTTAATATCAACAATGCGATCTTTTTCCTTGTGGCTGGAATAGCACAATTGTTCTGGGTTTTGCCAATGATAAAGAGATGGGGAAGGATTTGGTATGCTATCGGAATCGGGGGTACTATTATTCTTATCGGAATGTGGACAATAACTAGGATTCCTGACAATCCAATAACTGGAAGAGGAGGCCCTATAAGTGATATGGCTGTTGGTACAGAAGTATTCCAGATTGCATATGTCGTAATAACAGGAATAATATTAGCTAAGGAAAGAGTCAGCAAGCCTCAAATCATCAGGGAGAAGAGATAAGATTTATTTTATTGTATTTTAATTTATTTGTTTTATTTTCAAAGTAGAGGAATCCTCATAAGATAATCAAATGCCATTAATCAAAAGGAAGGCCTATCGAACTGGTTGGTACCAGCTCAACAATTATCAATAGATTAATGGTCTGTTTTATATGCTTCTAGTTTAGTTTATCTCAACAATACATTTCTATGAACCACCTATTAATTAACTGATATGAAAAGATCGAATGATAATGGATCCGATACTGGAAATGAGATTGAGGCTAAAGAAATAATTCAGAAAGAACTACAAAATTTGCTTGATAACCCTTCAGAAATTAGACAAAATGGTTGTGCCGCATGTCACGTGTTATTCAACCTCGTTGAAAAGATGCAAATAAATGAGTCACAAGCTTCTGACCTCTTATCACAGGTTCTCTTTCATGATCAAAAGTTAAATGATTCTTTTATAGAAATGGTAGAAAATATTCATATGAAACAAAGGAACATGGCTATCTTATTTGTATTAAAAAATCGTAGCGCAAAAGATCGTCATATTGAATCAAACTTTAAGAACTTTCTAGAAGAGCTATCAAATGACCTTATGAACTATGGACACGATCTTGTCCTTCGCAAACTGATGATTTCCGTTATTGCTTTGGAGATTGCGCAGAATATTGGCGTTGATTATCATGCAGCCACTGAAGAACTTTACTATTATATGAGGAAAAATGACGATAGCACTAATACACTATTATTAGAATTTAATGACCGATTCTACAAAAACATAAAGGGGTCTCAGATATAGCTGATTATAAATCACAAAAGTGTCAACAGCTGATATTCAGCCCGAACCATATCACATGGTAAATCTGGCTCAGTCTCACTTCTGGACGGTGGAATAATGAGCATCAGAAGTTAGAAAGCCAATTAAATATTACTCCCCTTATGGTACCGCATATTTCACATTTCGTTCATATATTGCAAGATGAGACGACTTAGCATTCATGAGAATAGGGATATTAACAATATGAGTATGTGATATTTTGGTGATTGATGAATCACATCGTTCTTCAGTCTATGGTTTTTATTTAGTGTAAAGGTATTGTCTCGTATACATGAAGAAAGAGGAAAGTAAGCAGTCTTGTAATCATATAGAGAGGTCGAACCAGAATATCAAGGCAAGGACACCGAATGGTTGTGAAGAGTGCCTACAAATTGGCTCTCCTTGGGTGCACCTTCGATTATGTCTGACCTGTGGTCATGTAGGATGTTGTGACCAATCCATAAATAAACACGGAACAAAGCATTTCAATTCAACTGGTCATCCAGTCATTAGATCTTACCAAGCTGGAGAAAACTGGAAATGGTGCTTTGTTGATGAAATCTTCCAGGAATGACAATTATTGGTACTCCTCTGTATCATGAATTTCTACTCACTGCAAGAAGATAAGCTTTAGGCATTCATGCAGTTGGCGGAGCGATTTCATTTTGATTCCTTTTGTCCTCTTGTACTTAGCTACTTACAATAGTTGTGAATTACATTACTACGATAGCTTTTTTTATCAAAACCATCCTCAATAAGTAATTTTATAACTGGTTCTTTATGATTTCCATGTAGTATTATCTTACCCTCTTTGAACGTACCTCCTGTGCCAATTCTATTCTTGAGCTGCTTTGTAATTGATCTGATGTCTACTGCTTTGTATTCTTGAAGCCCTTGCAGGATTATTGAACTTTCGGATATCCGCAGATATGGTTATCACCACTTTTTCTTCGTCCAACTTATTCAGAATTTCACTCATAGACCTTGGGTTGTAACTTCTTTCTACTGTAGGTAATTGTGATATTTTATTTGATAAAGTTTTTGTTTCTAATAACCCGAACTAGCAATACTTTACAGGCGCGCATGCAACAACGAATCTCAAAATGATGGCTATTCGGCTCGGAGGCCATTAATTATTTGGCTACCTAGCTTAGCTAAGCTAGATTACCTAGCTAAGCTCGGTTATCTCAGTTAGGATAAGCTTTACAAGTATAAACCAGACTTGACAACTGCCAGCTAAAGATAACTCTAGGCTGAATTTAAAGTAAAATGAAATATGGCTGCGAAAAAGGATGATGGATTCAAAACTAGTTATAATATTCCCTATAACGAGAGGCATAGCTATCTGATATTTCATAGTTCATAACATCATGTAAATCAAGGATTCTCCCAGCGAGATACTTACCACCTCCGTAAATTTGATAATCCATCAGCTGACCCAGCTATTCAATTCTTTACAGAAGACGAGCTAGAGGAAGAATCAGAGCTAAGAACTTGCTTTTGCTCATTCTGCAAAAGTAAATTGGACCATTTACAACAAGGGATTGACAATACGATATGGAGATGTAACGCTAATGACTAAGGTCGTCGTGAGTGTTTTCTTGCTCTGGCAAGGACTAAGGAGGTGGATCAAATGTCAAATCGAATAAATATGATGTAATCTCTGGTCTGGTCTAGAGGTTTGTAACCATTCCAGCTATGCTTCTTCTTGGTAGTAGCATAAGAAG
>DASQQK010000057.1:0-12609 GCA_035643435.1 Nitrososphaeraceae archaeon | reverse complement strand
GTCAAGAAGGATGGAAGTCCTCATGTTATTCCTATTTGGTTTGTATTAGATAACCAAAAAGACCAAACAAGAAACGGAGTAGGAGATATTGTTTTTACTACATATGGTAGTTCACTTAAGGCAAGAAATATTCAACATAATAGGAGAGTGAGTGTCTGTATAGATGATCAGACACCACAATTTTCTTTTGTAATTATTCAGGGTATTGCAAAAATATATTATTATAAACAGAAAGAACTATTCAGGTGGGCTACTAAAATAGCAAGGCGGTATATGGGAAAGGAAAATGCAGAAGCATATGGCAGAAGAAACAGTACCGAAGGTGAAGTATTTGTACGCATAAGACCTACAAAGATATTAGCAGAAAAAAACATAGCAGCGTGGAAATGACTATCATGTTTGAGAGTTATGGACTAGAAGTAGTAATCATCATCACCGTCATCATCCAACCAATCCTAGAACTATTATCTTTGATAACTTCTCAAGGGCATTGCATACCAAAATAAGTCATAATCTATATGCATCTCAGCCTTATTTAGCCTTATTATTTATTTTTCTGTGCTTCATTTCCATCAGTATTATTCTAAGATGAGGTTGGATTTGAGTAGTATTCAGAAACAGAAGCAAAAAGAATATCAACAAATGTTGTACATACTATACTATCGAGATAAGATTAGACAAAGTGAGTAGTCAGGAATCGAACACTGAGGAGGATTACAGATCTGGAGGCCTTACCCCAATACCAATTCTACTCATCTAATTATCGACAATATCCATATTTAAACCTAAGAGGAGTTGTAAAGGCAAAATATTCAATACTCAAAAAGTGATTAGACGAATTAGAGAATGATCCTCTAAATCCAATTAGATAATCCATTTCATACATACAAATACTTGATACCGTATACTATTTTGCGGGCACTTCATCTACACCTACACCTACAGTAAGATATGAACATAAACATGATGAAGAAAGAAGAATCTATCTTGTAACTGAGGGATATAATTCAGAAGCAACAGTACGGAATTATGATTCAGCATTTAATGATTTTGCTAGAAATACAGTAAAAGCCAGAGAAGCACTTGATACTAAACCAAATGTTACCGAGAGATACATAATCAAACACATTGAATCTCTTCGATATGAACGAAAATTATCTCATTCAGCAATTCAAATTAGTTGTTCTGCAATTTCTCATTTTTTAAGATGAACGATGCTATCCTGAACAAGGATAAGATAAGACGGTTTATTCCTTCTTATGATAACAACGAGAATTACATAGAGGATAGGCCTTATTCTGTTGATGAGATTCAGTAATTGCTGGATAAGTCAGATTTAAGGTCCAGGGTAGTTATCCTACTTCTTGCTTCAACTGGAATGAGAATTGGAGCATTACTAGGTCTACACGTTGGAGATATCAGAAAAATAGATGAATTTGGATTGTATTTAATCTGGGTCTATAATCGCTCCAAAAAGAGTAGGCATTACACATTCTGTACACCTGAGTGTGCTAAATCGCTTGATGATTATCTATCATACAGAAAATAATTGGGTGAAGAGATAAAGGACTCATCTCCTCTTTAAAGTATCAACTGAAAATCGATTTACTGCAAAACCCCTAAACCCATCTCTGAAAGAGCGATTCAAAGAATAGAGGACTCATGGATTTCGTAAGTTCGCCATCAACTGATGTGACAAAGTAGGCGTCCAATTTCTTGTAAGAGAATACCTAGTAAATCACAGTTTCCCTGCTTTTAATGCTAGTTATGTTCGAATGACTGAGGAAGATAGGCATCGAATTAGTTCTTCTAAATCAGTGGGAAGCATTGCTTGCTAGTTATAATGACTTGCAGAGACTTTGTTCAGAAAGAACATTTGGGAATGGACAAATTAATTGCCGAATACAAAGAAGACAATGGACGTCAATCTGAATAATAATAAACATAATTAGGTCATGCTACCTTTAGTAGCGCTACCTTTAGTAGTCATTGATTCAGGATTAATTAAATTGATTCATTTTAGATTTAAAAACAATCGATTTTGTACTATCTCCATCTGTAAAAGTATGGGACCTTGTGTATCTTAGCTAACTTTTGACTTTGGACGAAAGTCTAGACTTGTTCTTGTTTTGACTTAGACTTGGGAATCTTATTCCAATACTTGGATTTGCACCGGGTACAAAACTTTGGTGGATTCATTTCCTCGATATCAAGAATAGCAGGATTATATCCTCTCGGCAACCAAAGGTAGCCACAGCGCAAACAGTAGTAAACATATGTTAAAAACAAACCGCGATTAATTACTTCATCTGGTGTGAGGGTCATATCATATCACATCATATCATCTGGCTTCCATTAGGAGTTTAATGTCTTTGTCTTTGTCTTTGTATGATAAGTAATTTCATGAGTTTAACCACTTTATCTGGATTGGTTATGTCTGATAGCCAGTGCATCTTCAAAGTGAGCTTGCATTAATTGATTAAACCCAAAAAGACTTAAAAACAAACCCATTTAGTAGTAGTTAGTTGAACTATAGGAATGAGATCTATTCCTACTGCCACTACTCTAACATTTTAAATTGTTTTAACCAATTAAAATATAATAATTGTTGCTTCCAGAAAAGAAATATTGGATATGATTATAAAATGGGAATAGCAGTATGCAAAGCGGACAACAGCAAGTCGCGGTAGTAACTGGGAGTTCATCTGGAATAGGATTTGAAACTTCCCTTCTGCTTGCTCGAAATGGGATTTACACGTATGCCACCATGCGTAATCAGAATAAATCAGATGACATTCTTGCTTACGCAAGAAACAATAATCTCCCATTAAAAACATTGTACTTGGATGTAACTAATGAAAAGTCAATCTTAGAGTGTATAAAAAAAATAATTGCTGAAAAAGGTAGAATTGATATTCTAGTTAATAATGCTGGATACTTACTATTAGGACCACTTGAGCAACTTCAAATAAATGAAATCAAGGAAGAGTTCGAAACTAATTTCTTTGGGATAATAAAACTTATCCAAAGTGTATTACCCATAATGAGAAAACAGAGATATGGAAAGATCATAAATATAAGTTCACTTGCTGGAAGGATTGGATTTCCTCTGTCTTCAGCCTATGTTAGTTCCAAATTTGCACTAGAGGGACTTACAGAATCTTTGGGATATGAAGTTCGAAACTTTGGTATACACATTGTACTCATAGAACCTGGAGTAATAAGGACCAATTTTTTAAACAGTATGAAATTAGGTAAAAATGTAAGTATGCCACAAAATGATAACAATATTGATTCACCATATTCAGAATTGATCCAGAAAAGAGTCTCTGCATTTAAGCCAAGATTCGAAAAAGGTTCATCACCTATTGAAGTTGCTAAGATAATTCTCGAAGCAGTTACGTCTCACGATCCCAAACCGAGATATCTTGTTGGGTATGATGCAATAAAGATGATGGAAAAGAGAAAGGATACGACTGATAAGGAATTTATCAGATTCGTAATGGATAGTGTCTTAGGTCGGGATTCCTAATTGATGTGGGCACATGATTCCCGACTGGCAGTAACCTTACCACATACTAGGTTAATGTTAGTCTTGAGTTCTCACTAGAGCTTACACATAAATCTTGGCTAAGATAGAAACAAACGACTCTTACTTCATTTAGATTGGAATTCAAAAGAGAAAATTAAATCTGTTTTCCTTTTTTCAGCTTATGTACAGGCGGTCATGAATAATTCTAATGCTTTTGTATCGAGTGGATCCTGAAATGCAAGCAAAAACTGATCCACTCCTGCATCTGTATATTGCTTAAGTCTTTCTCTTATTCTTTTAGGCGTTCCAACTAGTCCACGTTTAATCATTTGACTAGTTACTGCAGGACCTCTTTCCATTGCGAATAATTTTTTCTTGTATTCTAAATCTGATTCGGATTCAGAAATAATAACATCTAATTCAATTGATTTATATATTTTTCTATTTTCATTTTGATTAATCTTTTTACGTAGGCTTTCAAACTTTTCATTTAGTATAATAAATTGTTCAGGAGTTAAATAGGAGCATTCCCAAACATTGGCATACTTAGCAGCTATTCTCATGGTATTATCTTTTTTTGCTGCTACTGTTATTGGAGTAGTGTTATTATTATACTGATGCAGCTGCAGCAGCGTATGTTTCATTAATCTTGCATCTTTTACTTTAAAATGATTTCCTTCAAATGTCGATGAAGGCTTACTCCATAACATTAACAGTAGTTGTATTCCTTCCTCAAGTAATGCTACCCTTTCATCATTACTTGGATAGTCTATACCATAGGGGTGCCACCATTGTGAAGCCCATTGAAGCGTTGCACCCGTACCTGTTCGAAACTCGAGTCTTTTATTAGAAATTTCCTGCAGTGTCAAAGCTTGTTTTGCTAATAGAGAGATATTTCTGTATTGAGGAAACAAATATGTTATTACAGGTCCTAGTTTAATTGTACGAGTTATTGCTGATAAATTAGAAATTATGGTCCAGCAATCTAAATCTATATCTGCTAAAGATTCACCATAGTAAAATCCGTAATATCCTAACTTTTCAGCCAACAAGCATATTTCTTTTATCTTATTATATTCAGTCCCCCATATTTCAAGACAGAGACGAGCATCTATCAATATTCGATCATATCAAGATGGGATATATAAAATAAAGATAAAGATAAAGATAATGATGGTATATTGAGACCAAGATCTACATGATATGGGAGTAGCAGCCACGCTAGTCTAATGCACGATCAAGCCAACAAAATGTAACAATAATAGAGCATTATACCACTAGTTAAAATCCTGTTGTAGTTAATATTTACTTCTTTAAACCTGAGTACATATATGTCTGATCAATTCACATTGTACAAAATAGTAATTCATTATTTTCTCAATCTTTCCTCTCCACTCTCCATTTTTGTTTGATCACCTTTCAGCACAGCAAATTGCCTCTTCAATTAACAAGACATGCACACTAACACCTTCATTGATAGAAGTTGAGGGTACATCACAGTAATATGAGTGAACATCTAATGCTCAACCTCACCGATGATTGGAGCCTTCAATATCGGAGTTAATGCAACTCGATCCGAGGAGTAAAGAGTAAGAAGATTGAATTTTATAAACAATGTGTGCGATTGTCTCTTGGAAACAGTTCCAAGGTACAGATTTCTTCTTTTTCTTCTATTATTTACAGCACTTTAATATTGATATTAACTGATATTACGTTAATTATGTGTGTTCTCTATCAATCAGTATCGGCGTTATAATTATTAACATTACTATCTGCTGGAGTAGTAACGGTTCTAGTTATAGTTTCTAACATCATTATTAAGATGACTTTTTTAATAGCTTTGCAAACGAAAGTTGATATCCATCAGGCTCCCGTATATGGAAATACCTCTCTCCCCATGGAGCATCATCAGGCATAGTTTCAAATATGATATCTGTCGAAATAGATTTATTATTCTTGAAATAGTTGTAGAGTTTGTCTACATCATCGGTATGAAAAATGATTCTTCCAAAATGTTTTCTTGATGTAGCAGCATCGTCATCGTCATCTTGATCACTGGTCCGGCGAATCAATTCTAGGTTTAAGTAAATCTTGGAACTGTTAGAACTTTTTGATCTGCCAATTTCATAGGTACTAAAACTATCATTAGTTGATCCTCCGTATATTAACCTAAATCCAGGTACTTGAGAATAAAAACGACATGATCTTTCCATTTCTTTAATTCTTAAGGTTATGGCCGAGATTTTGTGCACCTTCATGCTCATGCTTCCTCTAGTAAATCTAACAAATTAGCCAAGATAAATATCCAATTGATATCCAGCCAATGTACTCGCGGTATGTTTGGTACTCGTATATAATCCGTATACTTACCAACAAATCAAATATTCAACCTTTTATAAAGCCTGGGATGCAGAATAGAAGACAGAAAAAAGCACAGGCCAAAGAAAGGTGTTGAAGTTCTTATTTCTTATATATCACATAAATCATGAATACTCTAACTTAATCTTAAATGAATACTCTCTTTAACTTAATCTTAAACGGTTAAAGGAAATGACTATATTATGTCTCATAACGAAGAGTAGTAATTATATCTCATAAGGAAGAATAAGTATTATGTGGTGATAAGAAAATGAAAACGAATCTCATGTCGATTATGGTGATAATAACAATATTTGTATGCTGCAGTACTTTGTTGTTATTCTCCGGTAATCAAGATGATGGAGTAGTGCTGGTGAAGGCACAGAACAAATCTGTCGCCGTCGAAGAATCATCATCGTTTTCTTTATCAAATCAAATTGAACAAGGTTCACCATATCTTGGGAATCCTTCAGCTCCTATTACTATTATAGATTTTAGTGACCTTCAATGTCATTTATGTGCAAGGTATGTAAAAAATACTGAGCCTATGATTAATGAAACATATATTCAAACAGGAAAGGCAGCTTTAGTTTTTAGACATCTACCAAATAGGGGATTTGATTCTATGGGTGCTCATCTAGCCGCTCAATGCACAAACGAACAAGGAATGTTCTGGCAATTTCATAAATTGCTCTACAAGAATCAACAGGCTATAGACTCTGGATGGGTGAATGAAGATAACTTGAAAAAGTTCGCATCCCAAATACCAGGACTAGATATAGATCAGTTCAACTCTTGTTTTGATTCTAAAAAATATGAGGAATTTATTGATAATGACGTCAAGATCGCTCATTCACAAGGATTCTTTGATACACCTTCATTTATCATAGTAAATAGTATTGATGGTTCTAATCCAGAAATAATAAGAGGAGCACAACCTTTTCCTCCATTCCAATCTGTAATTGAAAGGAAGCTACTAGAAGAACCTAAGAAATAACTATGATCTTACTGCCATTATCACTGAAAATCGTATTTTCGATGCCTGTGTATATAGTAATAGCTACATCTATCGCGATTCCCTTTTGGATACTTTTTAATATGTTTGATCAACTTATCTTTTTTGACCCTATTTGGATCTTTTATCTACCAGAAGATGCGATTACAGGGTTCATCCTGACTACAATTATTTCGATTCTACTAGGAATAGTAATTAGTATGAATATTTATGTATTGAGACATTCCAAGCTGAAGATTAGTAGAGCTTCATTATTTTCTGGATCATCATTGAGTATCATCTCAAGTGTGTGCAGCAGCTGTTCATCTATAGGTTTTCTTTTGATATCTACATTTGGCAGTGTTGGGATTATCGCTTCCAACCTGCTTACTATTTATCAGATTCCATTAAGAATAATCTCAATCGCGATTCTAGTTTTTGCGTTGTATTCGATAAATAAGCGGATTACTCAAAGTTGTGTAATCAGTCCTAAGAATGACAGTATGGAGACTGATGAGAAATATCATAAAAAACCGGATATCTGAATACAATTATGGAGCTACAAAGCCGAGAAGCTGTAAATCAAAACTCCAGGCAGAAGAAGAGTGGCGAAGTAATGTAAACTAAATTGCTGTATGTATGTATATGTATATGTATGTGTGTATGTATTTTGAAATCTTAGATGATGTGAGAAAACGAAATAGCGATAGAAACTAATAAATGCTATAACATTTTTCTATATATTAGAATGACTAAATTTAACTTGAACAAAGCTGATATTACAGAATTCAAGCCAGCGAAATTGTATTTGCTAGTTTTTGCTATTAGTACAGTAGGATTACTAAGCTTCTCCGTCGTTGTATCAAATAATAATATGAGTTCACAACTGCAGGTACTAGCTCAGGAAGAAGATGTAGACTCATCATCGACGACAGCAGAACTAATCGATACTATTGCCCAGCGGGGAACACTCAGTTCTTCCCAAGATCCATTGAGGGGACATGAAAGTCATCAAGCAGCAGTAATTTTACCGCCAAGAGATGATGGAGGACTTTATTCGGGAGTTCTTACATATACCGCCAGCCTACCTGTTGAAGTAGCTGTCATCCAAGCATATGATCTGGATAACGTGACAACAGCTGAGATCCCTGACGAGTTTGGGACTATACTGACCTCACCAGCTCCATGGAGCGAGGGAGATACCGTGACTCCATTGATGATGTCAGTCGATTATGCTAACTCACCAACCATATCAAGTACTACACCATTCGTTGGAAATGTGCTTGCACTACATACCTCTACTGGCCAACCATTCATAGCCACATATTCAGTAGTAGCAGATGTTTATCAGCCTGAAGTAGTTAGTAATGTAGAAAGCGCAGTGAATTCTACGTCAGCAACAACAACGCCGTAGCTAAAAGTATGGCCTTCCCATATATTTATTTAAATCATTCGACTCCAAGGTAAAACTATTTACTATTATAATAATAATAACAAACAAACTGATATGTCTGATTATTTAGTACTTGACACCTTTATGATAGGATTATTTGACTTCATCTGTACATGACCTGCAAACAAAGTAATTGGAAATACATAAACATAATGGTTTGTCGAGGCAATACAAATGATGTGAGCCGTTCTGGATATAATAACTATGACAATCTCAATCAAACGTAAAATCTACTGCGAATACATGATAAATTGAATGATATCGGTGTTTAATCTTCACAGGTAGTAGTGTCAAGGAAACAAGTTATCTATACATGTACATAAACCTAAACTCTGGATGTGACAAAGTATGCTTTAACATTCGGACGATAAAGATAGTACAGAATTACTCCATTGATTGCAATACCAATCATATGGGCAGTCATCCCGGATGCAAGGGCATCTAGATCGCCTGTTAGGGATTGGCTCAGCATACTGGATGAGATAACAGAGATAACTTGTATAACTATTGCTACGACAGTAACAATTACCGCAACTATCCTAGCCCATCCTTTCCCTTTTAGTAACCCATAAGATACGACTAAATATCCAGCACCAACTGCAAGTACTATTGCTCCAATCACAATTCCAACACTGCCAAAAAATTGGATTAGTGATTGCATATTTGCAGCATTCTGTAGCTGGAACTGTTGTTGTAGATCCTCAACTGTAACTGCTGTAAAAAGTGCTCCAAATATCAGAAAGGAAAGGCCACCAAATATTAGTAATATGCCAGCGATAATGGCAAGAATAGCTATAATCGTAACACCAAGTGGTCTTCTAGCCGGTTGTGTCAAGCTTCTTTTACTAACTGTCCACACAACTTGAATAAAGGCATTTCAGAGAATTTATTAGTCCTTTTCATATCACTCTTTGTCAAGGTGCTAGCAATGCGCCTAAGTATTTGTGTGCGATCGTCTTTCTATATAACAATTAGCACAAAAGTGTTAGGTGCTAGGTTGTTACTGGCAGTAGTTTGCATATTATTTTGTCAATCAATTATAGACAAACACCGTCAATGTGACTGACCGTCATCATGTCAGAAAATATGCTGTACTCATGCCTGATGCTCATGCCTGATGCATATCGTGCATAGATTCGTTGGGATGTGTGATACAAGTGTCAATAGATACGGATAAAACTTCGAACTCTAATTGAGAGAACTTAACCTCGTAATCTATCTTGAGTAAATTCAGGAGAACCATACTCACCAATTTTTGACTTTCTTCCATGTACGCGCTTATGGATTTCAAGTCTTTGTTTCTCTTCAAATACGCAGCCACATTTGCTGCACTTAAAGACCATTATTTCATTATTATACCATTACGAGATAAATACGTGCCGGCTCTATCAAGACGATGCAACTCATGATAATGCGAAGAGATGGATGAGCAAGAAGCATGTACATCCACAGTAAACTCACAGTTGAAAATGCTCAGAATACGACAACGCAGTCATTTGGTCAGACTTTAAAGTGTATTCATCTGGCTCATGAATGCAAACGCATTCATTCATTTATTCATAGTTTATGATAGTCTATCAAAATTGTCAGTAGTTGCCAACTCGTCAAGACTCAAAATTGTAGTCATGGTTAATTTAGTTATAGATACCAAGTACTCATAGTCCAAAGTGTCAGGAGTATCAGTACTTTTATGATGATTAGGATTCGTTATTACACCATTATCATGAAAACCTATAACTGTATAGCCTAACTCTTCAAATGGAAGATAATCAGTGTTTTGTAGTATTCCTAATGTTGTATTTAGATTATTATACTGGGTGGCGATCTCCTCTTTTATATAACTGGCAATAGCACGTGAAAATTTGTCATTATCTTGTACAATGTTTCCATTATCATACTCTATTAAAAAATCATTTGTTCCTTGTGAAGAGAATCCAATCATATCCAAATTAATTAATAGATCAAGGTCTACATTTGTTTTATCGATATAATCTGCGTAATTAGTTGAACCCCATTTGCCTTGTTCTTCACCAGAAAATAGTACAAAGATAATACTATGATTCAAGTCTACATTAGAAATGACTCGTGCAAGTTCTAATAATGCTGAAACACCACTGGCATTATCGTCTGCTCCCGGTGCTCTGGCTGTACCATTGTTAATATCCTCCATTCTACTATCATAATGGGCAGAAATTATTATTGTATTATTTGTTGAACCTGGTTTCTCACATACTATATTTTTCAGATGATATGAAGATATGTTTTCATATTGCTGTTGCTGCTTCTGCCATTGTAGTTTACTATCGGCATTATCATTCTTATCCAGGACATGTGTAAAATTATGAACATATACATTCCTACTACATACGCTTTGAAGTTTCTCTACTAACCAAAAAGCGACATCATCTATTAATTTTGATTCTATATTTCGGGTATGGAATGAAGATAGATCACGGACAGTTCTTTCGAGATTCGCTGAATTCAGTTCATCTACTGTATGGTTTTGAGGATTGTTAATGCTATCAGCAGCAGAATCTGATCTTGCAGTGACTTTTAGAGAGGACAAGATTGCAGGGAGGCCGTATTGAATTCTATCTTTTAGGGGATAAGGATTAACTGTAAAATTAGTTGATACGAATATGATTAGCAAAATGCAAATGATGCGAAAATGAATAGAACTGTAATACAAGATTCCTTTATTCATAATCTATTGAGAAAATTAGAAATATTTGTTTGCTTTGCCTTTTTATCCTGCTATCAAAATCATTCTTTTCGTTCCATTTCAACTACTAGATCATGTAATGGATTAATATGCATCAGACCAACCAACAAATTTACGTTTATGCATTTCGGCAGTGGTAACACATACCTCTATAATATAATTTCATTATAGCACTCAAAGAAACTTTGTTGTTATGCTGACAAGTTTAATCTATTCTAGTTCTGCTCTGATGCGTTCTATTAATGCATCCGTAGTAACAGGTTTTTTAATGAAGCATCCAATACTTTTGAGTGGATGTACCTCTCTCACAGCCTCCATATTTATTTCACCGGAAGTCATGAAGCAAACCTTGACGTTGATATCTTTTTGTAATAGTTTTTTACATAAGTCGAAGCCATCCATCAATGGCATATTCACATCAATAAGTAACAGATCATAAAAATTAGGCTTAAAATCCGTTAACGCATTTACGGGATTGTCATAACTAAAAACTTGCATATTTTTGTCACGATCTTCTAATCCCATTCTTAGAGTGAAAGCAATATCAGAGTTATCATCAACTACAAGGATTCTCTTAGGTTCAAGTTCATAAGGTATAGAAGGTTGCGATATGTTGTCACTTTCGCCAAGTCCAGTTTCTGGCTTGTGACTGCTTGCAATCTGTGGTTTAGTCATGCCTTATTGTGTTCCTCAACCTACCATGATTTTATTGTCCATACTTAAAAATATTCCCATAATTTGGAAAATATATAAATGAATATTCAAGGTTGGATAAGTACGATACATATTTAACTAACTTATACAAAATACAATAATATTAATCAAGAAAAATCCATACGAATATTGTAGAAGATGATTACTATTACTATGTTCGTTTATTTGATATGTTATATATCTTTTCTATACATTAAATGAATACAAGTATACCTGTAGTTTTGGCACTTGTAATAGTTACATCTTTGGCAGCAGTTAGCGTACCATTGGAACAAGCATTTGCATCTTCTGCCGCATCAGCAGCAGCTAGTGGAGGATCAGCAGCAGCTGCGGCAGCAGCAGGAGATAGTTCAGCGGCATCAGCAGCTAGTGGAGGATCAGCAGCAGCTGCGGCAGCATCATCAGATGACGACTGCGATGACGACGACCATCATCATCATGATCATGACGACTGCGATGACGACGACGACTAGTGCGAAAGATTCTCTATTTTTTACATAGATAATCTACAGACGATCAATATGCTAGTTTATAATAGGAATTTAGATACTAATAATATGACCAAAATTAACATGTCCAATCGATCATCAGGCATAAGGAATATAATCTCCAGCTACACACTAACAGGTTTCTCGTTGATATTGATCTTGTCATTTCTATCTCCGCCATCGATACAAACTAATACCAATGTTATTGCCGCGGTAGACATTGACACATCTGGAGGTGGCAGTGCAGCTGCTTTTGATGGCGAGGAGAGCATAGCAACTGATGGCGATAGCTTTTGCAGCATTACAAATGACATTGCAGGAGGAAAGTTTACATCGTTATTTGAAGGG
>DASQQK010000056.1:0-2938 GCA_035643435.1 Nitrososphaeraceae archaeon | reverse complement strand
ATATTTGAACGCATTTGACGTAAGTAGGAAAAATATTACCGCTTGGTGCGAGGATTGTAATTTGGTTTTTGACAACGAATGGACTGCTAATGCTCATAAAGGAAGTCAGGGGCACACAATAAGGATTTCAGAGTTTTGGATTACTGGTAAAAGATGACCTTCTCAATCCAACAATATGATTTCTCTATTAACATTGAAATACTGCTAGATCGCTGATATCAGCTCAATTTTTCTTGCTCTCTGCGCATCGCTGATTGCATGTCCCTTAAATTCTTTTATCCTCGTGCTGAATTATTATGTTGAAAATGCAACCTTCAGACATACTTTCGAGGATGTACCAAGCAGACACAGTACATGACAAGGTTTACCCTAAGTTAGAGGAGGAGGCAAAACAGGACTTCGATGATATCCTCCAGACCAATATATTTAATGTTATGTTGAATAGGAGATCACAAAGAAAATTTGAGAACAGGCCTGTGGAGGACTGGAAACTTGAAATGATCTTCGCTGCTGCCGATACTGCTCCCACGGCAGGAGGATTTCAGGGTTTTGAAATATTCAATGTGAAGGACGAAAATATAAAGCTAAAATTAGTTGAAGCAGCGAATAAGCAACCCTACGTAAATTCTCCGGCAGTGTTGGTATTTTGTACGAACCCAGGTAGGGTTAAGCTAAATTTCCCCCAGTCGATTATACGAAAATTCTCACTCCAGGATGCTACTTTAGCTGCAGCATATGCTCAACTCGCCGCTCATGCGCTGGGTTTGAGGTCAATATGGATAGGAATGATTGATGAAGAAAAAGTTAAACAGGCATTATGTACCGAGTTTGTCCCATCATCTATACTTTGTTTGGGTTATCCATTAAAGTTGCTACATCCAAAACCAAAGAGAAACCTGAAAGACCTCATTCACGAAGTGTGACATATCTTGCAGTAGTGGGAGGGATGAAACTCCTACTGTTACCATGATGGATATCAAACAGGTAGCAGTGAGGCTCTTATAGAAGAAATTAGTAGCTAACAAGTACGTCTACTTCAGAGTATAAACCTTGTACGGTTTTCCAGTTTCAACATTAACGTACTTCCATTCATTATCTGATGTAGAAAGTACGTGAAACTCTGATTGAAGATTTGGATGCAATAATTTGTATACGTTCTCACCAAGGGATACCTTATTTGGTTCAGTAAGAGAAGTTATCTTTGCAGCCACATTCATACCATAACCTAATATATCAATAGGAGAGCTTTGATCATATCCATATTGAACAATCACATTTTCCGCCTCGTCTATTCCAACTTTAACAGAAAGTTCGGGGAGATCAAGTTTACTAAGTATTGGATTAATTCCCTCTCTTAAGACTTTGATCATCGATTTTCCACACTCGACGGATTTATCACAAGTAAGGTACCTATTGAACCCGTATGGAAAGAACGCGATAATTGCGTCACCCACATATTTCAATACATGTCCTTCGTAGCTTTCTATCACGGTAGACAATTCGTGAGAAAATGCTCTAATAATTGCTACTAATTTTTCTGCTGGCAGCGTCATGCTCATTCTTGTTGAACCTACCAGGTCAGCATACATTATGACAAGAGGAAGCTTAGAGCTTACGTGTTTACGAAGAAAGTCCTGGCTCCGTTTAATTGAAGTATTGTACTGATATCGGTCTTTTAATGCATTGATTAGTCTGTCCTGTCTCTGAATAAGCAATGTCTGCAGATCAACAAGTTCGTTATCGCTTTCTCCTCCCCACGTATCATGGCTATGATAATTCTGATCGCCATTGGATTTCTTATCTGCCATCTACTCCTCTTGATTGCAATTCCTATTTGAAATGTGCGTTTAAATGACGATCTTGCATGCATCACTCTCAGAATTTGGTTAAACTAAGGTTGTTCACCAATTCTTACGAAACTGCTCACTCAATCTCGATTTCAGCTTGTAGAGTACCTTTAGATCCGATCTGATTCAGGAAATCCAATAGTTCTGTGTAGCAATTTTTACCGTTAAAAGTTCTTTCGGTTAAAACACCACTGAACATCTCGATCCCAATAGTGATAGATCCGGCTCCAAGTTTAAGTCTAATATTATTAGGTTCCAAACATTATCTCCATTGATTAATCTCTGAAAGCAGTGAGCCTTGCGCACTTCGTTACCATATGTCCTAACTTTTCAGGTTTATTTGCTATTCGTCAGCACCCTGTCCCTAATCTCAGAACGTATATCTTCAAGCGCAAAATGGACATTGAAGCAATCTGCGAGCCTCTCTTCTATTTCCTCCTTAGTAACATCCTTTTGACGTTTAACTCCACTTTTGTCGAAATACGTCAATCTAATAGTATCGTCAAGTTCTGAATTATCAAGAAAAGAATGAGACGTATCCAGGGAGGCAGAATATAGCCAAACCGAATACTCATTGATTTTGTGAATGTCCTCGAATAAATTAGGATATTCCTTCAACAGATCCGAATAATCAATAGAGATAATCTTCTCCAACAGTTCTGCAAGAGAAACCTTGGGAAGGTATGTGTTCAACAAGATCGTCGCGAACTGATGCCGCTTTTCATCTACGCCAGGTGTACAGAAATGATAGGATATTATATCTCGTACAAGGAATTCTATTGACGATGCTTTGGTAAAGTACATACCCCTGAGCATGGAATCACGTTGATACAACTTTTCAAGGAGGGCCTTGTTGGGATGGTCGGGTTTTATAGACATTATGTCTTTTGACGTCACGTGAACTATTAAAACTTCTTCAAATGTTTATCATACATATAATTAAATCTTGCTTTGGAAATAATTTGTTTGTACCGATGGCTTTATTTATTTTGGTGAATTGATGATGCCCAACCTGAAAGAACAGCATGCATATATTTCGCAAATTGCGCAGTATTCTTCTAGGTTTGGACAAAACAGTTGTTATTCCAAAA
>DASQQK010000055.1:0-8498 GCA_035643435.1 Nitrososphaeraceae archaeon | reverse complement strand
AACTCTCGCAGTAGTTGAAATGTATTTGCCGGGCTCAAGCTCTGATAATTTAGAAGATGGAATTGGCTCACGTAAAGCAGGTGGAGCTGGAAGAGATTTTGGATCTGGATATAAATCGCTTAGAATTAACGAATTGGAATTGGAATTACGTGTGTTATCATTATTTATGCTATAGTGCAGAGCTACCAAGCTGAATCATTCTCCTCTTGTGTCTTGTACGAAATAGCATTTTGAATCCCATTTTCTGAAATGGAAAATTTCACTCGTTGATAGGATTGGTAGGGTGAGTCTTCCATGGTAGCTACTCTATTCTTTCCAGATTTTCTAAGAAAGATTCTATATGTGGAGCCATGAGCTACTATGTTTCCCCCAGCTGCTTTCATATAATCGAATCCAGGATGGGAACCATCAGCATAACTCACGACCTGATTTGTGATCACGACTGCAATACTGTAAATATCTGCTATACGTCGAAGCTTGTTTAGCATCCTGCCGAGTCTCTCTGCCAATGTTCCACGGCCAGAGAACTCTGCTCTATGAAGTGAGATAATACTATCAATTATTACAAGTTTGGCGTTATATTGTTCAATGAATTTATCCAAGTTGTCTATGATTGATTCTAGTTCTTCACTGTTGAAGACGTTACAATGATAGATAGTATTTAATACGGTTAGCGGGTCAAGCCCCTTTTGTTCCGCGATCTGATATGCCCTCTCAGCACGAAATGTGTTTTCCGTATCTATGAAAATTATGTTACCTAAAGTAGAATGTTTGTTGCTCTTTTCAGCATCATTGTGGGGGCTAGTTTCCATTAGTTTGTTAGCGGCAATACATAATGTGTGGCAAATCTGAGATTTGCCTGAACCGAATTCACCAACAAGTTCCGTGATAGACTGGCTTTCAAACCCGCCATCCAAAAGAGCATCAAACTTATCCGAACCCGTAGCATACCTGATTATCTTATTTCTATTATCCAACACTTGATCTGCTGTTGAAAACTCTTTTGCCAAAACTTCATGTTCTATCAAGATTTTTCGGGCGTTGGCAATGATAGTAGAGGCTGAGTTGAAATCGAGGGACGTATCCTCGTACCTTGAACTAAGTTCGAATGGACTTTGAACTCCTAATTGATAAAACTGATTCAATATTTAATTTCCTCAATTTATCAATCATATCGCTAGTGATGTTTGTAATCTCTTCCAGAGTTAATTCTTTTAGACGGCTAGGTATGTGCATCGCAGTTTGAATATGTTAACCATTTTTGACTCTTTGTTTATAAAATCAGCAGTTACTCTAAGACTGGGAGGGGGTCATATTCATCAGCTGCGCCTCAGATGAGGCTCAGAGGATATATTATTAGCGTCAAATCACACTTAAGATTCTCTATATCGTAGTTCCTAGCAGATTACGTCAAACCGTAAATATAACAAATTTTACTGAATTATTTGGATGTCTCAAACGTATGAAGATTGTTTACAACTATTCTGTGTTCGATGTGCAGATGTAGAACTAGATTGTACCTGCACAATCCACGGAATAAATGAAGATGCTACCATTGACACTACTATTTTACATATGTTTGAAAATCACGCAATTAGACAGGAAGAAATGACTACATGTATGAGACTGCAGATAATAGAGAATGTTCGTACATGCGTACACCACCCTCCCCTACCTGCAAGTTCTAGCTCATATAAAAATCATTTTTGACAATAATTCATCATGGCAAGACAAAGCCGTACAAAGCTCGTTCCGCCAAAACCAGAACTTGAAAGCCAATCGCTAGACATAACAGAAGAGCCTAATCCAGTAGAGCAAAAAGAAGAACTAGACCTAGAAACTGAGTGTCCACGCTGCCATGAAATTATGGAACTACAGTCAAGCTTTGATAAATTAATGTACTGCTGTGAATGCTGCAACTTCATATTAAAGTGCGTCTAATCACTGAAAGACCTAATAGGCTGATTATTTAGGCGGTTTGTCGGATTAAACCAATTTCTTAACTAACTTATCGATTCCAACTTCTGGCCTAGGAGCATGTCAGAATATGCAAAATTGTTCTTCATTATTGCATCTGCATATTTTGGAAAAGTGGATTTTTCAATACATGAACCATGCATAGGATATATCATATCAGGGAATAGTTCAATTAGTAGTGATACAATAATAATGACGACATATAACAAATACACTTAAACGTTAAACCGGGAACTATTTTCATAATGTTGCCAATTGTTAAAATTGCAATGGAATCAGATGAAGCTAGTATTATCGGTGCTTTGGAGTTAGCTTTTGTAACTGATCCTGATATACGCTGGATATGGTCAGATCCACAAAAATATCTTTCACATTTCTACAGCTTTGCCATGGCTTTTGGTGGCAAAGCATTTGTTAATGGTAGCGCATACTACATTGGTAACTACTCTGGGGCAGCTCTGTGGCTTCCTCCAAATATTCATCCTGATTTTGATCAGATAACGGAGTTATTAAAAAATACTGGTTCTAATGAAGCCAAGATAGATGGTCCAGAAATGTTCTCAAAAATGAGTAGCTACCATCCAAAAGAACCTCATTGGTATCTACCGCTCATAGGGGTCGATCCATTTTACCATGGAAAGGGACTTGGCTCTGAGTTAATGCGGCATACGTTAGCTGTGTGTGACCAAGATAATAAACTAGCCTATCTCGAATCATCTCAAAAGAATATTCCATTCTATGAACGACATGGATTCGAAGTTCTTGGGACAATCCAGGTAAACACCTCACCTACCATCTATCCGATGCTTCGCAAGCCGTGTATGTCATGAGCGACTGCTTGCGCTGCTTGTGCCAAAGCACTCTGAAATGTATTTGTAGCCAATCCGATAGATGTTATTATCAACAACATGCCATTATTTTTGGACCAATCATTCTAGTAGTTAGTCATATTAAATGCGTCACAGGTTATCTATGGAATCCAAGATCTAGCAGAATACCTCCATCTATACTAATACATAATGATAGCTTACATCTGTATATACTGAATCAATGAAGTCAGCGATACGCCTTTTTGATATCCAAGCCATATCCTTTGAGGGCTTGATCATCAGATACATCTCTTCTAGATCTCCACCTATTTGTAGCGGAAGTAAATAATTAACGCCTTTTAACATTTTCACTCCAAGTCTAGAGTAGAACTGGATTCTATTCTTTCTTCTTTGCCTTTCATCAGGATCAGATACATTTTCTTTCGGAACTTCTAACAACATTCCTATGTTATCCGGAATAAAGTGATTTAGCTCATTATTTGTGAATTCAAATAGCATTCTACCTATACCACGTCGTTGAAAGTTAGATATTACTGCCATATAATCAAGTAACGCCATTTTTGAATATTCAAAAATATATAACAGAGAGATTCCTATCATAGTACTGTCTTCAAGTGCAGCATATAGATGATACCGACTATCATTTCTGAGCATATCTATGTTATGATTAATGTATGTGTCTAGATGTTTGGCGTTTTCCAATGGAAATGTTGAAACATATATGTTACGAAATTCTTCAAATTCCGCGTTAGTTAAATTTCTAATTTCTTTCATGATCATGAAAATAATTTATGTGCAGGTGATATTAAGATAATGATACGCACGTCTAACTTAATTGGTCCATAAGAACTTGCCGTTATCACGCGTGCTGATGCTGACAGTTTGCTATAGTCAAATTCCCATCATAAACGTGTAGGAGGCGTTAAATTAATTATCATATTTTATAGATAGTAGCAATATTGATAATGCAATCTCTAAAGAGTCAAATGATACTGTTAAACAATAATAATGATTGCAAATGTACTTACGGTATATTTTTTGGGTGGGATTCTTTTATTTCTTGTTTCCAGGAATGAATTAGAGTAACGTCAACTGCTTTTGTTGTTAGTTTATTATTGATTCTATTGCTTAAAATAAATGCATATGCATCGCTTATTGATGGTCTGAAGATGTCATTAATATTCTCTCCATTATTGCTATAATGCAGCTCTATGTCCATATTACTAACATTGCTGCCTTTTTTCCATGATAAAACGTCTTTTCTACTAAGTATCAAAACATCAATTGTGTTATTACTATCATCAAAGGCAGATTCTCTCACCTTTATACTAAAGGATAATTTATATTCAAACATAAGGATCAAATTTACACCAAAATACAATATCTCATATCCGTATTCATTTCCTGCAGGTATGTTAAACTCATTTATATTTCTCATTATGTGAGGAAGGACCTTTACCATACTACGTCTTGGCTGTTGATACTATAGGATGTTTTGTGGTTCGTCCAACGTTCGAACCATCTGATCATCTACTTAATTAGAGTGTCCTCCATTGTCAGTGCAGTATTGTACCAGCTAAGTTAAATATTGCTTTTCTTGTCATAGCAAATAATGGATAGCTACAGGGATATCCATAGGGTGATTCTGATACCCGTACTCTCAGTAACAATTTCCGCTA
Source organism: Nitrososphaeraceae archaeon (assembly GCA_035643435.1). GTDB lineage: Archaea > Thermoproteota > Nitrososphaeria > Nitrososphaerales > Nitrososphaeraceae > TH5896. The sequence continues at coordinate 4,012 of DASQQK010000055.1, read as the reverse complement.
TGCTACTCGATAGCAGCAACCATACATTCGCTTCTAACAGCTCAGTACTTTTACCACCAGAATCACAGTCCAAGGGCATATTTGATAATGTTTTTGATATTTTTGGAGGTAGAACGTTTGAACACTTGGTGGAAATCGATGCAAACGAAATATTTCCAAATGAAACCCTCAAGCATGAAATAGTTAGCAAGTCTGGTTCCTTTGAATTCACTATACCCATTCTAAGCTACGATCTCTTAGGTTTTAATATATCCGCTTTTGATATTAAAGTGAGTACAAATACCAAACAGATAGTTTATGATGAGGATCAGAGCAATAAAACAAGGATTGATTTTCCAGTCATGATAGCTAAAAACGTAAATGTAAGTAATGAGATTGTAAGCCAGAAATATGAAAATGTAGATTTATCGTCAATCTATGCGTTATATGATCCAGAGACCGACAAGTTCACATTCCATATTCCATTTGAAATGGCAGCTCGATATATTATTAATGGTTCGTAGAATGTTGCACCTAGGTGCTGGGTAACATGTTCATGGTGACCAGCTGTCTATCTGTAAATCACAACTCATGTATGTCATACCACACCACACCACTAACCATTCTCATTACATTGACTGCCAACTTTAACAGCATTAATAGTAGCCTCTTCCGAAGGTTGGTTGATATATTGTATATTCATGTATATCGTATATACAATATGATGTTATCACGCGCATTCGTTTCGCGCATTTTAGATACCATTGGCAGAGATTACATGTCTCGGGAGATATCAGTAATAGAGTGAGCGATACAAGAGGATATATGTCATGAGTACAGATTTCTAATTAGTTTAGAATGTGCATTGATAACTATTAAGAATATTTTCAAACAGTATGACAACGTAACCGTTCTTGATGATATTAATATCGAAGTATTTGATGGAGAGGTATTTGGGCTCTTAGGACCGAATGGAGCTGGTAAGACCACTCTAATCCATATTCTTGCTACTTTGATCAAACCAACAGCTGGTACCGCAATGGTGAATGGATATGATATCCTCAAAAGTCCTTCCAAAGTCAGATCTAGTATTGGTATTGTATTCCAAGCTCCAAGTAGTGACGATATGCTCACTGGCTACGAAAACTTAAAGTTACATTCACTTCTTTATGCAGTTCCAAAAGAGGTTCGAGAAAAGAGGATATCTGAAGTATTAGGCTTGGTAGGGCTTACGGACAGAAAAGACGACCAAGTCAAAAAGTATTCTGGAGGTATGCGTAGGCGCTTAGAAATAGCCAGAGGTTTACTCCACAAACCAACTGTGATCTTTCTGGATGAACCAACACTTGGGCTTGATCCCAGTAGCAGGGAAGTGATGTGGAAATATATTGATAGAATAGTAAAAGATGAAAATGTTACACTTATACTTACTACGCATTACATGGAAGAAGCAGATTTTCTTTGTGATAGAATTGGTATTATGGATAAAGGCAAGATAATTGCTCTCGATTCACCAAAACAATTGAAAGAACAACTTGGAGGAGAGATTATAGAAATAGAGTTAGCAAATAAACATGTCGTCGACAAAGAAAATATAGATGCCCTTTTAAAGCAGTGCACCTTTGTGCGTAAAGTTGAACTAGATGCAAAAAATAGAAATCTCCTCATTTATGTGAATGATGCAAGCCACAATCTGCCTGCCATTATTAAGATATTAGACAAAACTAATCACACTGAAGTAGAATCAGCAAAACTTAGAAGTCCCACTCTTAATGATGTTTTTCTTAAGTTTGCACATAGACAGAGACGTGCTACAAGTAAGTATAAACAAGATGAAGATGAGGATAATTCTGAAGGAGGATTTATGGAAAGATATGCTAAATATGGAAATAAATAAGAGATGGATAGAATTAGGGTTAGGCAAGCTATACGCTATCTGGCTTAGAGAATTCCAAGTCTTTTTAAGAGAAAAAAGCAGGCTTATTGCGTCTACGTTTACCCCGTTATTATGGTTGTTTGTTATTGGAGAAGGGTTTGGATCGACAACGGATCTATTCGGTTCGTCTAGTTATGTAGCAGATACTTATGTTGGATATCAACAGTTCATTTTCCCGGGTATAATATGTATGTCAGTCATATTCACATCAGTATTTTTTGGTTCTTACATAATCTGGGATAGAAAGTTTGATTTTCTCAAAAGTGTGATGGTAGCTCCGGTCAGTAGAACTACAATCTTCCTGGGGAAGGCCTTTGGAGGTATGACTACTTCATTAATACAAGCCGCAATTTTATTAGTAGTCGGATTTGTGATTGGAATTCACTATACTCCGTTGTCTATGGTTCTTATTATTACCATAATCCTTCTTCTTTCTTTCACACTCACATCACTCGGTCTTACTCTGGGAAGTCGTATGGAGAGTTTGGAGGGTTTCCAGCTAATCGTAAGCTTTGTTGTATTTCCTCTTTACTTCCTAAGTGGGGCTCTCTTTCCACTAAATAATCTCCCAACATGGCTTTCTATTTTAACTACCATAGATCCAGTTACGTATGGAGTAAATGCACTTAGAGAGGTAATGCTGGGAATAACAGGAGTGAACTCATTTGCCTTAAACATTGGTATTTTATTACTTGCAGCAACATCTTTAGGAACTATTGGAGTAATATCATTTAGAATAATGAAAGCTGTTTAGCCGACTAAAATTGTGCGTGTGTGCATTTGTGCGCGTGACGTTAGTATTAGTGATTCCTTAAAAAGGAATCCTCTTTTGAATCGCCATATTCAGGAATTCTTGCGAATGAATCTGGGGATCCATATTCGATAAAATTTATAAAAGTAGTAGGAATATGACTCTATTTCTAAGCTGCCTTATATGCGTCAAAAATATTGTGTTCGTATTTCTCCCATAAAAGATTTTCTTTTGCAAAACGATATATGCCCACCTGCTTTTCATAAATCTTTTCCATGTTATCTCTGCAATATCGAAGCTGTAATATCATATCTTCATAATCTTCAAATGTAATACAGTAATCATTAAGGATATCCTTTATTGGAACAAGTGAAGAAGTACATAGGACCACAAGACCCGAATGGGCATATTCATATGCCTTGTTAGGACTAATATATTTGTGAGACCAATGCTTTCTAAAAGGCACTATCCCAACAGAACTACTTTGCATTTCTTGATACATCATATGTCGGGGTAGATACCCTTTATAGGTCACCCTCGTATTCGAAGAATCCAGAGAAGAATGAGTAGTAATTGATGGGTCTTCAATCCCTATCATTGTTAAAGTTCCAACATCATCATATCGAATGAATATATCTACGAACCCCTCCATATTGCGATGAGCTATTTTGGAGTTATTTTTTGGTTCAATGCCTGCATAAACTGAATTTAGTTCTTTATGAAACTTTGGAGGTTTAATATCTTTTATTTCATTTGTTGTAGGAAAGTTAGGGGTGATGAATACTTTGTCAGTGCCACCTAATTGTCGGAGTTCTGCTGCAATATTTTCTGAAACTGTTATTGTAGGGGCTGATGAAACCAATTGCTTTTCCCATCTTAATCCTAATTTCAAAAATCTGGAGTTCAATAACCTTAGTATTGTTTTTTGCGTTATCCTTCTGGGACTATTGCTATTCAGGCTAGATTGCTCTAGGCTTGAGTTGTACGATTCGATCTGTCTTCTTACGTATGATGGCCAGTATTCATGATCATCGTATACAAATGGAATATCAATTTCTGACACCATCTTTGCGGAGAAAATATTATGAGCATGAACAATATCTGGTCTAGCCTCACGTATTATTTTCTTGAGCTGCTTTTTAACACAATACCAATAATATGGGAAAGCTCGTCGAGCTCTTGGTGTCCAATTAATTTCATATATCTTTGAAAAAACACTATTACTAGTATGAGATGGTAAACCTGCAAAATATACTTGATAATTACGATTTGATGCACTAATGGCAGATTTCTCTATTCTCCAATCTGGCAGCGCATAATCAGATAGATGGAGAACTTTCAATTGT
>DASQQK010000054.1:0-24423 GCA_035643435.1 Nitrososphaeraceae archaeon | reverse complement strand
CCTAAATTGCAGATATGCATCTTCCTTTGTTTGGGTTGTGAAAATAGGAGGGCTAATCTTTACAAAGAGGCTTCCTTCTCTATCTCCAAGGCTGGCTGGAGGAAGATTTTCTTGTGTCAAACCATCAGCAAATGCCTCTTGGAATTCACTGTAAAGACTTAGCAAAGAAACAGCTAATATAAGCAGAACTACAGATGTCCATAAAGGAAGTACATCAGGTCTACATACTCTTATATTTATTTTAGACAATTAGATGAGTATAATGATTACAATTATCTATATAAATCTATAAATTAAGACCTAATTACAAGATCCTGACTGCGGCATTGACATTCAATGGATGGAAAGTACTTGATCTATGGATTTCTTATAAATCTCGTTTGCAACTTTCTCTTCGCTATATCCTACATCTCGTTTTTGATAACGCCTAGCTATTCTTACTAAAGATTTAGATAGATCCTGCGCAAGTAGTTCACATAGATATGGACTGTCGAATTTCCACTTTTGACTCTTTGGGCTAGCAGAGATCACACATCTTGCCCTTTCCAAGCTTATGGGGTAAAAATATCTCGCAATATTTTTGGGAAGCAGATCTAAATCATATATGAACATATAGGCAACACTTGCAAAAAATATTTGCATTATTCTATGTTTTTCAACCTCTCTCTTAGCTACAACAACAAGCTTTCTTGATCGAAGTTTTTTGATATGAAAATTCAATGAAGGGGCGCTCAGACCCAATTCACTGGCAAGCTGTGCTTGCGTCATAGGTTTCTGCCTTAAAAGCTCTAATATGGCTCTTCGCATAGGGTCAATAAGTATTGATGCATCCCTTTTATCATCTACTATATAGGTTGCTTTCAACTTTCTACAAACATTTTTGATAGTTATCATAATACTTATAACTTTTCTGGTCTTACGCGCTATTATGGAAATGCATATGTTTAGTTTTGTGTTTACGCTTAGGCAAGCTAAATAGTCTTGGTTATTGAAATATTGATAAAGCTATAAACAGTTCACCCTTTCAACGCTAAGACGATGACAGTTAGGTTAGTCTAAGCGGTTTGCTCAACCTAATAAAGATCATCTTGCCAACAGCAAAGAGCATAATAGCAGTTAAACTCAAAACATAATTATTGTTTAGAATGTGCTTACTGTACTGAAATGTCAAAGATTGCAGATTCTGGAGGGATGGGATTAAATAGAATTCCATATACGGGTATTTTTACAGAATATGACCCCTGGCTGGGAAAGCTAAATGGAATCGTTACTATACTCTCAGCAGTATGTACTGGGAAGCCTGGTTGACCCGTTTGATTCGAGGCTTGAAATATTGGATTATTTGTACTGTTATCTATAATAATAACATCGTAGTCGATATGTGGTTGAATCGTTTCAGTATTGGGTTGTAGGAATGATATCTTCATCTGGGTCTGTCCATTTGATTTTACTGGACTCGGAGAAGGCTCTAGTTTTACGGTCAGACTGCCTCCATCCGTAAGCTTTGATAATGGCGAAGCACTAGAACTCTGCGAGAAGCAAATTGACAAGATGATAGATGATACCGCCAGCGCTGAAATAAGGTAAATATTGCGATCCAATCTTTATCTAACCCAGAAATATGTAGATAAGGTATAATAGTATTTTGGATATGGTCTGTATAATCGATTAGATGATTGAAATAGACTGTTTTGACTGGATATTCATATACATAGGGCTAAATGTCTGTTTTGCCAAATATATAGATATGAAACGTTACTCATGTGGTCAATTTGAATTTCTTAATGGGCATCATGGAAAACTGCTTCTATGTTTATCCTTTGCTCTGGTATTATTTGGTGGAGTAGTAGGATATTCCTCATCATTCAATAATGAAATTTATGCTCAAAGTAATACGTGGTACGTAGGAAAAGGGCTCCAGCCTGACACCTACTATACGTACAAGATTCAAGAACATGACACAAATCAGGGTAGGCCCTTCCTAATGACTATTTATTTCAAGGAATTTGACAAGGGGAAAAACTACTGGATAGCTCCCTTCTTTATAGTGGATAGGGGGAACGTAGTAAATGGCACATTACATCTTAGCAGTCTTGATCTTAGTGCACTCGGAACTTCAGAGGTTCCTCAGGAAGCAGCAAAGTACAAAAGCGCATACACAAGCTCCCTTCAATGGTTGTCATCATTTGTTCCTAAACCAGGACAATCTCTAAGTGCGCCATATTGGGGGAAGATAGCTGCAATAGGAGGAAGCGCGATAGCGCCATCCGGATCAGCCAAGATCACTGTACCTGCTGGAACATTTGATACAGTAGTAGTGAGCTGGCACTATGGTGAAGATAATCACATATGGGTTAGTCCAAATTTGCCTTACCCGGTAAAGGGAGAGACTTATGCTGCTGTAACTACGGGTAATGCCCCTGTACAATATGCTTATGAATTACAGTCTACCGGAAAAGGGCAACCACCTATACCAAAGAGTGCGTTTGAGGCACCTAAGCCTCCACTGACTGTTAGGACATCTACAGGGGACTATTATATAAGGCTCTTGTGGGACCCGCCTATCACAACAAATAGCAGTGAAGAATTTGGAGTGATATTCATGGACGCCTCTCAGTCAATTTTACCTCGAGTTACTTACGGATTTGAAGTCATTTCTGCCAACGGAACTTCGGTCAGTAAGTTGACAAACCAGAGGGCTCTTGATGGTACATCTACTCAGGAAGTGAGTTTTCCTAGTTCTGGTTTATACACCATAGAAGTCAAAGTTGAATCGGTAGCTGGAAAGCCTCTTGGTATTTTTATAGAGAAAACCAGGTTCAATGTTCAGGTAGAATAACTTCATACAAGCAGTCTTAGTTCTCTTCCTTTGATCCTTGCATAGGTTTTATATTGACATTAACAAACATAAGTAAAGAAGATTGCTATACCCTACACAAAAAATGACTTCAGCACTTGAGAAGGCAGTGTCAGGCGAGGAACTATCGTATGAGGATGGAGTGCAGCTGATGAGAGAGGAGAACTTGTTCTTGCTGGGAGCTGTAGCAGATAACCTTCGTAAGAAAACTAGTGGAAATACAGTATCATTTGTTCGTTCATACTATCTCAATTATACAAATATTTGTGCTGCAAGTTGTCCATTATGCGCTTTTTACAGAAAGGGTAATGAGGATGACGCTTACACTCTGAACGTCGAACAAGTTGTTGCAAGGGCCAGAATAGCAGTGCACGATTTGGGAGCTACAGAGTTGCACATTGTAGGAGGGTTTCATCCCAAATTAGGATTGGATTACTATGAACGTATGATTGCATCTATTAAGAGTGAATTACCCGATGTATGTATAAAGGCACTCACTCCGGCTGAAATCTACTTTATATCCAAGTTAACTAGGAACTCAGTAAGAGAAGTACTCAGCAGATTGAAGGATTCGGGATTAGACGCGCTGCCCGGGGGTGGGGCGGAGATCTTTCATGAACGAACCAGGAATATCATTACAAGGGGCAAATGCTCTGGGGACGAATGGCTGGCTACTGCTCGTCAAGCACATGAGATAGGATTAAGGAGCAATTGTACGATGCTCTTTGGCCATGTCGAGAAACCTGAACATATCGTAGATCACATAATCCGGATTAGAGAACTGAATAAGCAAACTAAGGGATTCACTACATTCATTCCCTTAAAATTTAGCTTAGAAAATACTGAATTGGAAAAGAAGCAGTTAATTCAAAGAGAAAGTCCGTCAACATATGACCTGAGAGTCATCGCTGTTTCAAGGATTCTTTTGTCCGAAACATTAAACAACATCTCAGTATATTGGATAGCCCTAGGAAAGAAGCTAGCTCAAGTAGCATTATGTTATGGAGGCAACGATTTAGTAGGAACTGCGTTTTCGGAGGAAATATTTAGAGCGACAGGTAAGAATAGTATAGCTTCAGCAGAGGAACTGGTTCTTTTAATTAATGAAATTCACAGAGAGCCAGCCCAGCGAGATACATTCTTCAACATTATCAGACGTTTTTAGTTACTGTTTGTATATGTTTTGACTGAGGCCCCGAGGATATTTTAGCTGTAGAATATTTCTTAGATTTTTGCAGATGCTTGTATGATGATAACCTCCGTTTGACCAGGAATGGAGCTTATCTTTCTTTACCTAGAGCTTCTCTTCTCTCCTCAAATTCTTCAATCTGAAAAAGTAAGTACTGAGTATCACCAGTAATACACACACTTGCAGATTATCTACTGACGCATATTCAATTACTGTTTAAATTATTATAAGTGCAACAACAGCCGCAAATATGCTGGCAATGTTATCACATGGCTAATTATAATCAGCTCACTAATAACAGCATCACTAACAGTGATGTTGCTCCTTCTGTCCTTGCTCAGAATGAATGAATCTTCTGCTTGGAAACGAACTTTGAGTTTGGAAAACTGTGATCTTGCGACAAACGGAGTGAATCGGCACTTTACCTTGTAGCAAGATCACAATTTGAAAATCAGGAAAAGAAGGAAAAATAACTACAATTAGTTATCACAGTTTTGAATGAAACTGAATTTATTAACGGCCACAGAGACCAGGACCGTTTTATGGGTGCTTCACTGACTTAATAGCTCAACCATACACATTCAAGATTATACTCTGCCTGGAATTGACTACACTTCTCCCTAGAGGTAGGAATCGCTTGCAGATTGTAGGCACATTTAGAATAGGGAAACTACTGTGTGTTCGTAACTGTGGGTGTAGATTTCAAGGATCGTACCAAATGGATCCTCACAAAATACGATCTTATAATCTTGGTCGGGAGAAATACGCCAAATATTGGTGCGCTGCTTTCCTCCTTTTTCACTGATTCTATTGCACAACTCTTCGATGTTGGGATCTGTTATAGCAATATGGAATAGACCTGATTTCCAATATTCAAAATCTTTAGCCTTCTTTTCGGCTTTTGGATCTATATATTCAAAGAGTTCGAAGCCCACATTGTTGCCGGAGCCTAACCAAGCCATTTTCATCTTCTTGAAGCGCGGACCATGAATATCCCTAACTATGGCACCTGTATGAGATTCGTCAGCTATGAATTCAACTGGTCCTCTTAATAAAGTAAACCCAAATACTTCTTTGTACCATTTTATTGCTTGATCAAGATCAGGTACACTTACGGCTATATGATTTATTATCTTTGGGTATGTGGCAGCCAATTTCTATTTAATAACGAATGGTTCCCTAATATCTATTTCTAACTGACACAAATTTCAATGGTAAGCGGTTACTTATTGACATGCCCACCAAAGGTAAATGAAGATATATGAAGGATTTCATCCTAGAACTCCTAATCTTTAATATCGCTAAAGTCATGAATTCTGATGGCTCACTCTTTGTTGAAGTTGCAGAATGATTATGCTCCAATGAGACATATCCATGGTAACACAGTGACGCGTCCTATGCTAAGGAAAGACTGAACCTTAAGGTAAATGGTGATGTGGTCCCAAAATTCCTGTAATGGTACTCCATTCGATCATAGCTGCAATTAACAGTATCATGGCAACTATCCCTATCTCTATCACCGAAGGGATGAAATAGGCTTTCCATTGTTTCCTCTTTACAAGATCATAAGCTAGGATACCACTTCTTGATATCGCTAATCCATAAGCAATAATTTCCAAAAATCCAAAAGGTTTAATTAAATCTGAAAAAGGCGTAAGGTTACTCAGAAGGGAAGAACTCTCAGCTATCGCCATAGATATAAATCCAGTAGAAAATGCAGTAGAAATTCCATACCCTATTCCGAGAGCGGGTATAAACATCCTAAGCGAAATACCAAGGTTATTTAAAAAAATTCCATTTCGATCAATATGTTTCACATTTTCGTTGAATTCATGTCGCAAATCATCCGCCTCACTTCGGTAGTTCGTTTTATCAACAGCTACACCGATAGAATATGCGACCACAAAAACAACGATTCCAATAGCTAGATAGATCAAACGCCTCTTAATATCAACATGCAGAGTGAAAGTCATACGCTTAATGCCACGACTCCAACTGTGTCATGCAAGTTGACAATATATTCATGTCTACCAGATAGGATATAAGGCAATTGCGTGTGTAGTTGAGCCTGACAGCATTTTAGATCCGCCAGATGCGGAATAACAAAAGCACACAGTTTTCAATCTATTTAATCCACAGTATGACGCAGCTACAAATACATTGTATGACAGAGAACATAAACATCTTTCAGAGTTTGGATCGTCCGGCGAGACCTAGCAGGTAGACAGAGCCCCAATACTATAATAACCCATAGGATCTCATCTCATAACAAGGATGAGCGGCAATCACAATATGCACCTAACAGTTAGGAATACTCGACCAGGTGATATAGAAAAAATAGTAAGTCTCCAGCAGGCATCGTTCCCTGTCTTGGCTCGTCATAACAATATATGGCGTCCAGAAGAATTGAAAAGCCATCTTAAAGTCTTTCCACAAGGGCAGTTAGTAGCTGTTGAAGATGATGGTACTATCGTAGGTTCTGCTAGTACACTGGTAGTCACTCTAGACCCCGAATATGCGGAACATACGTGGAAGGGAATTACAGCAGAGGGTATGTTTACAAATCATAATCCTTCAGGAGATAGCTTGTACGGAGCAGACATCTCGACACATCCGAAATTTAGACATGAAGGTATCGGAAGTATGCTCTATGGAGCAAGGAAGGAAATAGCAATAAGATTAGGGTTAAGAAGGATGATAAGTGGAGGGCGATTATTCAATTACTGCGATTTCGCGGACAAAATGTCTGCACTTGAATACGCCCAGAAAGTAATCAAGGGAGAGTTGCATGATCCAGTGTTGTCATTTGAGCTTGACAATGGATTCAAGTTCATAAGAGTACTTCCTGACTATATGGACGATCCGCGTTCAGATAATTTTGCCAGTTTTATAGAATGGCTTGATCCTCAGTACAAACTATCTCACAACTCAAAATAAGATTGCGCACTCATTCTATTAAGTCTCATGGAGCTAGGCACTGGAAGCGATGCGCTTTCGCAGAGCTCTATCATCGATCTGTCCTTCTCACCGAAACCCACACATATAGTAAAATCCATTGTTCGTTGTGGGAGCCTTGAGACTCCTTATTGATTCCTAGATCCCACAACAAATACTGTAGATGAGGATACACTGTGGAATGTATGAAATCTAAATGAATCTAACACGCAAATTTATCTGAAACATTCAAAACGCTCTATTCGAGTGATGCTAACGGACTAATGATTAAGTGCTTGTTCAGCATCTTCTTCCCCTCTTTTAATTAAGTGTTTGATAGAATGAAGCGAAAAATCTGCATCTTCGAATAGGAAATGAGTATCTTCGCTTCGTTCAATTCGTACAATATTTCTGATAATAGCTCCACGCTTCTGCACTAGTTTACGATACTCACGCTCTGACGATTCTCTGAATCTTGACTTTGCACGTTCATCTGTTGAGCTTGTAATTATCTCATGCATTCCCTCAATCAATCGAATATATCGCGAGAATACCTCTGACATTCTGACATTATGGGATGTCCTGTCTGTGTATATTATGTCTCTTGCTCTGTGCCATGTTTCAAACATATTAGATGGAAGTTCGTGGTGTTTTCTTGGAAATAGGTTAACAATATATACATTTTTATCTTTTCTTGGTGATGCATCTATTACTTCTCTTAAAGGCGTATTACTTTGCAAACTTCCGTCCCATAGATATTTCCCATCTTTTTGGATCCACGATATTCCATAGAATGGATAACCAATACATGATATAATGTGATCTAGATCGATATTCACATTCATGCTATCAAAAGTAACAGGTTCACTATTTTGAATATTTGTAGCTGTAATTATGAGTCTAGGAACAGTTGATTTATCTCTTGAATCATTGATCTTTGCGAAATCAACGTATCTGCATAAAGTTTTCCGTAATGGCAATACATCATATAATGACGGAGAAGTTTGATAGTGGTACAAAGACTCATATGGAAATAACCATTTTGGTTCGAAAACATTTCTATTACCATACATAGAACCGTATAGAACTGATAGACTTGGCCTAATATTATTGGGGATAAATGAAGTGATATTCTCAGATATAGCCATCCAGAAATCCTCTAGAAGCTGTGCAGGATTATCGTTTTTTGCTCCAACTATAATAGCGGCATTAACAGCTCCAATGGATGTTCCTGCGACAACATCTAATTTTATACCGTACCTATCAAGCGTTTTGTACACTCCACATTCATATGCTCCCAAAGAACCTCCACCTTGGAGCACAAGAACATTTTCAATACCTGCAGAAGATGACAATTCTTTTTTATCCTTCATATATAGATGCAATGTTCTTTTACAGGTAGGCTTTGATACTTAAACTCGTACCGGTTATCCCATAACATAAGGCCTTTGCACATTGTCACAGAATTCTAGAGTTCTGGTCGTCATTATTAACAAAATCCTTTCGTTCTAAATGATCCTCAGCAGCTTCTCTCAATAGCCTATTCACTTTACGTCTTTGCCTTATGGACTTAATCATCTTCATCATGACAGGGCTGGCAATCATACCTAAAATCATGCCTATAAGCATGTCTACTAAAGTTGACACTATCATAATCGATTAGATGTTACCAAAAGTCAATTTACCGCCTGCTGATAGCAATTTCATTTTACTACTCATTCATAAATATGCAAATAGGTTGATGATGGGTCACAAAATATGCATCTTGATAAGACGAGATTGTACTGCTTCTGACTACCAAATTTACATATAAGTTAATTTTAAAAAGCTCCATTAAACATAACACTCTTTTATATGTATTAATACTTTTTTCCAAATCATCAAAAAAATGTGATTCATGTCAACTACATAAATATCTGATGGAGTGAAAATATTTCGGCGCAGCTCACTTAGAACAGCCATATTATTTCATTAGGACAGCCTCAGCAAATGCCAAACATGGATATAAATATATATACTCAACTAATGTTACAGCCTAGATGTTGTCAGGCATCTGTAAGAGTGGATTTAACTGGACCTTTTCATTGACAGCTATTGCTTTTGCAATTGTACTCGTATTTGGCACAGTTTATACTGTAAGAGCCGAAATTAGTTCTGGAGATATAATATCAGGAAATGAAACCGTAGGAACCTTCAGTATAGATGCTAATGAGGTGGCAGCGGGAGGGTATTTGACAACTGTAAATGCCACAATAGGTGTGGAGCCAGAAGCGGGACACGTCTTTGAAGGTTGGCTCGTTGATTCAAATGGGGCAATTTATGCGTTGAGTCTTGGGAACTTTCGCGACGGAGAATTACAATTCAACCAATATATGACAAACCCGCTCGTTTATGATGAATTCATTGTGACTCAAGAGCCGCTTAGAGATATTGATCCGGACATTACTCCTCCACCATTTGGCTCATTTAGTCTCAGTGAACCATTTAGTGAATGACTAGCGCTGATTCAATCGATCTATGGTTGGATACAATCTTAAATCATCTGATGTGACCCATCTCCCACTACTTAGTTTACTTGCCTAGCAGCACTCACGGAAAGGACATTTTATGACTTTGGAAAAGGAAGCTTTTCAAAGTCATTCAGTATCATGTCAATTACTAAAGCTGCTGTCCAAGAAAAATTCTTTCCTCCAAGACCTAAGCCTGTAGTAGGATCATAATATTCTCTAAATCCTTGGTTCTTCACGAGATTAAATACTCCTTCACGTATTCGTTCTGCTCGTTCGGTGTATCCGTAGCGCAAAAGCCCCAACCATAACGCCCAATTGGTATTTATCCAGATAGGTCCCCTCCAATACGTAACTGGTTTGAAATAGGATTCCTTCTCATCGGCGCTGGCTACGGTATCGTACTCTGCACAGAAATCTGCATCACTTATCCATTTTACGAGAACCTTAGCCTCCTGATTTGATATCAGTCCTTTAACATACAATGGCGCGAGAGAGGAAACTGTTCTTTTGATGATCCGATCATTTACAACAAGATCATAGTCGTAGAATAAACCGTCAGTACCTGAAAAGAATTTGTGGAAATTCTGTTCTGTTCTGGATAACCATTTTAATATCTCTCCCGCATCTTCACCTATGAGATTCGCTATATTCAACAATATCTTGTTGGCAATATACAAAATGCTACTAAATCCAACATCTTTAATTTTGAAGGGAAATTTTTCGTATAACACTTTCTCATCATAGTTATAGTTCTTCATCAAATCAATGAGGTAAATGAATTTGTTGTATTCTGCATCAGATGGAATGGTATCTATTGCTCCATCCACCGCAATAACATCGAGCCTTTCAAATCTTGGGAGGTCCTTAACTGTGATTCTCGCTAATGCATCATCCCAGACCGGGGAATCATCACGTCCAGATTCCCATGGATGAAATAATGTCACCAGCCCAGATTTTTCAGGATCACGCTCACGCATAAGATATCTATGAAACCCCAATAAATTTGGATAAACCTCTTTTAGGAATTCCTTAGCTTTATCCTTGTCCTTACTGTTATTGTAAATATAGAAGCATGCTATCGCGTGAACAGGAGGCTGAGTCATTCCAGAAGTTCCAATATGTTTTGGCGCATTAGGGGAGCGTCCAATTTCGTAAAACTCAGCAGATGGGAAGTAAGTCTTTTCCTTCTCATTAAATACTATATGAGGAATCATCCCATTCTTCCATTGAGCATCAAATAGATACTTGAGTTCCTGCATGGCACGATCAGAATTGAAATATGAGTTTCCTATTGCAATAAAGCAAGAGTCCCAACTCCACATGTGAGGATAGAGAGTTGCGGAAGGAATAGTGAATTTACCATTCCAATTTCCTTCAAGTACTTTCTTTGCGCCTTCAAATAATTCTCCTAATTCCAATTAGTATCCAAGCAACGATCATGTATATTATATTTTTTCTCTGAGTTGACTTAAATCTCCTAATTCTATTTATCAAAAATTGTCTCTATTAGTTATTGTATTTCATTAATTAGTTATCTTCACTTGGTTATCACAGGCACAGTATGGTATACGAAACTCTTTTAAGAATGAACCTTGGTAAAAGGGGGATAATGCATGGAATAATTCTCAGCAAACCTCGTCATGGGGCAGTAGCGTCATGGTAGATGTTCAACTTGCAGGGGATTTAGGCTATGGAATACCATGGTTGCAAATGGTTCTACTGGTGGCTTCTCTAATTGCCATCGGTTTTTTCATTTATGTTATTATGTCTACTAGGTCAAAGCATGCACTCTTCGCGGGATTCGACAAAGCTAAACATGAATTGTACAAGTTCCATGCTGAACGATACTGGGCAATTTTCGTTGGGGGACTTCTTATTTGGCTTTGGTTTCTGGGGTATCAATGGATGCCTTCAGTAGCTTCACAAGAAGCGGTTGAAAATCCAGATGAAGTACACACCATTAACGTAACAGCAGGTCAGTGGTTCTGGAAGCTTGAAGATGGAGATAGATCTGTGAACAACTCCGGTAGTCAGTCTCCTATCCCAGTAAACATAAAAGCAGGGGAGACTGTGAAATTTGTGGCTCGATCTCTTGATGTGAACCATGGTTTTAGTATATTGTCAAGTTCTAAAAGCATGGATTCACCATTGATGCAAATGCAGGTTGTTCCTGGCTTCGATAACATTTTCTACTTTACCTTTGATAAACCTGGGGTTTATACAATTAGATGTTTAGAATATTGTGGGTGGAATCATCCATACATGGTCTCGCAGATTACAATACATGCCGCTTAGTCGCCTAGATCCCTGAAGATGGAAATCACCGACAAAACTATGTTGCATTTAAAGTACGAAGAGGATCACGGCCCTGCCCCAGAGTACAAGATTTCAAAAGATCTATCAGATCTAACCCTCATGTTCATCATATCTTCCATTGTATATTTCATAGCCGCAGGAGCTCTGGCCATCGTAATGAGGTTAGTCCAATCAGGAATTATGATCTTAGGGAATCAGCAATCAATTGGCTTGTTCTATACTGCGTTGACTGTTCATGGTCAAGTTATGTTCTTTGGATTCATGTCTATGCTTACCGTTGGGATTTCCTATTATTTGTTGAGCAAGTTCGCAAAGAAGCCAATATATAGTATGACATTAGCAACAATTTCTTTTTCTTTGTTGAATGCAGGAACGATTTTTCTGTTAGTATCTGGAACAATGTTCTTTGGTGCAGGTTGGTACAATCTAATGCCCCTAACATTTCAACCAGGTAATGCAGGATGGAACACCCTCTCAGGTATTATATTCTTGATGGCTGACGTGATGATTGCCATTGGGCTTGTTATATTTTGCTTGGTTGTTATCGCAACTGTTTTCAAAGGGAAGATTGCTGCTGGGATTCAAAAATCAGAAAAAGATCAGCAAGTAGCTGATTATGATGATAGACACAAAAATGCAGTAGACCCTGAGGACAGTGGTAGGATAGATCTTCTTCCGATGGTAGATATACCAAGTTCGACAAGATTGGTTTCTGCGCTAGGATTAAGCTCATGGTTTCCAATTAAATACAGGAGAGCTCTCCCTGCAGTTTCTGTAGTAGTTGTAGGAGTTTTTGTCAATGCCACAGCACTTTTGAGTGGAAGTGTTGGACTTTTTGCACAATTGGGGATTGGATTTGCATACGTATTGAATCCTAATTTTGACCCTAACTGGCTTCTGGCCAAAGACGCATGGTGGTTCTTTGGACATCCTATAGTATATTTCACTCTTTTTTCATTTCTAGGTGCTGCTTATTATTATATACCCAGATACGCCAAAAAGACGGTACCATACGACAAATGGGCATACAGATCATGGCCATTTTATTTTGTATTTACGGTACTCGTCTTTACACATCATACGTATATGGATATGCCGAACCCAGATTGGCTAAAGATGCTTTCTCAGGCAGCCACCTTCGGCGTGATATTTCCATCAGCCCTCACCATCATGACCATAATGATGTATGTTTTTCGGTCTAAAATTAAGTGGAATTTATCCTCAATGTTTATAATGGCGGGTTTTGTGGGCTGGGCAATTGGTGGCTTTACTGGTGCAGAGACTGGCTGGTGGGGTACAAATGTTTATTTACACAATACTCTTAATATTGTAGGACATATCCATCTTGTTCTTCTCGTAGGAAGCGTCCTCTTCGGTTTAGGTCTAATCTATTCAATAATTCCTGATTTAACACGAAGGAAATTTAACATTACTTTGGGACGAATTCATCTAATTCTGACAGTTGTGGGTGGTTTTGGCCTTGCATTGTTGTTCACATACCTAGGATTTGCCGGGTTTATTAGAAGGGAAGCTGCAGTTCCTGCAGAATTCGCATGGGCAATGCCTTGGCTCTTCTTCTTTGCTGCTACTGTTGGCATTGGACAGCTGGTATTTACTTATAATCTGTTTCGTACCCTAAAAGGAGAAAGGCGCTTGCTAAAAAACAATGGTCTATACTACGCTGCAGCTACTTCTACGGCTCTGGCGGGTATTCTGCATCTATTGTTAATGGAATACTTTGTTGGAGTTGATTCGCTAACTTCGGTATTCTTTATAATTTCAGGGGCAGCACAAATCTTTTGGGCAGTCCCTTATATCAGAAGATGGAGCAGGCTATGGTACATAATTGGAATATTTGGCACGCTTGTACTTATAGTCCTATTTGTTGGTAATCAAGCTGAGACAGGCAAGGAGTTTGACTGGAAATTCGTTCTGTTATATCTTGTTGTGGGTGCGGCTCAGCTATTTTGGATAATTCCACTCATAAAAAGGTGGACCAGACTAAGGTTTTATGTCGGAATCATTCTCGCGGCCTCAATAAGTATATTTTGGATAATTACATATCCGCCAGAAGCTATTAGAGGAGTGGAAGCGCCATACGACGATCTTTCTATCATTATTGAAAGTTTGCAGGTAGTCTTCATTATGACCAGCGCAGCAGTATTGATAAGAGGTGGATTCCTCTGGCCCAGAAATGTCCAAGGCTCTCCCACCAGGATACTTATTCTGGGGAGTGGTTTTGGGGGGATCGAGGTTTTAAAGAATTTGCTGCAAGAGCATGGAGATGATAGAACGATTCAGATAACACTGGTGAGTAGAGAGAATTTCATTTTGTTTACTCCTATGCTTGCAGATGTAGCTACAGGACTGATAGAAAATAGGCATATCATTACACCCGTGAGATCGTTTTGTAAGAATGCTACTTTCTACCAAGCTAGCGTGGAAAAGATAGATCTTGACAACAAGCGAGTGAATTTTAGATATATGATAGGTAATAAGAAACCAGCTACCCACGATCTTCAAGGGCTTGAACTAGATTATGATTACCTGGTAATGGCACTCGGAAATGAGACAAATTTCTTTGGTAATAAGAATATTGAAAGGTGTTCGTTTACAATGAAGACTATTGATGATGCAATTGCATTGAGAAATCATGTGATAAGCATGCTTGAGCAAGCTAATCTTCAACAAACTGACAGAGATCTTAGAAGGAGTCTCATGACTTTTGTAGTGGTTGGAGGAGGATTTTCGGGGATCGAAACGGCAGGAAGCATCAACGACTTTGTCAGGGAGAGCATAAAGAAATTCTATAAAGGACTATCTGAGTTTGATGCTAGCGTAATAGTCGTGAATTCCCATGATGTCATACTTCCGGAAGCCCATCAAGAATTAGGCAGATTCGCTCTCGAAAAAATGAGGGAAAAAGGTATAGAATTTATATTAAATTCCCATGTCATTGATGTAACATCTAACAATGTAAAATTGGATAATGGAACAGTAATATCAAGCCATACAGTAGTTTGGACTGCTGGAATATCTCCGTCTCAAGTTATTCAGTCGGTACAATGCGATCATGACCGGAGTGGAAGGATCTTGACTAATAGCTATTTAGAAGTGGATGGGCGCCCAGGAGTTTATGCCCTAGGCGATTGCGCTTCGGTGCCCGATCCTTACACTGGAAAATTCTATGCGCCGCTGGCCCAGCACGCTATTAGGGAGGGGAAGGTAGTAGCAAGAAATATCAGCTCTTCATTGAAGGGAATGTCTGAAAGATATGTATTTGATTACAAGACTAGAGGAATGATGGCAGAAATAGGTACTAAAACTGGGGTAGCTATACTTTTTGGTTTCAAATTGCACGGATTTATAGCATGGCTAATATGGCGTTCCTATTATCTAGCCAACCTTCCTACCTTGAGAAAGAAAGCTAGGGTTTTATCAGATTGGACTATGGATATGATAGTGAGCCCCGACGTATCTATGATAAAGAGCTATGATATGGAGAAGGATGGTAATAGCATTGGGATTGACTGTGACAACCTAGAGCAGTCGTAGAATCTGGAAATTAACAGCTACTATTAGTTATTGAGGAGGTCCAGATAACCGAACAAAATAGGTTGATCAGTGAGGGCTCATCATCCCCTTTTCATATTCACAATTTTCATATCAGTTGAGGCTTGAATCAGGTGGATTGAGTAGTTGCGTTACTGTTGCTGACCGTGCTGTTACTGTTGCTGGCTGTGTTATTTGTTGAACCGATCTGGAGACTTGCTATCATCCAAGGATGGAATATACAGTGATATGGGATCTTGCCTGACCCAGTCACGGTTGCAGACCCAGATGAACCCGGTGATATGGTACCTGTGTTGAATAACTGACCGGAATCGGGGGAATTATTTGATTGACCTGACGTTGACGTATGTGCTGCTATATCTTGATTGCTCCAAGTGACTCTTGAGCCGCTAGAGATCTCCATCGTTATTGGTTTATAATATTCGTTGTTGAGAGAGCTCGCTTGGGCTGCCGCACCATTAGGTATTGTGATTGATATACTACTACCAGTTTGTGACGGTGTCTGAGCAGAACCTGACGAGCCTGATGATTGTTGAGCAGAACTGCCTTGCTGACTCGGATTTTGGTTCTGTGTAGCTAGCATCGTGACATAGATCGACGCTATCGATGCAATAGCCAAGGCAATACCAACTCCGAAGATTGCCTTGGACAGTTGTGGATTCAACCTAGGTTATAATTTTTCTCAGGCTTTTAAATCTGACTGGAGGAAGATCGAATGTATTGATTGATGGCTGCTCATTTCTAATGATCCTCAGGGAATTGTTGTTGCTTTTGCCAACCCATCTGCATACAGACTCGTCCGTACAGCAAGAAGTCATAAAAAGAAAATAAACCTTGATACATTACGCATCCTAGGGATTAGAGTTTCGATTTTTTAACCTCAATGAGGCATATACTGAAAACTAGGATATAGGGTCATACCGCCATCTACAAAAAGCGTTGTACCGGTTATATAACTCGCCTTATCTGAAGCTAAGAATTCTACTGCATTAGCTACCTCATCGGCACTTCCAATTCTCCCCATAGGTATCTGTGACAATGTTTTCTGTCTTGCTTGTTCATTTTCATCAAGTAGAATATTCATTGGAGTCTCTATTGCCCCTGGAGCTACTGCATTCGCCCTTATGTTGGATTTGGCCAGCTCAGATGCCAAGGTCTTTGTCATCATTTCGACTCCTGCTTTAGAAGTAGCGTATGGAATGTAATGCGGTTTGGGTATTACTTGATGAACAGAGGAAATATTTATTATACAGCCGCCTGCCGGATCTTGTTGTTTCTCCATATATCTTACGGCTTCTCTACTACATATAAAAGGCCCAGTAAGATCTATTGCTATAATTTCGCGCCATACATCTGCTGTTGTGGCTTCAACCGGTACGTCTTTCTCTACTCCCGCATTATTTACCAACACATCTATTCGTCCATAGTTTTCTACGGCCTCTCTAATCAAGCGGATGCAATCTTCTTCTTTGGACATATCTGCCTGTACCGCAATGGAGTTGCATCCTAGAGATCGTATCTCATCGGACACAGCTTGAGCTTCTTGTATTTTTCTTGCATTCGTGATAACTGCAGCATAATCGCCTGATTTCGCAAAGGTAATCGCTATTGCTTTTCCTATCCCCTTACTCGATCCTGTTACAATTGCAACTTTTTTGGCCATAAATACCTGTTGATAAACCTAATTAGTAACTATTTATTTCTTTATTTCTTTATAATCTCATCGATAGCATTGTTCAAGTACTCTCTCATGAAGGATCGAGATTATGTGATGTCATTTCAGGAAGTCAAATGATATCAAGCTTTCTGCAAGTATTGTAGAGGGAAGGAGTAGGACCAAGAAGCTTCCACTCAAATAGAAAGCTATGAAGGTTATTTCTTCAGTACTTGTTCTAAGGACAGCTTACCAACAGATGCGATAAGGATTAGTGCTGCACCATGAATTATGAGCACTCCAAATAAAATAATAATGGGGAATTTAATTCCAAATAGCTCTGCATTACCAACGAAAATCGCAGCTCCTGTAGCAAGAAGGCCTAGACAAATGCTGAGTATTCTAAACCCCTTTTGCTGCTGTCTTGCAAGTGCACCCTGTATAATTCTACCCCAGCCGTTGAACATGACACTTATTGAAATGGAGAATAGCAGCAATGGTATTGTAGAAACAGTTGCAGGAGAAACAAATGCTATGCCTGCAAAAACTAGCGCCAATATTCCGAGGCCCATATTTGTTAGGCTTAGTTTTTTTGTGCGGCTTAAGGCCTTTTTTGATTGTGATGATTTTGCATATAAACGTATTAGCATCCAACCTGTAACTACTCTCTCAACTCCAATAAATAGCAGCACAATTGAGAGTATTGTGATTATTGTAGATAATTCTAGAGCAGGATAACCTAGCAAGATTGCTATGACAGATAAGATTAGAGATATTATTCCAATGCCTATTTGTAACGAACGGAACCACTTAGGTGGTTTGTCATTTTTGCTCGTATTTTGCAATGTTGATGTTGAGTATTTACTTGTATTTAATCCGTACTTATCTGGTCACTTTCTTCCTTTACTCAATTTAGTGATCTATGTGCTATCACTGCTCACAGTATCTAACGGTATTACACACAACACCCATTTCAAAAATGATGTAAAGCTCGCCGCTGGTATAACGCTCAATCCAAAGAATGGGATCAAAATGAAGCTCAAAGCAAGAAGGCGATAACAAACCATGTACAATCAATGTGCCACACACATGTGAATCACGAGATGTGAATCTATGGGGCTCATTCGAAAGGCTTTCGAAATTAGCCGTTGGAGTTGATAGGCCCTGCCATCCAATAGGCAATAAAAAGTAGACATGTATCTTCTTGGCTAGTCTATTGGGGCTGGACCATTGATTCTAATCAACTAGAAAATGAAAATTCTTTTCTATACCGCAGTAGTCTCTTACATATTTGGTCAACTATCAGCCAACATATCTAATATTATCGTAGATGATTTTAGGCATAGATCTTATTCTTTTAGATATTACTTATATCCAGGGTGTTTCTGTACAAACATAATGGAAAAATCAAACCTAGAATTCCCGCCGGGGCCAAAGTCGATTATGCCAGGGAAAATCTTACGCCAATTTGCACGAGACCCAATCAATACTCTTACAAAAATAGCAGATGAATATGGCGATTTCTCGCATTTCAAATTAGGGCGTCAACATGTGTACCTCATCAATAATCCTGATTACATTGAAAAAATCCTGATCTATGATCATAGTAATTTCAAAAAAGGTCCACGTCTTCAGACTGCGAAACGAGTCATTGGAGAAGGTCTAGTTACTAGTGAGGGAGAATTTCATAAAAAACAGAGGAAGCTAATCCAGCCGTTATTCCTTCCCAAGAAAATTTCATTGTATGGTGCCATAATGACCGATCGGGCTCTTCGCATGATTCAACAGTGGAAAGATGGTACAACAATAAACATTCATGCTGAACTCATGAAGGTTACATTATCAATAATTTGTAAGTCAGTTATGAACTACGAAATGGAATCCAAACAGGCAAATGATTTTGCGAAGGCATTTGCCATTTCTAAGAAATACTCCGGTAGACTGCAACATCCCATGGGACACGTATTAGACCACATACCAATTCTCCCTAAGGTAGCACAAGCCAATCATGCAAGAAAAACACTTGATACCATAGTATATGGACTGATTTCTGAAAGAAGAAAAGAAAGAGAGAAAGGAAATGACACTGCAGCTACTGATCTGTTGTCCAGGCTTATACAGGTGCAGGACGAAGACGGCAGCGTCATGTCAGACCAGCAGTTACGTGATGAAGTAATTACGATACTGCTCGCTGGTCACGAGACTACATCAAATGCTTTAACTTGGACATACTATCTGCTTTCTCAGAATCCTCAAGTGGAGAAAAAAGTATTTGACGAAGTAGATTCGGTATTAGGAGGGAATGGAGAAGAATATTCAAAACCGTCAGTTGCAGATCTGCCGAAATTAAAGTATGTTGAAAAAGTGTTCAGAGAAGCTCTGCGTATTTATCCTCCTGTATGGAGTATGGGTAGGTTCGTAGAGGATGATTACTCGCTGGGAGGGTACACGATTCCAAAAGGATCATCACTTCTCTTTAGTCAGTATGTGATGCATCATAACTCTAAATACTACAGTAAACCAGAATCGTTTAATCCAGATAGATGGACAGAGGAATTCAAAATGCATCTACCCAGATTCAGCTTCTTCCCATTTGGAGGGGGTATTAGAGGCTGTATTGGAGAACCCTTTGCATGGCAGGAAGCAATACTGCTGATAGCTACGATTTCTAGTTATTGGAGTATGCGGCTAGCACCGAATGAACGGGTCAAGATGGAACCCGGCATAACGCTAAATCCAAAGAATGGTATTAAGATGAGGCTCAGATCAAGAAAAAGAGGCAAATAACTGACCAAGACTAAGGTCAGATCTCCGATATTTTGTAGTCGCTAACTGAATCTAAACTGCTGGCTGTACATGTATCATATCCTATGTAATTGTATGTCTATGCACGGACAGTATCACAGGACATTCAGCTCTAGCTCTTTCGATCTCAAATGTTCTTTCTGTAATTCCTTTTTTGAGAGGTAAATGAAGTAAAACCAAATATAAGAACAAGTCTTACAATACCATGATCAACTACCGTCATCTAACTTATAGGGATTAGCGGTGGATGTTTACTACTATAATGATGTTAAACGTCATCTCAGTTACCTTTCCCCTAGTATCGGCAGTAGATCAATAAGTAATTAGTCACAACTTTGTAATCAATGTAACGATAGCTTGAATGATATCTGTGGTCGTGTCCTTTCTTATCATAGCGGTGGCGAAATGAGGTTTTCCTCCTCCCCTTCCATCTCGACTAACTATTTCCTTAACTATACGGTCACAATCGATATTTTTTAAAGATTCATTTCTTGCAATAGTTAGTGTTGCATGCGAAGAGGATGAATCATTATTGCTATAGGCATTAGCAATAATTACAATAGTATTGTCATTGATAATTTTATTATCAGCAAATGACCGAATCTCTGAATCAACTAGATCTGTGAATGTACTTTGAAATACAGTTATCTTATTACTTCCTAAGGTATATGGTCTTATTTTATTTAGACTCTCTCTGCTATGAGCTCTTAATTTTCTCATAGAGTCTTCATTTTCATATTTTAGTTTTCTCACTGTATTTTCAATGCTATTAATGTTGGCCCCAACTATGTTGCATACGTTTAGTAACTTTTGTGTTGCGTATATAGCAGCCTCCTTGGCTTGTAATCCAACTGAAAAATCTATCTCTACTATATCCTTATTATTAGAAATCCTAGTGACCAGAAAGAAGCCGCATTCGGCGAGATTTGTTAAATGATCCTTATTACAAGCTGCTAGATCATGGTTTTCTATCTCTATAACTCTTACGGTATCAGATCCGGTTATTCGCTCTTCATTTGCTCGTAATGTTGGAAACCGTTTCTTTGCTTCATTTAGTGACGAAAAAGTGTATGAAATTACTTTTCTTCCCTCGCCTATAAGTTGATTTAAATTTACTTGAGCGCGTATTACTAACTCTAAATCTATTTCAGGGACTTTTCTTATGAATACGGTGTTGTTGTCCTCACGGTGGTTAACCTTCATCACATTCAGTGTTTGACCTGTCATATTCTGTAGTTCTCCAACAAACGCATGTTCTGCTGTGTGTGCTTGTGCAAAGGAACATCTAGGAGTATTCTGCATGTTCGGATCTCTGGATTTTTCAGATATATAGAACTATCAATACCCATTCATGAAATAGCGACCTAGAGTTACTGAAATCGTGGTTAGTAACTTACTTTAGTGATCAAAAACATCAAAAAAGCAAAAAATCTCTAAAAGCGCAGCATACGCTCTAAATGCTAGCCATTTTATTATGTCTCAACAATAACGGCCTTAACCATTAAGCCTTCCTCACATATTCCAAGCGAGGGGCTTGTCTATTTGAAGGGAATTATATACATATCAATTCAGCTCCAGCTATTCCAGATGGCCACCCATATTTCAGATTGATATATAGATTGATATATAGATTGATATATAGATTGCGAGGGTTTAGTACTACCAGTGGGGGGATAGATAAAAAGAAAAATGGAAGAAGAGCGTCCTTCTGAATTAGACTTCATCCACACTTACGAAATAACCACTTGAGGTACTATGTGTTAATACTCTCTCATGGTTGTATGCATGGATGATTGCCTCGTCTTCTTCTGAAAATCGTTCTCGTATCCCACAAGGGAGACAAGTTACTTCATACATATGTGCTCTTAAAATACACCTTTCAGTATTAATTACAAACTCCATGTATTTAAGTGCTGTGGCAAGCCCCTGGCCCTCGAAATTATAGTACTGTGGCAGCCCCTCCTCATGACATGTGAATATCAAGATATCGCTCTCATATTAATAACATAAATCTGCCTGTATATATGGCGAAGTTTCAGCTTCTGATTTGATTTTTAATGAGCGCTTAATAATCATTCCCAACGTATTCCTTATACTACCCCCCAAGGACAGGATCCAATAGGCCATGATGGGGTAAACTGCTCTCATAGTGTATATGTAAGTCGATGTCATAGTAGAGCGAACAACTCTGGACAGACTCGAACCATGACTTGAAGATCAGGTTTTTCACAATCCAAAAATCCCAATAATTGATAACCCGACGGAATTAAAATTTACTGTACAGAAAATCAGTACTGGAGAATATTGGAAAGACCTCGAGGCACAAGTCTTGGTAACGGATAATATTAGCGGAGATTTTAGAAACTTCAAATTTAACAACATCAGCGCTCCTAACGGACAATTTTCCGTGACTTATTTATTCCCTGATTATGGCCTCTTTCAAATCATTACAAGAGTAAGCTCACATGAGGTTCAAGCCCTTGCAGGATTTGATGTTGTCGTTCCTAAAACGTAGTTGACTATAACATTAGCATCAATGTCGACGTGATTTAATCATCGCTGGTATCGATTACCGCTCAAAAAAGCAACAATTTAGCCATTAAGCTCATCCCGCGGTTAAAAAAGATCGAACATTCTTCTTCCTTTTGCCTCTCCCCTTTTGATACTGACTTTACTCCGCCGGAGTTTGAATTGCTTTAAAGGCTTCGATTTCATATTTCAGTGAGTCAGTTAGAAGGTCCGTTGATGTTTCATTTAATGCAGGATCTCCTGTTTTGACAAAGTCCCCAAACTGCTGATAACTGTCACGTTCTGCTTCCAAGCTTTTTGCGTACAGTGAAGCTCCATCCTTAAATTTTTCTGGGGTTTGCAGATTGTTTGTTTCGTCGATCAGATTATTTATTTGTGCTATAGTGTCATTCGTTATCATCATAATCGTATTATCGCTATATTGATTATTCTCCCATTTTCCAATTTCATTTTGATATGAATTTGTTAGAGCACCGGATTTATTCGTCAATTCTATAAAATTGCTCAAAAACTCATCATCAGCAGTAACTCCTGTTTGAGCCACAACATCTAGGGCATTCAAAAGTATTACGAACAAAAATGAAATGGTGATGGATGAGATCATTCCCCAATTTTTTATATGATTTCTGTATACATTACTAGGGTTTGGAGACTGTTGACACTTCATCCTTGTGACAAAAATAATGACTGTTCTATATTTAAATTTGCCGTACTTGTGCACTCAATACTCAATGGACACTCAAGCAATACACAAGTCTCAAAATTATGACAAATGGCAATCTTAGAGTTGGAGAGATTTGCATTAGGGGCGGATATTGTTGCTAATTCTGATGATTTGTTATGAGTATGTTTGAAATATCTTTGAAGTACAGGGACTAAAATCAAAAGATCTCTTAATATATGGTTTTTTAATGCATATTATCGTGCGCGACATTGTGATATTATACACAATTCGCAGAATCGGGCCATCTAAGGAGATATCTTATATAAATGTTAAAGCATTAATAGTATCAGAATGACTTATCCTAAAGGTACAAGACCAAGTAATGTGGCAGGTGCAAGTGATACGACTAGCTCTACAGATATGATTGATGAGGCGGAAGAAGTAGATGCAGAAGCAGAGGCCACAGAAACAACAGCTGTAGATTCAAATGTTCAACAAAAAATAGATTCAATAAAGAACGTTGCAAGCACAATTAGGGATATATCAGCAAGTATTAGAGATACTGTACGTACTTTGCGTGAAAGTGGGGCGATTGATGAGATGATTGCAGCTGTACATGAAGCGACTATTACAATGAGGGATACCACCGTAGAGATAAGCAAGATATCTAGAGATCTAAAAGAAAGGGGAATGATCAAGGATACTGCCAAGACTTTAGACGAAACCGTTGCAGCAGCAAATGAAGCAGCAGAATTATTCAGACAGACTGTCGAAGATATGAAAGAAGCAGCTCCTGAAACGGCCAAAGCTGTAAAGAAAGCCAGAGATCGTATAAAAACTAAAAAGGAAAATAGATAAAGCTAGATTACCCGAATAGCAAAATTCTAGCAAAGAAATTTTTTATTGATTCCTGTTAGTGGGTACACATCTACCCACGTTCGTTCGTGAACTGCACTAATAGTACACCTTCGCTACTTCTAATGAGCTATCTCCTTCACGCTTCTGTTCTGTTACTTGAGGCTATTCTTCTGCTACTCACTCTACTTTCATAGGGACTATAAGAGTAAATATGCAATTTTCCTTTTCTTGTCGATTAGACAATAACTCTTACTATCATGTTTTCATATATACAACATACCTTTTACTAAACAAATTTTCATGAATTCCCATCCAAAATCAAACGTGACATTCTTTTCACGTGTTTCCATTTGTTTCGTGTTTTCTTCCAAAACTCAAGATGAACTCAAATACGCAGCTCGTTACACCTACTTGTATTTTTGTGAATAGTAGATCACCTGTTTGTACTATGTAAAAAGTCGCGAACAGTATTGACCGGATAGGACTTCTTTTTCTTGCCTGTTTTGACTGACTCTATACATCAAAGTAAAAAAT
>DASQQK010000053.1:0-3238 GCA_035643435.1 Nitrososphaeraceae archaeon | reverse complement strand
AATTTTTAATCACCCAATTACTTTTTTTTGATTTTGATTTTACTAAGATATATGTGTAAGTGAGCAGACAAATAAATCTAGAATGAAATTAATTGGTCAGCCTATAGACTAAATATTATTTGTAATACTGAAACCTGAACTTTATGGTAGCATTATTACCAATTTGGATATGACTCCATATTCAATGCTTCGATGATATTAGTAATCACATTATGATACAAGAAGAGTTAAGCAACTTCTGACATCATAATAGTCGTGAGAATCGCACCTTATCTAACAAACCGGTGTGCCGTCATAGAAAAAGTGATTAGACTTTCCATGATTGTAGAGGAGGTGATTCGAATTAGATGACATTATCCATAAAACCTCGATACGATACAAACAGGTTAGTAGAAAAAGAACGTCACAGCCACCACGAACTAGATACCCACGCTGTAATGTTGACAATTCTTATTATTTGTATAGGGGTTATTACAGCAATTGTAATTTCCGCAATGTACGGATCTATGCTATTCAAAAGTCCAATACCAATACCAGCTTTAGATCGGAGCTTCGCAGGTCCTAATCGCGGGCCATTATCTTTACCCTCAGGAGAAACGCCATCGACAATACCAACACAGTATATACCATATATAGATCTTGGTAGTGTAAATGGTCTTGTAGTAAACTCAAAAGGCTTGCCTGTAGATGGAGCGCTGGTAGCTATTTACAAACACATGGCATTAGCAAACTCGGTAGATAAGAATGTAGGCTACTCTACCTCTATCAGAACCGAATCAGATGGTTCTTATTCATTTAAGAGCCTACCCTCAGGCGTATACAAATTCACAGTTACATATCCAGATGGCCTTGTTCAAACAATAGACAACTACGCAGTATCGCCCAGCTCAAGTTCATCATATATCTTTAGGAAGTAACAGAAATAAATACATCCATTCACCTATTATTTTTTCTTAGATGCTTCGAAAATGCTTTTAGGTATATTCATTTCAAGACTAAATGAATCAGCCTAAAAGTACGTGAATATGTACTGTTTAAATTCATACTCACTAATACAAATATGTGATTTGAACGTTTGACCTAATTTGAACTCTTCAAACTTCAATTTTAGTTAGTCCCAGAACTTTCAAATCGAGAACAGCTCTATATATCTTGGTCATAATTAAATGTGGATTCTAGATGGTAGTTACAAATGTTGTAACGCATCGGCTCCAATTGTTAAACCATATCGATAGCGTTCAACAAATTCCTCAGATAAGGAAACATGTGCTTTATCTTCATATCAGTACGATAGGAAAATATAAAATTCAGAAATATGGAATATTCTTATTGGATTATAAACACGGGGAAGATATGTTAGCTGAATTACGGTTGTGGTTTAACACGTCAAGTAGCTGATGTTGTGCAACAAACTCTTATTTAGATAGCACTATCATATAGCATTGAATTGGCGAATAGCCGGGACATCTCTGAAAGCCAGAAGGAATACATTGAGACAAAGAGCGGCGCTGGAATGGCCTCATCTTCCAGAACTGTATGTGAGTGTTGTGCTGATGGAAGACATAATGAATGTATTGATACGTCTAACTGTTACTGTGCAAAAAATAGTCACAGAATGTTATAAAAAGACGAATTGGCAACCAACGGTTATTCAAAGTTACCAAGTTTAAACATCAACGACTTTATTCTAGTAGGCTCAGGAGTCTTTGGGTTTTTATAGCCAGTTAGAAGAGGCGAACTAGATTTTGAGATGCAACTTCTTCAATTTCTACAGCTAACAATTACGCGCGCTTAGGCGAATACCAGATGAAACTAGTATATACATCCTTTAAATGGGGTTGCGTGGTATTTGATACCATTTAATACCAATATTTATATATGGATGGGTTCTATCAATAGTTATGTCATCATCAGACAGTAGAAGGTCAAAAGACAGTGCAGGTACTACAGATGTCGCAGCAGCAGCAGCAGTCAATGTAACTCACATATTCGACACAGCAAATGACAATTTCATAAGATTAATAAATGAATCTGCAAAGGTTCAAGCACAGTACGCACAAGCAGTATCCAACTTGCAACAAGAATGTATAGATGTAGTTAGAATTGCCGTTCAGAGAACAACATCAATTCAAAAGCAATTAGCTAGCAGCAACAGCAATTTCAACAATGTTATCATCTCAGATGCAGCAGCACCATATGTCCAGGACGTAGTAAGACAATCAAGTGATTTTACTAACAACCTCATTAGAATGGCAGATATCAACAATCAGTTAACGATCAATGCACTGCACGCGCTAAGAGAGAATGTGAAAAACAGCAGTAGAACGGTAGAAGCAATTGCTGAATATAACTCTAATCTAGCAACCGCTTGGGCATCGTCCTCTTCATCATTTCAGCAACAGTTCACTCCTAGCAGACACTAAATAAGAATAGGCATTCATGGATGCCTACATTCATATTCTCCTGGCAGCGTTATCGGCAAAATTTTATAGTGCTTGTTCATGTTGCATGATGTATAAAATCTCTGATGTCCTTACTTTCTAAATCGTGCTTACACCTTAGACTATATCATATTTTATGAAAAGGCTTCAATGAAGCAGATATCACAAACCCCAGAACAAGAACAAAGAAAGACAAGAACACAACTCTAACGGACTTCATGATGAACCATAGAACAAGAAAAAAACAAGAAAAAAACAAGAGCAAAAATGCTGCTGAGAAGCCAGTTACTGTTGCGAAGCGTTTACCAAATTGCTGAGGTGTTATTAAGATCAGAGGTTGTCATGGTGGCATTATCCACTAGGCCATGACTTATCGGCTGCATCCAAAGTACTGCCCATGTATTTTGCAGAGCTTCTACAGGATAGTAAGAAACAATCATTGGCGTTTGACCAACCCTTTCTTCTATGGAACCAAACTTTCCATTCATTGCGTTCTGTAAGCTCTCTAGCTCACCAAACGATTCTGAGGAATTAAGACCTAATTTTTTGTCAGAATCAGCGATTTTGGTACCGTTGCCATCAACATAGACTACTCGTTCGTTATGAGCAGTTAGATCCAGCGATTGAAGTTCTTCATTTAACAGGTTAAAATCAATGCCGCCTGCCCATATACCTAGTAGCGACTGGTCGCTTGGAGAGTATAGTGGAACTGCTATAACGGCTTGTGATCGATTGGAAGATGCAGATTTTATTACATTACCAAGGTAGGGGCTATTTGTATCTACAGCACCTCTATA
>DASQQK010000052.1:0-5387 GCA_035643435.1 Nitrososphaeraceae archaeon | reverse complement strand
GAACTTGATTGAAAATATGGCATGGATATTACTTAGCAACCATTACTTAAGAACTCTTGTATTCCTGCTACTTGTCGATATTAGCATTGCTTCAGTAGTCAGGATGGTGACGGTATCCGGCAACTGGAGAAACGATAATGGGTGATAGTTGGGGATTGAGAAACCTATGGGATGTGACTGCCTAGAGTTCACCATATTTCGATATTAATTTACCATATTTCATTACCATTAATATTGAAATAATCTGTTGTTGATCCTTTGATCCTTAGATCCACATTTAGTACCAATTGTATTTTTTTTTATCTGGAAGAAATTCATTTTCTAATTCCTCTAATCTGTTTAATGAACCACTAATCTCTCTAAGAACAGAAAAGGAAGAATCGCATCTAATTTTCTGCAAAAACAAGAGTACCTGATCGTTTGTAGCCCCTTGTTTAATATCATAGTTTATTTGTTTGCAAACACTGGCTATTCTACCATAACGCTTATGAATCCTCCTCTCCCAAGCGGTAGCGTCTGGAGAAAGACCCGTTACAAACCTTAGAACTATTTTTTCCATATGATCGACATGCCATTGCCGTAGTGGAAAACTATTTTGCGTCAAGGATGATTACCACACAACATTTGAGTATCATATGGTTAAACTAACATATATGTCAACATGTTAGGGTATCTGGGCATCTTTATTAAGTGAACCATTTTTGCTAAATTAGAATAGTATCGGATCGTACACAAAATAGCATTCCAATTCTATACCCCAATATATCAATATATTCCGAATCAAATACAATCTTATACGTTGTAGACATTCAGAAACAAATGTTTAATGAAGCGTCAGCGGTTGTTTCTAATTTCAAATTGACTCAAACAGACACATCTACTAGAGATACGGAAGAAAAAGAGTTTAGAGAACGCTACACTTTAGAATTAAGGAAGAAAAGGCAATCTGGCATTGGTAATTATTATGGAGTTGACGAATTACTCGAGGAAAGGAAACTAGTGAACCAACAACAGATGAAGACTCCCGGCAGAAGAGATGAGGTGATTAAACATGAAGAAATTTCTAAGGAGATGTCAAGGCGTTTGCTGAGCCGAGGCTAGCTTTACTCTTATCATATGGGCGTTTTCATGTCGCAACGTGTCTATTCCAGGACTTAAAAGTCACTCATTATATTGGAAAGCCTGAACAATCGCAAAAACTGGCTGGGACTTCGACCCCTTGCATAATGAGCCATAACCAAAGAATTGATGCTATCCGTTAAACGTTACTAGTTGAAGAGAATTCAAGTCTTCCTCTCGATATCTTAAAGGATATTCACACCTTGCATTACTCTGGGAGCAGACGCCAACTATGATAGTTTATTCGTGCTTCTTGAGTGCTATTCTTGTCGTTGTCGCTTTGTTTTATGAACTCCGCAAAGTTTGTCCTATCCATAATGCTGTTGCAATAAATACAAATCCATTTCATTGCTGTCATCATCTTCGTACTCTGGAGATATATTATAAACTTTGATTATATAAGATTCTTCCATCATAGTTCTCCAACAATGTTTCACTTTACCTGTATCCGCTACTATAGGAGCTGGATCTATATCCATATTTCAGTTTTGCCAGTATGAAGAATTATGTAATGTGCACCCGCGTGCAGGTTGGTTCAGACTATGCATGGTTATGCATACTGAATCCTATACTACGTCAATTCACAATTATCGATAATCATCCGATCACTGATGAGTACAACTATCACTGAAACAGTTGTACTTGCAGATCTCCAGCAACTTGCAATGTAAAATTATTAACTGCTTCAATCCCTCCCATTATCTCAGTACCAAAAATGTCAATTTTGAATGGAGCTTTTAGACCTGATTGAATACCTGATGGCGAGGTATATCCTGAACCTACTCCCACTACTTGGCCATTATTGTCATACAACGTTGCTGAAACTTGAACACTGTTGAAGGGGAATGTGTTGTTATTAAACACTTCTCCTCTTATTGTATAGATATTTTGATTTTCGGGAACGAAGGCGGAGACACCTTGAATGTCTAAATCTAGCATATCGGAACGGGATTGATTTTGCGCTAATACCTCGTCTTTCATAGTTATTGATAAAACTAGAAATGATAACACCATCAGCTTCATCATAACTGTCACCTTGCTCTCTGGAAGTGGCATTATTGAGTAGTATAAATCCTGAACAATATAAGTATCTACGCCTTATCGAATTGCGCGCATTCTGAATTTTTCACATTTGAATTTTAATCCAGGCGCGGTTTAGCTGAAAACTGATGAATACCCGTTCTTGCGGCTTCCACGCAATTATCCACAGGTATTTGATGGTGACATATTCATTCGTATTGAGTTAATTGTCTAAAGAGTCGGTAGATTTTTGATCGTGCTATTCCAAGAAAATGTGCTATATTCGAGGGAACCGGCACACTAACAAAACCCAGCTTGTCCATGTTATGACTTAGCGCGTCCGAATCGGAATGACGGACAAAGATAACCTGATCCATACGCTGCCAAGGTCATGATAACAATTTTCCATAATCCGAGGGGTAGACCACCACTAATATACCCATGACAGTCGAATAAGAACAAATGTTGGTAGACGAAAATATAAGGATAATTCACATACGTGCTTAGCACAACGAATAGACGCTGTAAGGAGAGACACTTCTTTGACAGCAAACCAGATCATAAGGCTGGATCTGACAAGGTATGAGGCAGAGGTACGAGGCAGAGGCGATATACAAGAATGGACACAGGAAGGCGAAAGTTATCCAAGTAACAAAGAGCTGTTGTACACTGCCCTTGATTTGTATAAGAAAGACCTACAGGAAACAAAGACTTACCTTAGAAGGGATAGGGTTTCCATTTGTTGAAGATGAAGTGAGGCTTATAGAAAGTGCAATGGAAAAGTTGTCAGAATGGTAGTGGTAGCGGCCTACAACCTGGTGATACTATTAACCAAGTTAAAGACACCAAGCGCCACAACTATCAGGTCAGATACAGATGGCTAACAAATTGTGGTAACATGGCTAAAACCAAATGAAACTAGACCGGCCTACTCTCCAGTTATTAGTATAAGTAATCAAGACTTCCGGAACAACTTTGATTCACATATTGAACAATTGATTATATCAAATAATTTGAAGTAAATCGGTGACAAACTGAGTTTGGTCTTATTTCAGATTTGTCAATAAAAGTGTTTGAGTTTTAAATATATCAAGAATTAATCAGAATTCGAATTAAAAAGATGTAAATATTCTCCATTTGTGAGACATCACATATGCCGATAGTCACTGACGAGCAATTTGATCAATTTATTGATGATAGCAGATGGCTCCAGAAAAATTACAATGAAGTAATAAAAGAATTTAACTTGGAATATATTGCAATTAAGAATCATGAAGTAGTAGCACATAACAAGGAAATGAACAATTTTGAACGTGACTTAAAACAACTTAATATAGACCGTTTAGATGTCGTAGTAGAATATATAAGAAACAAGAGAAATGAAGTGTAACAGCAGATTTGTTTATTGAATGCTATAAATGCTTTAATGACCAGAGATACTATGTACCTACATTTGTAATTACCAAACGGCCGGAATCGCTTTTTAAGATTAATTTCTTGGTGGATACTGGTGCATCAACCACACTACTTAGCTGGAATGATGTACCGTACACAACACTCCAGACAAATCTACGTGAAGGCAGAACGTTTACAGGATTGGGTGGGAGCGTTAAAGCATTCATTTTGTCCCAATGCAGCTTATTGTTGTATGCAGATACCGGTATATACAACCTAGCTGTTGACGAACTTGATCTTTCAAATTATCTCACAGTTGATGGTAGACTGTGTCCACCTGCTGCCAGTGTTTTGGGAATTGATATTCTAAACAAATTTGATATCTCAATTTCAGATGATTTAGAACGACTTTTTTTAACTCAAAGTAATAGAAAATAGTAGTCTGTCTAAATTAATTCTACTGGAAATGACTGAGGCTAAATATAGCATAGTCAATCATCATACATAGTCTGCTTCCATTCTAGCTGTTGTTGTCTTTACTCCGTTTTACAGACTCTGGAACTCTTTTCTCTGCCTTTTTTTAAGATGTACCTGCTGGCCAGGTAAGTCGCAAAGGCTGCGGCAATTGCAATGGCAATTCTTCTTTTAGTTAACAATATTTGTAACCATACATTGACATATAAATACCATCGTAATATTAATCGGTAAAGTAAATAATGCTTTAATACCAAAGTTTACCGTCTTTGCAACAACATAAAAATAAATATTAACTGATCGAATTAATTCAGCCAGTCAAATTTCCATCTGACGTCTGGTTATTACTTGTACACGGGGTAATTTGATGTTTTAAGATAGCCGCATCATCTACCATCTAGAGGAATTTTTCTGCAAATGGCATATGATTTATAATCTGTATGTCTCCGGAAGTACTCATGATATAGATTCCATATAAGAAGTAGAGCATCCTCAAAGTTAGCCTCAAGGTATCCGACCATCTATTAAGGTAAGATTTTTTGAGTCAAGTACATGCATAGGTAACTGCATCTATTAACATCTTTCATAGCTACATCATCTAGGATTACATAGCCTGCTGCAATTCCAAAGTTAGTTACAAAGTGAGCATGAAGTTTGTAGTAAGTGGGGTAGGATTACAATCACCTAGCTATCAATGGTAACAAAACCAACCATAATTCTTTTTGTACTCTACATGACCAGCATGATCCAGACCACAAGTCTGGCGTGCTATGTTACTAGTACCGTCCAGCCGTACCTTCGTGAGGGTCAGCAATTAATCTCTGCTTTGACCTCATATTTCGAGGTCTTAGTCTCAATCTAGTCCCACAACAAGGACAATGCAAGCCACCCCAAATGATAAACACACAACAGATCTGGCACCTCTTCTGTCCATTGGCATATCTGCTAACATCAGCACCATGAGGTCTTAACACTCTATAACTGGCGCAGATACCTTTGCATGCCACTAATCACTTCTTTGGTTATATCCTCATATAAGTGGAGCTCTACTTGGTTCAGTTATAAGTTGAACGATAATATGAGGTAATTGCATTGGGTCTGAGAATGCGACATCTGTTGATTTACCTGGAGAGTTTGGACAATCTGTGGTGGTGGCTGATTTCGGGGGGCTATTTTCAATCCGACATTAACTTAAGTTACTAATCCTCACTAATGGGTTTACTGGTAAATTCCTAGTGTTCTGTGACTCTTGTTATGGAGAGTTGCTTCGTAGCAATGTAATCACAGAGGACGGTGAGATACAAACAACCTAGTTATCCAAGTAAAAGAAAACTTCTAATCGTAGTCCAAATCCACCTACCCTAGATAAACTAATAAAA
>DASQQK010000051.1:0-6031 GCA_035643435.1 Nitrososphaeraceae archaeon | reverse complement strand
AACAACTGAAATAGATAAAGACTGGAAGTGGGATCTTGTTGTCTGTATCTTCATTATCGTTTCTGTGATTGATGTATTCGTGGATTACTTATTTCCTTTAACAGAGTCCGAGAAGTGGTTCCTCAGAGCTGTAGATCTTGTATCTATAACTATTCTCCTATATGACTATATTAAGCGGCTGAGTCGTTCCAAAACCAAGAAGAGTTTTATGGTGAATCACTGGTATGAGATACCAGCTATGATGCCAATTATCATTACGGGAGCTCCAGAAATCGCATCATCGGGAGTACTTAGCTATATTCGATTCATCGCAATTTTCAGATTGATTCGCCTCTATAATCTCTGGTCATACATCAGGGGTGGTGAATTGCTAATACTAGCAACACTCTCTGCTATTAGTATCATTTTTGGAGCACTGGGTATCTACATAACAGAGGTAGGGAAACCCGGCGCAAACATCGCAAATCTTAATGACGCCTTCTGGTGGTCCATAGAAACCATAACTACTGTGGCATACGGAGAATATTACCCGGTAACTAATTTTGGTAAGATTGTAGCGGGGATAATGATGTTCGCAGCCATTGGATTCCTTTGGACATTCGTAGGACTGCTAGGTTCAACTCTGGTATCAGGAAGGACGAAAGAAAAAGATTCAAAAAGACCTACAACTGTATTAGGTGAAACAAAGGCGATGATAAAAAGGAGGATCGATTCTGTGGAAGAGCTGGATCGCAATGAAATTGAGGACTTGATAAGGATAATTAGATCACTAAATTCTAGCATGAGTTAGTGAGGGTGTGAGGGTGGATCGTTCATTGAGCTAATGTCTGTTGTTAAGCTCTCTGATTAGAGCAGTTATGTAATTACAAATAGTTGATGTATTATTCTTGGATATACTTCTAAGTGAATTTCTAAAAAAGCATGGTAAACCCTCAGTAACTTCTTCAATTTTTCTATCAGGATTAAAAAAATCATAATCGTTAGCACCTTGTTAGATCCAAACGAAAGATATCAATACAAATGACTTACTCAAGCATATAATTATGGATACCACTCCTGTTTATAGGGAAGTACTTCTCATTATATTGTAATGCAAAAGGAGAAAGCCAAGAAAGGTGGATCATCATCATCAGAATACTTGGCATTTGAAGATATATGTCCTACTTGGGCGTCCAAACTTAGAACAGGTTTAGATAATCAAGATTTGAAAATACTTGCACATGATTCAAAGTACTGTATTGTGGGGGAAGCGTGGGGCTATACTGGAAGACAAACAGGATACTATATGGCTCCTTTGATTCCATTTGTAGGGTGCTGGACATGCGTGAAGTTTGGTAGAGCAATGGGCAAGATCGCAAATCAGTACAGTCAATCCCTTAGTGCAGTAGGTCATTTACAACCAATCATTAGCAGTTTTGTTGAGCACTGGA
This sequence comes from Nitrososphaeraceae archaeon, assembly GCA_035643435.1. GTDB lineage: Archaea > Thermoproteota > Nitrososphaeria > Nitrososphaerales > Nitrososphaeraceae > TH5896. The sequence goes on along the minus strand of DASQQK010000051.1, from coordinate 4,601 downwards.
ATGAAAAACATTCACATCGAAATTATAGATATTCTCTAGCTAGGTTTGAAAAATGAGCAGCATATAGTTAGTCGGAGTTAGAGGAAAAATGTGATGAAAGATAATAACAAGAACGTAGACACATTGCTTAAGCTGTACAAGCTGTACGATGAACATAGGCATTCGATACTCTGGTTCTTAGAGGACCTCGACGCAGCTAGTTATCAAGAGTACCTACAGAAATATCCTGGTTCTTCAAATGAACGATCTCAGTTCATTACCGTTTGTGGTTTTTTTGAATTGTCGGGTGTCATTATAAAATATAAATTGATAGATCTGAACCTCTATTTTGATATGTTTAATCCTACACCATTCTGGCAAAAGGCTGAACCAATAGTTAAGGGAATGAGGAAAAAAAGACCATATATTTACGAAAACTTTGAGTCCCTAAATAATAAGAGATTAAATTGGGTGAAGAAGAGAAAGAAGTAAGTGTGATCAGGAAATAGAAATGAGTCAAAATGATGAAGATCTAGAGGAAAAGAAATTGTTAGGCTCAGGCGGCTATGCAATTGCCAAACTGACTGAGAACGAAGAAATGAAAGCGAATCTCGGAGTACCTCATCTATTCTTGGCAAATGTGGGAAGACTAGCTGAAGATAGATTTTTGAAATATTACTGTAACAAATGTAGAAAGGAATATGATGGCAGTCCACTACTCATTTATGAAGCTCCTAATGAAGAGATGGCTGAAAATGTTATTTTGGTTGAAAAAGGAGAATACAAATGTCGGAATTGCAACAATACCATATCACAGTATCGTAGATTTAGCCAATAAGGAATGATATCATAGATCAGAATGCAGGCAGCTATTTTTGCAATACAATTAGGATGTTCAATCTATTGTTTACCGTCAAGGTAGATCATCATCATCTATTCGCAACATATTGTATCATATGACTAACAATTAAAAATATGCAACTTGGATTACGGCTACCTCAAACTGGTATAAATAAGGCCAATAAGGGCAATATCATACGTATTGCGGAAGAGGCTGATACTGCAGGTCTCCACTCCCTATGGGTCCTGGAGAGGTTGATATGGCCTGTTAATCCACTGAACCCTTACCCTGGAAGTAAAGATGGTATGTTCCCCCATGACTGGCAGTATATTTTTGATCCAATCGAAACGCTGACATTTGTGGCGTCAAAAACTAAAAAAATCAAGCTGGGAACGTCGGTTGTTGATATGCTTTTTCACAATCCACTAATACTCTCAAAAAGACTTGCTACACTTGATATTTTATCTAATGGAAGAGCGATTGCAGGTTTAGGAATTGGTTGGTCAAGAGATGAATATCAAGCCTCAGGGATCCCATTTAAGAATCGAGGTGATAGGGCAGACGAATACTTACAACTATTGAAATTGATATGGAAGAATGACATAGTAGAGTTTGAGGGACAGTATTATGACATTCCTCCATCAAAGATTGGTCCTAAACCACGTCAGGAACCTTATATCCCTATCTACCTTGGTGGCTATAGTGAGAAAACCTTTGCAAGAATTGCAAATCATGCTGACGGATGGATTTGTACTATACGTGATTCGTTGAGACAAACGAAGACCAATATTGAAAAGATAAGAAAAGAATGCCTGAAAATAAATAGGGATCCTGATGATATTGAAATCGCTGCGATTGTATACCCAAATATTGAATGTTCGACCAGTAACGCCTATTCTGAACCGATGGGGAATAAAGGTAACTGGCAAGGGCAACAAAGAAATCTCCGACATCTTTTAAATGGAAATCTAGAACAATTAGCAGACGACTTGAGACGAATCAGAGACATTGGGGTAGATCTTGCAATACTCAACTACAATCGATCACCCATTAGCAATAGCATTGACAGTGTAATCGGTGTAACAAGACAGCTTGGTAAACTTGTAGGATAGTTAGTACTATAGGCTTAGGCCGTTGAGTATAATTACTACTATAGGCCATGATACCTTTTCAAGTACTACAATATACATACGATTTATCATTGCCAGACATCGCCAACTACTTTGCATCACTCACAAAGGAGGAAATAAACAAACAAGTAGAACAAGTAATGAAGAAACTTGTCGAGATTAGGTTACGAAGAAATAAACACTCGTAATGTTGTTCTATTTAATGACCAGTGTATATGATTTTAGTTATGCCCATAAAGTACTGATCACTCTTTAAGAAAAATCAGTCCTTCTGTATCGTTAAATGAGGGCATCGGGGCAAACAGTTTCATCTTTTTCACGGCAATCAGGAGCTCGTTACATTTAGGACAATTTTGAAAATACAAGTAAACGTCATTTCCCGCTTTATTGGTGCCCAAGGGCACCATGCGCAGGGTAGGAGAAAAGGTGACTGAACAGGCTGGACATTTTAAGGTCATAGTAGTCCAGTAACCTTTTCTTAATAATATTTTTACTGAGTTACCCTAAAGGTAACTTGTAGTTCTTGAGTGGGGATAAGCGATCGTGAGTGGTAGTTGAAAGCGATTCTGCATTTATCGCACATATACTAAAGCATTGTCTGAACTCGTACATTAAACCTTAAGTTAATTTCAACGTTAGACCGTATAGTTAGTGTTCATGACAGCACAATATAAGGATATTTGATTAATTCCTTATTATTATCTTGTTTACTTTATATGATATCTCCTAGTATAAGTATCAGGATCAGCATCACCGTAGAAGATGCATATAGATGGATTTAGAAATCATATTATATCGCTATCAGTATAGCTTTCTACGTGCATTTTGTTTCTTGTATTATGCTGCTTCTGTTGGCGATTCAATCATATCTCTAATTAGGTACCGGTGACAGTGATCCCCTACATTATAACAATGACATAATAAAGTAATATCTTTATTCTTACTCAACCTTCTTAACTCTTGAATTTTTTCTAATGCTTTGGGATTGTTTATGATCTCAATTAGAAATCGTCTTTTGTACTCAGACCAACCTATAATTTTGTCTTTTATGTAAAGCTTATGTAGGTCCTTGCTTGGAGCTAGCTCTCTCCACCATTCGTTCCAATTCTCTTTATGTTTAGGAAGAGCTCGTGGTCTATATCTAGCAATTAGGATCCTGAGACCATCTTCTGGTTCAGTTTGTTCCTTTAATGATTTGATTTTCAGAGTCAATTCATATCACTTCTTGTAGAGCTAAACACTCGTCTGGGATAAATCCATCCTTTTGATTGCAATTAGATAAACTCAACTCTTTCTTCTCTTTTTCATAAAGCCTTTGTCTTCACTTTCAATTCCTCAATGTCAATTATGTCTGGCAAGTTAGCGATGGTTTTGCCAAGCAAATCAGGCTTTCCATAATCGTATACATCTAAGTGTAATATGGTATTAACCTACGATGCGTATAATGAGACTCTAGAAATACAGAAACAAAAAGAATCTAGCTTTAGTGCTATGGAAAAGCAGGTCAATATAATGCAATCTCAACTACAAAATCTGATCTCGACACTCGGAAACATGGAGGGGGATAGAAAGAACAGCTTTGCAAAAGATCTATTTCAATCAGGAATATTAGAAGTGGAACAACAGCAGCAGTAAAAGTCTAGTTTAGAAAATTCCTCTCAAACGCTTTCTCCTCAATTGTTTTAAAGCAATTGTGACACTTATACCCTACACCTATCTTATGGATATTGACAGTTTCCCATAGATGATCGCATTGAGTCCATTCCTGATTCCTATCGACATATTTCTGGTATTCTTTTTCCAATAAATCATGAAGATGTGGATATACTCTATTATAAGCATCGATTAGATCTTTCAATGGATCTTGATTTTCGTTAATATATAACTGGTTTATTTCAGGGCCAATGTTACTATTCTTGATCATCGCTTTCTTTTTCTTACCTTCCTCATCTGTTACTATATGCCATGGTCCAATTCCATATTTCTCCCTAAAACCAAATGGAAGATTATTCAAAAACGTCTGCAGAAGATATTCAGGGGATATAGCTTCTCTTACAAACTGTGTAGCAATCTTTTTTCTCTTCTTCACTAATTTCAGAGTTTCAGTAGGTCTTAGAGCTTCAATTATTATGTAACTGAGCAGCGCCCCAACTTGATTGGAAAACTGAAAGAGGATATTCTCTAGCGAATTCTTTTGAAAATTTGATCGAAATTCTCTATTCTGCCATAATTCTTTGAAATTTGAAAAATATTGCAATTCATTAATAAATGTAGAGAACACTGACCAATCATCATACGTAACTATATGCTTCATAAAATATCTATTTTTTTCTTTGTGCAGTAGACTTTTGGCCCATGGCTCTTTTAGGTAACTGTGTACCTGCTGTCTGCTGATAGCTGTTACTAGCTGCTTTGAGAGCTGGACCTTAATTTGGTCCACGGTAACTTCATTCTCTCCAGATGAAAGAATGATATCCCGTATATCTCCGCCTAAACTCTCCTCCTCATGAATTCTTGAAACCACTTTAAAGTCTTGTCAACTGGACAAATAATTACCTCAGCCAAGTATCCGAACATCAGTTCATACTAATCTTGCTACATGTATTGAAAAATCCACTTTTCCAAAATATACAGATGCAATATTGAAGAAC
>DASQQK010000050.1:0-3612 GCA_035643435.1 Nitrososphaeraceae archaeon | reverse complement strand
TTACGAATCAAGCTCAAGGGGAATACAAATGAATTTCCATATATGTTCCAGTTACGGAGACGCATGGAATAACACTCCGGACCAGGGCTTCTGAGATCTGGTATATATGCACGACGCCGCTTAGATGGGACTTAAAACTTTTTCAATTAGGAATAATATTCCTATTATGTGACTTCAATCACTCGTGGTCATGTTATTGTACCTGAGTCAAGAAGCACAGTATTTGAAGATGTATTAGAGGTATGTGACAAACTAAAGGCCAAGATAGAAGATGTTAATAAGAGTAGCTATCAAATTAAAGGCAAATCGCCGAAGTTTCTAATTATATTAAGTAACAAGCATCAGACAAACACGTTTATAGACGTATATGATCTCAAGCCCACTACTAAACCACAGGCCGATTTTATAATTCCATTTTTTGAATCCCTAGTTACAAAAATTCCATTTGATTCGGCATATGAAACATATGTGGTGGATAATATTCGAACTACAACTAGTGACTGCCGCTCTGGTTACATTGATCCAATTCTGCTAAAACCCCATTTGTTTGATGTTGCGATTTTAGATAGTGCAGACAACATACAAGACAGCATATATGACGCAAACAAATTGGCTATTATTCCTAAGACATACAACAACGAGGTTGAATTCAGAAAGGATAACCAAATTATTCTATCCATATCAGCTAGATCTATCAAAAAAGTAAAAGTAACTTCTCACATTAGGGGTCGGTTCAAAAAACGTCATGATCTTATAATACAGTTGATTTACCAAGATCCTAATTCAACCATTAATAAAGAGATTAGCCTTGACGTAGAAGATGATTTTGCCAACTTGATCCAGAAGCAGATTCTTCTGCTGAGAGACACAGAGAATGACCGCGGATTACAAAAGCTACTAATGATCAATCTTAGGCCAGATTTGTGCAGATTATGTTTAAGGGACAAATCCTATTTCTACTACGATTCAGAAAAATTATGTCGTAATTGCTTTGAAAACCGCTGGGGAAGGGTTATCATAGATAAACAAGGTGCAGAATATTATGGAGGTCACAAGGCACATCTTGCTGGCGGTTTATTTACTAAAGCTGAGTACGGCTCTCTTTATCTGACCCAAAAACATGTCTTGTTCGTTCATCCTGATAAGGACCCTTCCAAGACGTGGAAAATAACAATTCCTTTGTCCTCAATCATAACTGAAAGATGGCTAATTGAAGAAGAATCAAGAAGAAAACAAGTTGCAGCGGGTGGTAGCAGCTGGGAAAACATCGGATTTGGTACGGCAGTGATGCATGAAACGGGGAAAGCACATCATATCGTGATTCCATATATGGACGAAAACGGAATTCCCCAAGAACCTAGGTTTGGAATCTCTTCATTTCAAGGAATGGCCATAAGAGAATGGGCATCACAATTCTATGATCAAGTAGTACATGTAAAGAAAGAAAAATCTCAGCCTAATCAAAAGATTAGTGCCACTCTTAGTAGTCAAACGCCAATCGGTGTACCCATTATTGCAAAATCCAATCAAAATAAAAGTGCCGACTCATCATCTAACCCATCAGGTACAAGTATTGCAGATCATACTACTAGTAAAAATAACAACGACCAGCAAATGCTTAAACCATCAACCTATTCCTCAACCACTCATTCTCCATCGGGTAATAGGACCATAAACAAATCGGTTCCTTCTCATGAGAACGTCAAAGAACCAGAACAGTCTAACGAAGGAAATAAGGGTAATGATATTGGTGAATTTGTCAAAATATTGAAGATGAGACTTGTAAAAGGTGAGATCAGTAAAGAAGAATTTGTCGAGTTACGACGTTTGGTGGAGGACTAGTGAGCAAAGAATTAACAAAGTACTTGGTGATGTGATCGCTGAAATGTTCTTAAAGACAGAGGATACATGTAAAGATTGTTACCATGCTATGATCGGAGATAATATAACGAATAAACAAGCAATAATTGCATTCATTCTAGTCTTGGGCATCGGTGTTGCATATTATTTCCTTTATACCTATGATCACAGTGAGGCTAGGTATAGTGTGTCTATGATGTCACTTCGTTATATGCTAGCGTATGCGCAACCAATAGTAGAGAGTTGGAATAATATACCTAGCCACGGAATTAACGGAGAGATAGAGCTTCTTATTCGTGTAGAACCAGAAGAAATAGAAGAAGGAAAGAAAGGATCTGGTTACATTATACCCACCCCTGCCAAATTAGGCGAACCTGTCCCCAATTTGGACACTTTGAGATTTGGTTTCGATGTTAAGAATGTGACTGATGGGCTGAAGTTTGAGAATGATACGAGTTTCTACTTTAATCCTCAAGAGGGTTTATTATGGAAAGGCGTCATAAAAGTAACTGTAGATAATCAAACATTTAGGAAGCCTTTTACTTTGGAATTACTTCCGAATGATCCTCCTATCATTAATACTGATGAGTATGGGCATAAATCATATCTTCTTGGTGGTTCACTATGGATAGGTAATAATGGATGGAATCCGGTGTCAGGTTGGGTCACTACCGCTCCCTCAGGTGATACAATAGCCTTTAATATTTGGAGTCATGTAGACCACCTTCCAGATCCAAGTAATAACATGTAATTTGCCGACTGTTAATTTTGATAGAAGTAAGAATATCCATATTTCACATATTCATATCTCAAATTGTGTCTAAAGCAAATCATAGAATTAGTGGTTACGAGGTGGTTGAGTGAGGTTTGAGGCTGTCCTACCTTTATTATAGATAACCAAGTTCCGAAATCCCTTTTATTTATAAGGTGCTATCTGATTCTAGATTCCTACGCTATGAGTTCAAATGCTTGATGTGAAGTAGTACACAGTGCAAGAATATGCTAAATAGTGTTAGTCTAATGACGTAACTAAAATCCTTTTATATCATACCTTCGAAATAGCGAGAACCTCTACAAAGGTAGGCGGCCAGAATACACACAATACACACTTTGTCATTGGTCAGCTCCAATTTTTTGGTCGTCCTACCTTATCACAAAAACCTTAATAGTTTAACGTACTATACTAGGATTACCAACAGATACCATGGGTAGGGTAGACGGCCACTTCGTAGTCATCAGAACATTCATTGGCCGTCTGCTTTTTTATAATCTCTGAATCTGACCTAATTCTAAATCTTTATAGCTTCACCATAGAAATCTCTACCATTTTCATAATTAGAAACGCATTTTATATTGTGTCAAGAATGTTTTTCGTCATCTTTCTTCTTGAACTTTTTGCGTTTTAAGTAGTCTGCTAGATGCATAAGATATATTGTAAATCCAAACAAGATGAGCACATTCAGCATTCATTACTAATAAATAGTCCAATAGTACGTGCCATCCAGTGAATAATACTTAACCTTGTTCTTGCGGCTGTCGTATCCTGTCATTATACGTTATCCCCAGGGAACTATATGGATCCTTTATCAACAATAATGACTATTTATTGTATATACTATGCCAATAGATTCTGACTTTCCAAAGAATCATCAAACAATAGGTAAACATAAACATTCAGATGGTGAACACTATCATTTTGTATGGGGGCCTGGTAGATCGGATGCTGAAACTTCCACCAAACCAGAAGTTCAA
>DASQQK010000049.1:0-5636 GCA_035643435.1 Nitrososphaeraceae archaeon | reverse complement strand
GTAAGATTGAATAAAACAAACTCCGGACCTTCTATCCATTAGTTTTTCTAGAGAGAATATAGACTTAACATATAAGTCATGACTTTACCCAGTAGGAATCATGAAGATAGGTATAATTGGATCTGGAGACGTGGGCCGTAGGCTTGCAGATGGGTTACTAGACCTAGGGCACCAAGTGAAGCTCGGAACTCGCGATACATCTAAGAAGGAAGTTGTGGAATGGATTGACAAACACAGAAAAAAAGGAGCAAGGGAACCAGAGTACGCATCCGTCGGAAGCTTCGCTGAATCGGCCTCATATGGCGACGATTTGATCATACTCTCTACTTCATGGAGTGGTACCTCAAATGCCATAGAAATGGCAGGCCCAAACAACATGGTCAATAAAGTTGTTATTGACACTACTAATCCGCTGGATTTTTCACAAGGCCTTCCACCACGAATGGCAGTTGGCTATACAGACTCTGCGGCCGAAATAATCCAGCGCTTGCTTCCCAAAGCTAAGATTGTCAAGGCATTTAATATTGTCGGCAACCCCCACATGGTTCATCCGGATTTTCCAGGAGGTCCACCCACAATGTTCATATGTGGAAATGATGAGCAGGCCAAGAAAATGGTTACTGAAAGGATCCTAATCCCTTTTGGCTGGGAAACTATAGACATGGGGGACTTGCAAGGGGCACGACTTCTCGAATCTCTTGCGATGCTATGGATTACCCATTACTTCAGAACAGGTACCGGCGATCACGCCTTCAAATTGCTGAGGAAATAAATCATACAGAATCGTAGTGAAGAGGAAACTGTCAAGATCTTCCGCTTTACATTAGGAAGTACGACGTAGGATGACCCTCATTACTGAATCCAGTGGAGTCATCTTTCGTAGTATCAGATGACAATTCATGAAGCGCTGTTGCTATGATCTTTATAGCCTATTATTCTTTTTGATGATCTATTATAGATCGGGCAACTTCAAAAATGCTAATCCACATCTGCCATGTTAATGTGCCCGTATTAGTATTTCTCCTACTCGGATGATATGAAGCTATCAGCGTCTTATTTTCATTAACAGTGTATAACATATTGTGGCCAAATTTCAACCCCCTTATCCCAAAGATCTTGCAATACGAATCAAAAGCTATCTTTCCAAGCGTCACAATAACTTTGGTTGTGCTATTTAGTAGTTCTATTTCAGATGATAAGTATTGTGAACAATTAGATATTTCAGACAAATTTGGTCTGTTGTTTGGAGGAGCGCACATTACAGCTGCAGTAAGGTATGCACCTCTCAAAACTAGCCCGTCATTTTTTGCTACACTTGTTGACTTGTTTGCAAATCCTGTTTGATACAGAGCTTTTATCAACCAATCGCCAGAACTGTCTCCAGTAAATATTCTTCCTGTCCTGTTTCCGCCATGAGCGGCTGGTGCCAATCCAATGATGAGTAACTTGGCTTTTGGGTCACCAAATGTAGGAACTGGTTTTGCCCAGTAGTGCTGATCATTAAACTTCCTTATCTTTCGTTCCCCAACTTCTTTGATATACTTCGATAAACGAAAGCATAATTTGCAATCGACAATTTTTTTATTCAACTTATCGAGAGACTGTATTTCATTGGCTGGTAGTCTTCTTCTGTTTGGATAAAGCAATTGCCTATCTATAGTTTCGATATCTTGAAAATAAAAAACTTGCCGGTTACAAAAGATTAACCGAAATAATTGTTACGTTTACTCTCAAGTAAGATCTTGCCTTGTGAGAGCATCGCATATGTATTCAATAATTTGTCCGCCTATCCCTGGGTGCTCCCCTTCACAAATGAGACCCCCTATTGCTAATATTACGAATATTGCTACTACATACCAGTCTTCACTGCCCTGTATCGTACCGGCATGATTCAGATCGTCTATCATACTGGCTTGAGTTGGAGCTGCATTAAATGGTGTTGTGCTTATAGCAGCTTCGCCGCTATCTTGCACAGAGTTGATATCATTTAGACAGTTTGCGCTTGCCCGCTCCTTTATTCCAATAACGAGTGAAAGCAACTCTGCATGACAATCGTTGTTTGTGCCAGGGTTTTGGGCATTGCTGTCCTCATATCTCGCAGCAAACACACTGTACGGAGTTATCGGTAAGACTGCACAAGATACTGCAGGCAGATGCTATTGTCATTATAATTCCAATTCTCTGGGACTGCATTACTACTATGTAGATTATTTCCATTAGTTTATCTGGATTGGGTGAAAAAAGACTGCCAAACAAATCTTATTCCATTATAATAGAAAGGTCTGTTACCATTTGTAGCTAGTAAATTCACTGCTGTCTATCGGCAGTCGTAACAATTCAACAACTATATTTCGATATAACACTGACTATAGTCTGAAGTGCTTCTCAAACAACAAACATAAATTGTTATACGGCCCTCTTTTCGATAATGTTTAGTTCAAAAATACTATGGATCTGTGATGACGTCAATCGCACTCGTAGCGTCTATATCTGCTGAGAACGCGCGAGCAACTCTTATCCCAACCCAAAAACTACCTCTCTTAGATTTAGATGCAAAAGAAGCAGAAGAAGCAGGTAATGCAATATAAACAAAGGTAATTTCGTGGAGATTAAATAACTAGCGTGATTCCCTATGTCATTTACTGGAACATTCACATGGAATAATACGCTACACGAGTTCTATGAGTTCCTTAGCTTGTTAATCTAAGTTAGTAGTCATCCTGAATGAACTATCCTTTATTTGAGAGGTCGTAGAATTCCTAGAACAGAAGTGTGATATGAAAGGATAATTCAATAATGTGTGATGATCGTGAGATATGATTAATAAATTGAATTTACTAGAATAAATCCTACAAATCCTTCAAGAAATAGTTAAATAACATAGACTGTTAACATCATCTATGAAACCCTATTCTGCAGCAAAGGAGTGGGTGGAAGAGTTAGATATTGCAGAAGGACTAAAAAAATTGGTAACAGATGCGGGTCTCACAATTGAATCGACAGTAAGACTTGGCAATCGTGAATCGACAGAAATACTGCATATAGATCCATATGTTGGTAAGTTGATTGTTGATGCTGCGCAAAAAGTCATACAGGAGAAATATACTCAGAAAGAAGAGCTTATAATTTACAAATATTAGACCAATTACGAGTCTTAAATTTTATCTTATCCCTTTATGTGTGCTCTTGTTTCTTTTTTTCTATTTTCTTTTCTGTGGTAAATCGTTCTAGTCCATATGTATTGAGATCTACAAATTTTATTCCTTCTGCAAGAATAGGATTCTTTTCTTTTATATACTTAAAGAGTCGTTGGCATACGCTGCGATAGTCTGCGTGTCCTTGAGGTAAGGTTCTAAGTTCGATCATGTGACATGCTTCCCGCAGATTAATCTTCAGAAAATATGGATATCTAAATGCAAAATTCACCACATATTGCGCTTGCTCTGGCATTCGATCAGATATTATCTTATAAATATAGTTAGATTCATGCATACAATCTTTGAATTCCTTAGAGATTCCTAGCTCTATGATCTCCTGTGGAATATCATACCCATGTTTGGTAGAAAGCAATTGTCTCTCAATTGTGAGGAGTCTATGCCTATGCAAATCACGAAACATACCAAAATTAGTAAGCAACTCAAATGTATAATCAACCATCTCGAACGCTCTACCTGGCCTATGTCTTCTATTGGTTCGAAATTTTGTATACGTTCGTATTATATTTATGCGCTCGCTATTCTTGAGAGATTGTACATACTTGATAATACTCTCTAATGACTGCCCTTTAGCAAATTCATATAATATCGCCGCTGCGACCTTTACTTCAGCTTCGAAATTATCAGGAAACTCGAGTAAATTGATTGTATTAGGATTGCTATTTGCTCTGATATTCTTCAAATGGAAATCAGAGAGTTTGATTATAGCATTTCTAGTATTTTTGAAGTATGCTTGTAACATTTTGCCATACTTTTCATCATTTGCCCGCCTTACGAATGAAGGAATAATCTTATCAAGCTCATCGTGGAGATGACTTGCAAAAATCTGTAATTCGCTTAAGTCTGATGCGAACATCCTAGATAATAGATATTCGAATGCCCTGCCATTACCAGTAATACCAATATTAGTGAGCGTTGATGCTGGCAAAATACCTCGTAATACATCCAAAGACTTGGCCTTAAGGGTTAATCGATAGATTCTATTAGCTGACTCAATATCCTTAGTTTGTTTTAGGTTACCGTACAAAACATCATGTTTTGTATTGGAATCAAAGAAGTAGAATTTTTCAATGGGTTCTACCTCTTCAAGATATTTCTGCATTGGACGGATACTCTTAGAATAGAGCTCGAATGCATGATCACATGCCTTTATATATTTATCTGAGAATTTGGAAGCCATAATAAGTTCTTCACGGTGATATTTGTACTGACCTCTAACTTTTTGATCTAATGCGACGTACCGGGAAGACTTCTCCAGGTAAGACAACCCAATCCTTCGGTCCTCGAGCCTCTTGGCTGCAATATTTGAAATCCACTCTATTGCAATCTGTGCTTCACCTAGCTCAGCTACAGAATCATCTCCGTACTCAAGTAAAACCCTATCATAAAACTCTTTACCTCGATTAGGATTATTAATGAATTCATCTAAAAATACTCGTCTCATAGTCTTATCTGTTCTAGAGTATCTAGACATTAGCGCTCCTCTATCAACTTGTTTAGGCGTGATAATAGCAAAAACATTCTTGTCGGTATTTGAAAAATGTGATTGGAGCGCAGCTCTCTCTTTCTCTAGGAAAACTTCAAAGAAAGGGTTTTTATTTTTACTATGATCGGTCAATTTTTCGATTATTGTCAAGAATCATTTTACTTTTAATCGTGTGAATCAAAGTCTCTGTACGAATGTCTCTCATATTGATCTATTACCATTACCGATAAGGGATTGAAACTCATTTCTTCCAGATCGCTAGCTTTTCCCCTAAAAATGGTTTCTCTATTGTATTTAGTAAGGTATTCAAAGACCCACACTTTCAGATTGGAAGTATCTATTCCACTATGTCTAATGAATTTGACAATGTCTGATTGCATAAATTTCCTTGATGGATCATTAGGCCATGGACGAGGAATTAGAATCACACTTTTCTTATCCATGATTGCATTGATTAGCTCTTTCTTCTTTTTTTCTATGTCGCCAGAAACGTGAAATGAAACCACACATGATTTGTCTAATGGTATCTTGGCTTTAGAAGAAGCGACTTGGATAGAGCTTATACCAGGAATGATCTCAACAGTGTTGTCTCCAAAAATTTCTAGTAATCGATCAACAACTTCTGATTCAGAAAAGTTGGCGTCTCCAGTAAAAGGTACCGTGCAATATTCTCCATCTTCCATTCTATTATAGACATTTTGATATATAGATTCTTGATTCTGCATCGTAACATGATAGACCTCCTGTTTAGCCTTATCGATTATACTTTCTACAGTGTCCAATGTGTATTTGTATCCGATTATATACTTAGACTTCTTGATAGCGTCAATCGCAATGCAGGTCAAATATTCGGGAGAACCAGGGCCAACCCCGACAATTAACAGATTTTTCTGCAAGGTATATCTTCTAACAGTCCCTATAGTTTATTCCCATAT
>DASQQK010000048.1:0-8662 GCA_035643435.1 Nitrososphaeraceae archaeon | reverse complement strand
ATTTCCTGACCATGCATAGGCTTCTTAGATAATAAAAAAAGGATCAGAAACCCTAACATCCCTCTCATGTCACAACATTCTTCATCTTCGTATCTGGGCATGCTCAATTATATAGGATATACGATATATATAAATACACCTTGTTCTCAAGTTTCTGAGTTTCTGACGATATTCTATCGAGCCTCGTATTCTGGCCAAGAAAAAATTAACACAAATTTCAATTCTTGTGAGGTATGTATGTATGTATGTTTCCTGATATTTGATCCTCGGCGACTTTAATATATTGTGGATCAATTTCCGTTCCAATGTAATCAATCCCAAGGCGAATACAGGCTAATGCAGTACTTCCTATTCCCATAAATGGGTCATAAACGAGCATATTCTTCCTAATGCCATGTAACTTTATACAGCGTTCTGGTAGCTTAATAGGGAAGACGGCTGGGTGGGGCCTTTCTTTTTGTATTGTTGGATAGGGTATCAACCATACGTTACCTCTATCCCGGTTGTCTTGGGTTGCAGATTTCCATCTTCCTATGTTACTTTTGTCTTGATACTTGACCCCTATGCTAAGCTTATTCAGTTTCACATTTCCGGTTTTACTAAAATGAAAGATATATTCATGCAGATCGCTGAGATATCGGTCACTAACTATGGGCTTAAAGTGGCCAATTGAAATGGTTTCATTCTCGTATAGCTCATTGTTCTTACCGATGTCTTCCCGGTCAAAAGATATTGATTTGATCCAATGGATCGCATTCTGTAGTGTATAACCAAGATCTCGGAATTGATCAGCGACATGGAACGGAAGAGTTGGGTCGACAGGTCTACCAGCTATATTCAGAAAAAATGAGCCGTCATCTTTCAAAATATATGTACTTGCCTGAGCAACTAACCTTAACCACGATAGGTAATCGTTTCTTTCCTTATTATCTCTATAAATCCCATATTCCTTGTTTATATTATACGGAGGAGAGGTCACAATGACGTCTACGACGAGCTTCTCATTCCTCATTTTAGTCATGAACGTAAGGCAATCCTCATGATATATTCGGTTCTTCTCTGTAGTCAGTTCATTCAAACAATAGAGATTCTTTTTTATAACTTTTGTTTCATACACTCTATTAGGATAAAGGGAATTTCTTTCCTAAGCACGTGTGAGAAAAAGAGATCCAAACGCTTGAAATAGGGCCCTAGTAGTTGTACACTCAACCGTAAGAAGGAAGTTGTAAGCCCACCCGTTATAGGTAGATCGCTGTAACTCAGCTAAATAGAGAAAAAGTACTACCCTTGTTGAATCCTTAGCACAGTTTATGTTGAGGCTAAGACCAGCCATAGTGGGAGTTTTTTTACTCTGGAAGTCTTGTATGCCAAATTCTGCACAGTAGAATTATCTAATATAATAGTCTAACATATTTAGTTATTAGGTACCATACCGCAGCTCGCAGATCAGACGAGATCTAGTATATGTTACCAACTTCTATTGCTGGTACAATAAAAAAAATGACAGGTAATATACTCGATCTATATCATTTGAATGATACAATGATAATATGGATAAAAGAAAGAAATAATAACAATATTATAAGAGTAAAAGATGAGGAATGGAAACATTCGATCTATATAGCTTCAGATAATAAATCAGATTTGACTTCTCTGCTTTGTCATATACACAGTAATGATAAGACTATGGAACTTGTTAGCTATTATACATTTATAAATAAATACGAAAGGGCTACGGATGGTCAACAATCGGAAGTCCTAAAACTAGAGCTATCAGATCCTACAAAAGCTACAACTTTGGCGAAGAGTATCGAAAGGTTTGGTAACAGATTTGGAGATTATAGATTATATAATGTTGATCTATCTCCAGTGCAGGCTTATTTATACGAACATGATCTATTCCCTCTTGCCCTTTGTGATATCTATTATGATAGAAATAATACATTAAAGAGGATAGTTAATAAGGATAATGTATGGAGCACAGATTATATAGTTCCTCAATTTAGGACCGCACTCATAAAGGTAGACATAAAGAAGGACAGTAGCAGTAGTATTAGTAGTAGTAAGATTATCAGATATTCTGATGCAATAAAATCCATTTCAATAAGTGTTGGCAATACCAACAATGGCAACGACAATATTCATAATAGACATATCGAGATCGATTCTGGCTCTGAAGAGCAAATACTAAATGCATTAGAAGAGGAAATATCGAGAATAGATCCTGATTTTATATTTACAGAAGATGGAGATTCATTTACTTTCCCTTATCTTATTCATAGAGCCAAAATGAATGGAAAAAAAGAATTATTACTAAGCAGGGACTCAATTACATTGCAAAGCCATATAAAAGAAGGAACATCATATTTTTCATATGGTAGAATTTACTTTAAACCATCTACCACGCGGTTATATGGAAGAATACATTTTGATCAGTCGAATTCATTTGAATTGTCGAATGAGACTGGTGGAGGATTAATTGGATTATATGAGATATCTAGGATTTGTAGAATGCCTCTTCATACAGCCGCTAGAGCCTCTATAGGAAAGTGTCTCAGTAGTATTCAATTCTATAATGCTACAAGAAAAGGGATTTTAATTCCATGGAAACCTGTAATTGCAGAGTATTTCAAATCGATGAATGTATTACTAATTGCAGATAGAGGAGGTCTAATATACGAACCAGAAGTAGGAGTGCATGAACAAGTAGCTGAATTTGACTTTGAGTCACTATATCCCAATATTATGAGAAAGTATAATATTTCTGCTGAAACTATAAATTGCAACTGTTGCTATCAAGAGTATCATTACTATTTGACTTCTTTTAATCGCAATACTAATGATAATGTAGGCATTACTGGATTCACAATACATGATGCTGATCATAACTACACATGTTTGAAGAGAATAGGAATTATTCCTATATCTTTAAGAATCTTGCTTGAGAAGCGTTTACTCTACAAAAAACTAAAGGACTCTATTCAAAACCATGCTATGAAGGAAAAATATAATTCCAGACAGTCTGCATTAAAATGGATTCTGGTAACATCATTTGGATATCTGGGATTTAATAACGCGAAATTTGGAAGAATTGATGCACATATAGCTGTTTGTGCTTCTGATAGGCAGATATTGTCACATGCTATGAGGATTGCTGAAAGACAGGGATTTAGAGTATTACATGGAATAGTAGACGCTGTTTGGATGCAATCTGAGGAAAAGGATCATAATAACAAAAACAACAGCAAAGAATTATATCTATCACTAAAAGAAGATATAGAAAAACAAACAGGATTCAAGATATCATTTGAAGGGATTTATAACTGGATAGCATTTGTTCCATCAAAAATAGATACAGTACTACCCGTATCAAATCGATATTTTGGATCATTTGAAGGCGGCTCAGTTAAAATAAGAGGCTTAGAATCAAGAAGGCATGATACACCCATCTTCTTTGAAAAATGCCAAAATCATATATTACAGGTAATGGCTAATAGAAATTCGATAAAGGGAGTTAAATCTCTTATGCCAGAAATAAGTAACATATTAAATAACTATATTAATCAACTTAAAAAAGGCAAAGTACCATTTCAACATTTAATATTCACCAAAATAACATCAATGAATGCAGATGAATATCAGAATAGAGATACAGTAGAAAAGAATTCTCTTGATCTACTCAGATCTGAGGGTAATAACAGTTTAAGAGCTGGTGAGATGCTACAATACATAATCACAGATTATTATCAAGAATATTCCAAAATAAGGGCTATTCCAGTTCAACTTATAAATGAGGAAGAAGAAGTACCAGTTTACGATATAAGAAGATATGTAGAGTTACTTGTAGAAGTCTGTAATTCAGTAACCAAACCTTTTGGCTATACTCGTTCTACTCAGGTGAGACGCTACTAATTGGCTAGATCTATATGCCCAATTTTAATCTCTAAAAATAAGGATTTGAATGTTCAATTCGTGTGGTTGTTCCAACACTTAGACTTATTTGCAACCTAGTTTCTTAATGGAATTTACGACACCTTAATTCTTAAGGAACTTTAGTTCGCCCCTCAGGATGGAGTCACACCTGTCTCGTCATTCTAAGTTATACATTACAGATGTACGGGTCAATCTCATGATTATTCTCTAATCTATCTTTCAGTCAGTGCACCTATTCAATCCATTGGGGTTTCGTGCATGTGTACCATTCCTATTTATATTGTAGGTAATCGGAGATAAGAGGGAAATACGGCATGACCAGCTTAGAGCAAAGAAAAAGCATACTCAACTTATACAATTCTGGTATAACTCCAGATATTATAGCGCTTGAAATGGACTTAAGTCAAGCTGAAATATTAAAAATATTAAAAGATTCAGCTGGAAACCAAGAATTAGAAACGAATAGGGCTACAATAAAATTGAACTCAGATAGAGGACCCAAGATGCCACTAATAAGTAGTCTTTACCTAGACACCGTAGTAAATATAGATCTGGCTATAAAACAAGCACAACGTCGAGTCTGGCAAGTCCTAAAAATAAATTCGAATTTTGATATATCCATGGAAGAAACTCAGAACATTCTGCAAGGTTTTGCTGGTTCAAAAGGCACATTTGTGATTCTGTATATCGACCTTGTAGAATCTACGAAGCTATCGATGGTACTTCCAGTTGATAGTCTCACCACAATAATTCGAGCGTTTGCTCAAGAAATGTCTATGATGATTGCGGCCTATGGCGGATATGTACTAAAATACGTAGGAGATGCTATCTTGGCATTTTTTGTAGTCACGGAGTATGATGAAGAGAAGAAGCAGGAAAATAATGTGTATCTGCCATGTATAAATGCCGTAAATGCTGCATGTTCTATGATTAGAGTTGTGTGCAATGGTATTAATCCAATACTAAATCAATACGATTATCCTGAATTAGGGGTTAGGATTGGCATCGATGTTGGAGAAAGCGCAGTGGTACAGTATGGTTGGTATACGCATTCTAAAAAAGGAAAGGTCGTAATGAAAGAACCTCACCTTGATTTATTGGGATACACTGTTAACATCGCTACAAAGATGACCTCAATGGCCAAACCAGATCACATTGTGATAGGACAGATGGTTTATGACCTTTTAGATGAAAAACTAAAACGAGAATTTAGGTTATTACCAATAAGCACTGAAATGTGGAACTATGTAAGCGACTATACGGAAGGAAAGATCTATAATCTATACGAAAGTGTAACTTGAACATTTTTGGGTAATCTGAGCAGATCCTCAGAATCAAAATCTTGGAATAGATACACAAACCGAAAGTATTATAACGCCTTTGATCTGTGACAAGGTTATAGTCAATTTTGCCCGAACACGGAGAATATGACGAGAAATTAAAGAAATGGTTTTGTAGCTATTGGATGACAGAAGAAGAATGGATGGACATACACCATTATTCTCCAACCAGTAAGTTGGATGACGAGATCCAACCAGTAAGTTAGATGATAAGCGGTAGGTGGCATGTATAAATGCCGACCTCTGTAGCAGCAAATACTTGATGAGCTTTGGCGGTCTCATTTGCTAGTTTGAATCATTCATCACTATTTTTGGTGGGTACTCGCTGGTGAACTAGTTTAATAGTCCCATTGGCTCCTTGTTATTGTTATATTGGTTTGGTTGGTCCTCTTACTTTTCCACCTATCGTTTATTGGTCCAAGCGACTAGAAAGAGGACTGATTTGGCCATCTCAGCAAAAACAAGAAATAATCAGGTGAAGCAAGAAGTATAGAAAGAATGACGAAAATACTGGAGTATTCTATTGCTAGTAGGTCTCTCACACTACGAAATATCGATAAATCAGGTTTTAGTATAATCGCAAAGGAGGATATTCATATAGACGAGGGAGACATTAAGAGAATAGGCAATCTATTTGAAAGTATAGGTATTGCTTTTCGCAATGTAAATGATTTGAACGGTACTTCAAGGCCAGAAATAATAACGGTTGAATTATACAAGGACGAAGCGGAAAAGGTAATTAGTCTCCTAGCCAAGGAAAGGCTGGCTGTAGTGAATCAACCAGAACACCAAGATAAAGAACAAATATATAAAATAATTATGGCTCTTGACAACATAGAGAAGAAAATAGAGAGGGGAATGGCAAAAAGTCGAAAATAAAACATCATTGTAACAAGCTCTGGATTGTTATCTTTTATTGAATGCATCTCATGCCGTACTATCAAAACCAGTATATGAAAATCCCGATCTTGTGGACATCAAAATGCACAGCAGGAGATGATATTGCTACTAAAGAAGATTAGCATATCAAAGAGTCTCGGTTTTGTTATGCATTTATACTACTATAACCCCAACTACTACTGATGCTAGATGCTATTAGGAAGTTTATTAGCCGATCAAAATCATTTTGGGGAACATAATGCAATATTATATTCAAACATTGATGTGCTCCATCAATTGTTAATAGAATATTGTAGGTTATCTTTGAATTCTTTAAATGAAATACTCCTTATTCTCACACATTACGATTCAGTTGAGAACATATCGAATGCTTTAAAGTATTCTAGCACTGATCTGTCACGTCGCCAAAAAGACGGATCGCTTTTAATCCGGGAGTCTGGAAAAGCATACTGCAATTTAGAGGACGCGCTGGTTGATATAGTGATTATGATACGAATGCTCTTACAAGGCAAGAGGAAACTAGGTAGAGATGGTCTTACTGCGATATGTGATGTAGGAGTATTCTTTTACAAGAAAAGAATCATCGATCTAAACTTACATGAAACAAAACTATCGTTGGGATCGTTTGATGATGATAAGGTAAGGATGATTTGCTGTTATGAAAAGTCGAACCTTGCCCTTCTTTCGCAGCAACAAAAACAGCAGATTCTTAGTTCGCATCACAAAGTTATCGAAGTTTGAAAGACAGCTGTTCATACTGTGATAATTGCTGATGAGATGAAGCCTAATAGCGATTTCATTCTGAAGTGAGTCTTGTAAAACGCAATCGTCCTGAACTACAGTTTCCCGTGTTACAATTACGATTTTCCCTTCTTTCACTAGGTAGCCTTGAAACAACGTAATGAAACAGTATTAGAGGAGCAAAAATAATCGCACTAAGTACAGCAAGGGAGTAATTTTGTGTATATAAAAGGTACAACGAAATTCCTAGCCCGGTCATTATTTCAATGTATGTGCATGTACAAAGCTGTAAACCAATATTTTTAAAGTCAACCTTCATCATGCTTGTGTCGCCATAAGGATGTACCTAAAAGTCACTTAAATCCATTATTCCAGATCATAACCAAATCTATTCCAGATATTCAGCACATTTTGACATTCACCACCCCAACCTAAGGCACGAATAGTCAGATTCAATCTACATCTCGATTGTTTCAGGTATTACGGTTTTGCCTCCTACTTTTTTGCCTAATATGGGCCCATAGATTCATGTTATTATTTGCTGATATTACGATTAATTAAATAGAGGTCAATTAATATCGAAAACTAATACGTTTTTATGATGTGTTATTCCAATTCTAACTAAATCATTTTTATAGATAACCGTCCTAATAGAAATAGGAAATACTGATTTGGATGATAGATCAAAACATGTTCAAGTTGTGCAGGACAAGCAAAAGTACAAGAATACCGACTATAATGACAAAATATATTCCTTCGTTCGATTAGCTCTTCAGAAGATATGAATTACAATAGACTTACAAGAGAGCAAGAGCGAATTATCATTAATAAAGCAACAGAACCTCCTTTCACCGGAGAGTATGACAGCTTTTATGAAGATGGAACATTTATTTGTAGAAGGTGCAATGCACCACTTTTTTCATCTGAAAGTAAATTCAATGCTGGCTGTGGCTGGCCAAGCTTTGACGAAACGTTACCAAATGCTATAAGACACATACCTGATCCTGATGGGGTGAGAACAGAAATAGAATGTACGAATTGTGGTGGACATTTGGGACACGAATTCTTAGGCGAAGGCCTGACGGATAAGAATACTCGTGAATGCGTCAATTCATTGTCTATCTACTTTATCCCAAAGAGCAAGGAGTTGCCAGAGATTAAACATGAATAAAAACAATACTGATTATGAGATTGCCACACTTGCAAACGGTTGTTTTTGGTGTACCGAAGCGATCTTTAAAAGGCTAAACGGAGTAAAATCTGTCATTCCAGGATATTCAGGGGGTCAAGTAAAAAACCCTTCATATGAACAGGTATGTACTGGCAGAACGGGTCATGCAGAATCAATACAGATTGAATTTGATCCAAAGGTTATAAGCTTTGAGAAAATACTCGACATTTTCTGGCGCACCCATGACCCCACGACCCTTAACCGGCAGGGTAACGATGTCGGAACACAATACCGCTCTGCAATCTTTTACCATGATCTGAAACAAAAAGAGGTTGCTGAGAAGTCTAAAAATGTACTTGAAGACGAAGGAACATATAACGATCCTATTGTGACTGAGATAATTCCATTCAGTGGGTTCTATGTTGCAGAGGATTATCACAAAAATTACTATGATGAACACCGAGATGTTCCTTACTGTAGTTACATAATTGACCCTAAGGTCCATAAGCTGCTTGTGAACTATGACAACTGCGTGAAAGATGAATACAAATAATTTCTTATTCACTCGCGAAATCGA
>DASQQK010000047.1:0-50341 GCA_035643435.1 Nitrososphaeraceae archaeon | reverse complement strand
TCAGCTTTCTTTATCGCAGCTATCTTTTCTGCACGCTGGATTGCTTTCTGACTAATATCATATCCATATACATCAAATCCTTTTTCCTTCACATATTTTGCTACGGGAAGGCCAAGCTGGCCCAAACCAATTATGAGAACTTTGTCGAAGCGAGAATAATTCTCAGTTCCGAAACAGCTTGACTGCAACTCTCTACTAACATTTTTAAACTCCCCCTTAGGTAAAGGAAACCCACAATTATTATTATCTAACAACCGAGAAGTTTATGGCTTTATTGTTTAATATACAGTAAGATAGTGAAAACTAGTAATATTTTAGTGGGGATAATTACAGTGGTTTGTTATAAGTCAGTCCTTATTCCTTAATTAGAGAATCGATAAATGATCATTTCTCTTACACTTACAGTAGGTTCACCATGTAGCCGGCTATCGGAGATCTCAAAATCAGATTCTGGAATGCCACAACATTTTCAAAGCATCCAATAACATGGTTAAAATATGAAAGAGAATTTCGGTATTATTGTGGATTATGGAGAATCGAACTGAGTCTGTCACTCGTTATAAAGTTAGCCAGTTAATCGATACGGGAATGAGTGTTACATTGAGTCTAACGGAGGATGTGGAGCTGGAGAAGGTGTCTCAGCAACAGCTAATATTGGATTCAATTGACAACCTTGTATCGGATAAGGATATAAAACAGCAAGTAAAGCCATTTCTCGAAGCTATCCTTCGAGCCCAACCGCAGACCGTTGTCAACACATACCCTCAGGCAACTATACAGATCACCATGCCTAAGAGAAGGTTCCAGAGGATTGGCATTCCACAAGTCGGAGATATACTTGCAATTGATATTAGAAAAGAATAACAAGTTCTCTCAAATCGCTGCTGTTGATAGAAAAAGTTGCTTCATTCAAGTATTAGTACTGCTTTCCTCAAAACTCTTCGACATCGGAGATTAGAATAAATAGAGTAATTGAGGGATAATTCCCATGCAGTGTGCAGTATATGATACATACGTCAGAAAGAAAGATGGAAACATTATGCACTTTGATGTAGTCGTGGAGGCTAAGACTCCGCACGAAAAGGCTGTCGAATATGGCAAGAAGTACCTGGAAAGTGTCGGAGAGGGAGAACAACAAATGACTCAAGAGGAATGCCAATTCTGTCATATACAACAAGCTCCTCCCATGATTGAAACTGATATCCTGAGCAACGGCTACTATATTCAGAGAATGGAAGGGTGTCCTGCATGACTAATTAATTCTATGCCGAAACGCACGGAAGAGCTTAAATTATATTTCAGTAGGCCAGCATTCTCTTTGTCCAGTGTATGCTGAGGTTAGTTGTCTTTGGAGCTTACAAGATCTGAAGAAAAAATCCTTGCTGGTAGTGAGGGAGAGATCAATGCCTTGGCATATAGAGTCCTACTGGCGATAGGACAGGCGACCGACGCGGAAAAGCTGGTTCCAATAGAATGGGCCCATATTTCAGGCGTCAACTATAATACTATTGGAGATGCAGGGGCTGATTTCTTGCAGGAAGTATCAAATGACATACATTTCAAGGTAAGGACAAGTATCAATCCAATGGGCTATGATAGCAACCGACCCAATAGACTTTCCCAAAATTTTCTATCTAAACAAATGCAAATTGTTGAAAGCTATAAAAAAATGGGAGCTATGCAATCCTTTTCTTGTACCCCATATGAAATATTTCGACTTCCAAAAAGAGGTACTTCAGTGAGTTTCGCCGAAAGCAGCGCAGCTGTCTTTTCTAATTCTTTCTTGGGATTGATGACTAATAAAGAAAGCGCCCTTAGTGCACTTGCAAGTGCAATAACAGGAAAATCCCCATATTCTGATCTTCGAATACAAGAGTCTCGTACACCTAAGGTAGCCATAAAACATGGGGACATTCCTATCAAGACTGAAACTGATTACGGCTTACTAGGCTATGTAGCTGGAAAGATCACAAAAGATAGCTGTATCGCTTTTTCAGATCTGAGAGGCGAATTGGAAATGAATTGTGCAAAGGCAATCTCATCAGGGTTAGGAACTTCCGGATCCTGTGGAATGTTCACGTCAAAATATAAGCCAGTTAACGAAACAGTTGAAATAGATGAGAATGCAATGTCTAACGCTAAGGACGAATTGAACACTGATGAGAACGGTGACGTCATTTTGTTCGGTAGTCCACAGCTCGGACTAAGCGAGTTAACTTCTCTTCACGATCTTATCGCCGGACAGAAATTTGATAGGAGGTGCATTATTTTTTGCTCGAGGTACATCCATGATCAAGCTAGGAAGATTGGATTAGCGTCAAGAATAGAATCATCTGGAGCAGAATTTATGTGCGATTCTTGCATGTGCCTTTCGCCATTAATAACCCGAGACAACACTGATTCTATCATTACCAATAGTGTCAAGGGAGCGTATTATATGAAGAATTCAAATCGTGTCGGCGTTGCATTAAAGGATATGAAATCCATCGTGAGAACCTATAGCTGATAAAATCATGTATGTTGTGGAGTGCAAGTGCATTGTAAAAGGATTCGCTAACGGCGAAGCTTTGATCTCCGATATGCCAATAAATTTTCTTACAATGATTGACGTCGCTAGCGGGGAGATTAGAGCTCTAAACCATGATCTCGACGGCAAAACATTGAAGGACAAGATCCTTGTTTTCCCTTATTCGGTAGGTAGCAGCGTAGGGGCCTACAGCTTGTACAGCTTGAGGAAGAAATCGCTGAATCCGTTAGCTATAATATGTTCAAACCGGATGGATATAACAACGGCCTCTGGATGTGCGATATCAAATATACCCGCTGTCCACCTGAAACTAAAAAATATTCCTCAAGCGATCAGGCATAGCCGTACAATAACCGTAGATGGGGAGAGGGAGCAAATATTGATCCATCCAAATTGATTATACTGCAATAATTTACATCTCAACTACTCATAGAAACTTGGTTAGTTCTTGAAACTTAACCCTTGGTACATAATCCTTTTATTTGTGTGTGGAAATATCAGTAGTTGATTGGCTAGGTTTTGTCCTGAATGCGGTGGCGATATGAAATTTGACAGTCCAAGTAAGAATTTCGTTTGTAAGGGCTGTGGTCTGTTTGTTTCCAGTGAAAAATTGGACGAGTTGAGGGACAAGGCGGCTGAAAAATATTATGGAACCGGAGATGGTAGAAAACGCATTCACAACGACTACCTTGAATGGTGGCAAAGTTCAAAGAAGGATAAACAAAAGTAAAAGTTACAAGTAACAGAGTAAATTACAAGTTACATGCAAACACAAGGCAGTTTTTTATTCTAGTTCGTTTAATTTGGATGTAAATAGACTTAAATAGGAGATGCAGTTCCTGTGCCTTTGCAATCTCTTAGTAGTTAATGATGGAAACATGTAATAAATGTAATAGGCATCCGTCCGTATATTTTAGAGAATACGCAGGGGAGATGCTTTGCAAGAAATGCTTCCTGAATTCTATAGATCGCAAAGTGCAACGAACGATAAACAAATTCTCTATGATGAGATTTGGAGATCATGTGGCTGTAGCGACCTCAGGAGGGAAAGATAGCTTGGTTCTATTGAGCATTCTCAAATCCATGATTGACGCTTCCAGTGGAATTACTATGAGCGCAATTACTATCGACGAGGGCATATCCGGATATCGAGATGAATCATTGAAGATAGTATCGGATTTTTGTTCCGAACTAGGTGTCCCTCTAAGTATAGTGTCATATAAAGATCTCTTCGGAACCCATATGGACGAAGTCATGCGATTAAGACAGTCAACAAAGTTAACGTCATGTTCAGTTTGTGGCACATTTCGTAGAAGGGCAATAGACCTAGCTGCTGAACAATTAGGAGCAAATGTAATCGCCACCGCGCATAATTTAGATGATGAAATACAAACGTTTATGATTAATCTCTTTTCGGGTGACGTTAATCGAATAGGATGGAACAGAGCTTCTTCCACCTACAAGACGAGCCGAATGAAGAAGGTCAAACCCCTTTCTGAGATATACGAAAGGGAGATTGTCTTCTATGCCCTTCAAAAGGGAATACCATTTCAGAGTGAGCAATGTCCCTACATGAATGAAAGCATAAGAGAAGAAATTCGGCAGTTTCTAAACGATCTAGAGAAAGCTCATCCTGGAATAAAATACAATACGCACAAATCTACAATAAAATTATCAACTCTCATTCGCGAACTGAAGGATCCAGATATTGTCAGGGGGATTTGTGAGAAATGCGGACGAGACAGTACTGAGGTTATCTGCTCCGTCTGTAAGATTCAAGGATACTTCATGCCAACCTAGGTTAGTGAGAAAGGAAAGACGCATGACGCTAACATAAATATAATCTAAGGTTGGATTACTTACTTGGAGACAGGGAGGATCGGGGTGTTAGTCGTACCCCATACCGGAAACCGACTTCATGCTGGGATCAGCAACTGCTGGGTAAATCTACTGGCACAAGGTACCTGCTTGCTCAGCTGAAATGAAGTCATGCCGTGTCGGATGGTTATGAGCAGCATGTCATGCGAAGGCATGGTCTTGACTGTGAATTGTCGAAATGGGTGAGGTCCGGGAGGGAGCAACCCTAAGACTGCATAGTCATGCTGGCACGTCTACGTGGCGGATCTTGCCGGGCTTGAGAGGGGGCTTTGGGTCTTTAGTGGAACCAGTAGGCTGTCTCCAACTACTGGTTACTTTAGCCTACACCTAATATCTTTCAAACTTTTTAATTGGCTGCATAGCAGTCAACGTTATAACCAGTGGGTGAGGTGAAATACCTCTTCAACTGGCTCTTTCTTCAAGATTCTAAGCAACGCCCGCGCTTGGGGTACTGAAAGCATCGGCTTCTTGAAATGATTGTCGATACCAATTCGCGGACACGCAACCTGTACAAAGACATCTATGTCGCTAAATAGCTGCATTCTCTCTTCTGTGATTTCGGTAAGTCCAATCAACCTTACTTTCAATCCAATTTTTCTGAACTCTTTTCTTAAGTCTAAAGCTCTGACCTTCGCAAACTGACCATCCTTTATACCAATAACGATGCCGATTGTTTGAGCATCAACGGCTTTGTAGATCGACAGAATTGCTCTCCTCTGCAACTCCTTAGCGATACTACTTACTTCAGTATATTCCTGAAAGTAAGGATCGAGCATAAAGGTCTGTTTCCCAGTGGATAGTGCTATTCCTGCCGAATGGAAAGTACTTTGACCTAAAAAGACAAAGCAATCTACTTTATCCAGCTCACTGTGAGCAGGGTAGAATTCACACCCGAAAACCTGTCCATCGTTTAACTGGCCCCTACCATTTCCGATGACTACGTTGATTCCAGACTGTTCAAAGATTCTGCGAACGTTCTCAAGCTGTGGTAAATGTTGACTGATAGTTAGTAGCGATATCTTATTATAATTTCTCTTTACTAGTTCTGCTGACAGCATCTTTGCGACTTCATCAAAGGGGACGTCATCGTATGCATCTATCATAACAATCTCTCTCCCAAAACTATCCATAGAGATCGTATGCCCTATGTTAAAGAGCATTTCCGCCCCCAGCACATTGGCTGCGTGGGTATTAAGGTCGCAGGAACCCCAGCAGGTATCTCCAATTATGTAAGCTGGGATTTCAAATTTTTCTGTGATAAAGTCCGCTGTATCCTGAATCTTAGTCATCAGTCCGTCAGGACCGTCCAATGCAACAGACTTTGGCTTCCTCTCTTCAATTATTTTGATTATTTTCTGATTATCGATCGATATCATATCCCGACTTCCAACTAATGCTAATTCCAATCAGTTCTATGGCAATAAAAATGCATACATTAGGTGCAAGTATTATGTAGAAACGCAGCTGCAAGATCTAGAAATGATTTGTGTCTACCGACAGTTCGTAAGTTGACAATGACAAATGATTTGAGCTCTATTTGCTTTTGAGTAATATGACCTTCTTACTGTAGCTACTGTTGTTGCTGTTGCTTGACTGATGTCCTAGCCACTTGGTTGGAAAATATATTTTACATTTTTCATCTGTGATCATATCAAAACCACAGTCCGCCACTGCATGCAAGATCTGACTTTGGTGCTCTGTGTAATCATTCAGATCGGTCAGAATTTGAATCGTACCATTATCACGGAGCTTGGGTTTCATAATCAAAAGGAGAGTCTTGAACGATGTGTTTTGAGTGGAGTCTTCTGCCTGATCCAGCGTATCCCTCGACAAGGTAATAATAAAATTATCAATTACTCTATCGATTATATTTGGAATTAATTTTGGGGTACTACCCCAGAATGCGGACGCGTTTGTGGGATCCAATGTTGCAAAACGATTTTTAGCTTTCAGGACTTCCTGCTGGTCATCACCAATGCCAATAAAATATTCGGCCCAATTGTTTATGGCAATCTGTTCGAGCATCTCACCTTTCGTCATTGCGAGCTCTACATTTACCTTTAAGAATAATTTCTTTGCATCGGTTATCGTCCGATTTAATTGAGTAGAGGGATTGCCTTCATGGAAAAACTGATAAATCAAATTCCACCTTTGTGTAAATACGTCGGGGAACGTCTTACTGTGCAGTAATTCATTAAATAATCTTGTCTCTGCAAAATCAGCAAAGAATGCATCTGTTCGTGAGACGGCTTCAAGCTTGGGTAGATACAATTCATCATAAAGACTCGTTACCCTATCCCATGCCCGAATTGGATCTGAACTCATATAGGTAACTGAGAGGTCAGTCAGCCAGAGTATCTCTGCAAGGAGACTAATCTTTTCCAAACTATAACCATCAGATAGATCATTTATGAGACTTGAGAATGCTTTTCGCGCCTCTTTCGACGCAGAGTAAGGAAAATCAGTATGCCAGATAAGTGCTTCTATAAGTAGGCTTTCCTTGGTTCCTTCGTATTCCGCTGCTGATCGTAGATACTCTGGATGGGTCGTCGAAAATTCAGTTGCAGTAATCAGGGAGGGTGACCGATCCTGAAAATACTCTTCGAATTCAGACGGACTTAATATGAAGTAAGCTTCATGAATTCGTGTCTTCTTGAGTTCTTCAATCGTCCTGCTGACTTTTGGTCCCTTGACAGATTCCGATGTGTGATTGTCATTGGCAGACGCTGCAGCAAATGTTGATTGGACGGGATCATAATCGTGTAGCAGAGCTGAAACAAGGATGATTTCGTAGTCTTTCTCGGTGAATTCAAATCCATGAAAATGTTTGGGTAACATTTGTAAAACCATATACGACACCTCTAGGGTATGATGAAAATTGTGATACTCAGTGGAGCCCTCGCCCAATCCCTGGTTGTCATACGCATTTGCCAAGAAATTCATAAGCATCCTTATTTTGCGGATACTGTTCGAAGGAATACCTCGTTCATGTGCAACCTGAAGTATGGCACTAATTAGTTCTTCATTCTTGGCATTTGCAAGATTCTTGTTGATGTCGTTTATATTATTCTTTTTTGAACGTGGGAGGTAGCGAATAACTTCCTCATAAATTATTCTGAGTGGCAAGCTTTTATTAAGATAGATGCCAAAAGTCGTTATCCAGTAGGGATATCTTATCCTTGGTCTCTCTCGCTCTATCACCTCTTCAGAAGCGCTTACGAGCGCCTTATTTAGGTCAGTGATCAGACCTTTAATTTTCTGTCCCTCTGACGACTGGAATTCCCGGGAGTCGATATACCTTGATCTTTCTGTGCTCATCACCAACCACTGAGGAATTTTTACCCGATATCTAAAGTATCCCCTCCCATCGTTTTGTGAGGATAGCGATGCAATCCTTTCTTTAACTGTCACAGCAACATTTCTGCGTCCACTGGAAAACGGGAGCTCGGTGTCCTGCACAACCTGAATTATTATTTCCCTGTCTTTTGATTGGAGACCAAGGAGAATATGCCAATATTTACCTTTATCAAGCCAACTAGGGGCCTTGGTTTCCTTGTCCCAGAAATCGATCGGCCCCAACGGGATATAACCCATCTCATACTGTTTAGTTTCTGGGTTATAGGAACGATATTGATAATCTCCAATATGAGGATCGAGTTGTTTTGCTCTATACCTTGCTGACAGTATCCTTTCCGCAGATCTTGTCAGTTCACGGTAAGCCATTGCGCCCCAGATCGTTCCTAGGATACTAATCAGCGTAAGTATAGCCGTAAGGATGTCAACTTGATCTGTCGTGAAGTATGTTGGAATAAGAGGAATACCAAACCAGCCAGTCGCAAGTAATCCCAAGAATGTAAGAGTGATGAAGAACCACCTTGCAAGGTCATTAAAGTAAAGACTAAATGACTTGGGTTCATCACCTAAAGGAATCATCTTTTACCTACCACTATCTTGTTCGTTTCCAGAGAGAAGATTCGCGTTTCAAGATTCACTTTATATTTTTGTCGAACCCCACCCTCGCGATCTCATGCTTTATGTCAGACCAATTCTGAGAATTGTGTATTCGCCACTTCTCATAACAAACAACATCTTCCAAATTTAATCTGGGCAGCCAACCCGAACGCTCTAGGTCCGGCATTTCTCCGAACTCATTTACGTAACCCAGACATAAATAAGCAACCGGTGAAACATGATGAGGTATATCAAGTATTTCTCGAATCTTATTATTTGAAATGATGCTCACCCAACCCATTCCCAAACCCTCAGCCCGAGCTGCGAGCCAGAGGTTTTGTATAGCACAACATACGCTGTATACTCCCGTTTCTGAGATAGTTGTTCTACCAAGCACAAAGGGTCCGAACCTTTCTGGATCATATGTGATACAAATATTTATTGAAGATTCCAAAATTCCTTCGAGCTTTAGTGAGGTGTACTTCTGTTGCCTTTCTTTATCGGATTCGAGCATCTTTACTGATTTTTGAAATTCTTCTGTAAATGACTCTTTTATCTTTTTTCTGATCTTCATGTCGCTAATTAGAATAAAATCCCATGGCTGAGAGAATCCTACGGAAGGAGCGTGATGTGCGGCATTTAGAATCCTTGCCAAAATGCTCCCCGGTATTCTCTTGTTTAGAAACTTGGTTCGAACATCTCTGCGAGCAAAGATTGCCTTATATACTGCATCTTTCTCAGACTGAATAAAGGAGCCTTGAAAAGTAGTGTTCAATACGGTTCGATCAATCTTAGCGAGAGCTAGCGAGATTTATACTGTTAGCTCCTTCCTACTTTCTCCTCCCAACTACTTTAGCGTGATCCCAGGCTTTTCTGAGAACTTATATTTAGGCCGGGCATTGAAACATCACAAGGGGCCGGTGGTCCAGCCTGGTTAAGATACCGCCTTGACATGGCGGGGGTCGTTGGTTCGAATCCGACCCGGCCCATGTTTATAACGATACTTAAATTCGGCCCAACTGAACAGTGACGTAAGAAAGGCGACTGTTCCACCAGTATATGGTGAACAGTGCAGATTATGCTCATGAGTTGCTCATGAGTTGCTCATGAGTTGCTCATGACTTCGGTCAAACCATTACACACACGGACCTTAAATATATACAAGTAGAGCACTCTAAGTGTGGAACAGACCCATGAAGACGTCTGATAGTGTTAAACTAGAACCCTGGACTGGCGAAACAGGTTGTCAGGTTAAAAGCCCGTCAACCTTTCTCGGACAGCGGACAGGTTCATAACACTGGTTGATATCATATTGACACACGTATCATTATCTAAAGCATCCTCGAAGACTCATTATCTGATACCATTGTAGTATCATTATCTAAAGCAAGATACTAATGTAACCATCGAATTGCCATGAGGAATATTGGGGGGGTTGGCTGAGTACGGCAGATTATACAATTTGTTGGTTTGCGATGAGT
This sequence comes from Nitrososphaeraceae archaeon, assembly GCA_035643435.1. Lineage (GTDB taxonomy): Archaea > Thermoproteota > Nitrososphaeria > Nitrososphaerales > Nitrososphaeraceae > TH5896. The sequence goes on along the minus strand of DASQQK010000047.1, from coordinate 40,504 downwards.
AATGATTTATTACATTCTCCTGTAACGAGGAGGATTTGTCAAACCAGGCGTTCCATCTCGATGTACTCCATAATTAAGAGCAGGTTGCGCTGGAACTGTGTAACCGAGTTCCTTGAGCCTCCGCTCTTGAGCCTCCAAATAGGGCATACCTATCTGAGCCGGGGCTGAAATTCTGGTATCGCAGTAATTTGCCGGGTTTTTTATCGGCGGAGGCAGAGGACGAGTCCTCGGATACACAGACACACTCATGGACTGATTGCGACTCTCGTTAGCAGCTCTTCTCTTCTCATCCCTTGTTTCTCCTGTCATATGATCGACTGGTTCTCCCGAACCGATTCCGTGTGTCAAATAAATATGCCTCTGAGTGTTGAAATGTCTTTTAGATGTGTAGTCTTGATAAGGGCAGTCCCATCCGTATGTCCGTCTGATCTTATTTTTAAGATGCTGCGGTATTACGACGTTGTCAATCCTTCCTAGAAAATTGGGGTTATTAGTATTATACATAAATTGGCTGGTTGTTTCTCTCTTTTAACGTTTTTGTGTCCGTCGTGTTATTTGCTTACTGCGGCCGCCTTGGAACATCTATTTATTATTTTTTAATAGCCGTGCCTTAGTAAACGGGGTCATTTGTTATGAAACCGTTTTCCAAGCATCAAATTACAATTTATAATATTAGGTACTAACAAATCTGTATCTGCAATAAGCAAGGTGTAAGAAGAGAGACAAAGATATAGTACTATGCGTATTCCCCGACCGCCGTCTGAAATCCGGAAGTACAGCCATATTCATGGCGGGATCGGGACGTTCAATTTGACGCCTATTTTAGGGCCGAGAAAAATTACAGCATGCAGAGAATTAAGCCAGGTTCACTACGATAAAGCCATAACTAGTAAACACATACGACATTTGCAAAATGAAAGAAATCTAACACGAGAAACATTTACTAAAGTTGAATCAAGGGATACAAATTCTGCTAACGCTAGGCCAAACAATCCAGTCGAGAACAAGAATAACGAGGGAGTCAAGTCAAAAAGGATAATGATAGTCGATGACGAGCAGGATGTCACCTTCTTATTCAAGTTAATCTTAGAAGGTGGGAATCATGGAGCTACCTTTTCTTGCACCGTAGACACATTTAACGATCCACTTGTCGCATTGAAAAGATATAGACAGGGATCATATGATCTAATAATAATAGATATCGTGATGCCTAAATTGGATGGATTCAAGTTGTACGAAGAATTGAGGAAAAAAGACAACAACATCAAGGTTTGCTTTTTGACTGCGGGGGAAGTGTACTATGAGAAGTACAGAAATCAGGTACCCCCAGAAGTATCTACAGGCAAGATTATCAGAAAACCGATCTCTAATGATGAATTGGTTAGGCGAATAAGCAATATTTTGAGAGCTAACTTCTGACATTCATTACGATAAAGTTATAACTGATAAACACATACGACATTTGGATTATGAGAGGTTTAATTAATCGAAATGCATTTACCAAAATTGAATTGAAGGACTCAAATTCTACTTATGAAACTAATCCAACGTTGGAAGGCACGATCGAAAGAACTGCAAATCACGATCTAGATGGTATCACGATCTAGATGGTATGCGATATGGTTCCAATATTTAATCATTCTTGATCGGTCCCCGAAGTTGAATTTTCAGTGGCGGGGTTAGTTGAATCTGCATCAAAGTCCTCGAGATATATTTCCATATATTTTTTCAATCTCTCCCAGGATTTTCGTATATCCTCATTTGCAGGTTTCTTGATAGCATACTTTCCTGCAAAAGGGATTTCCTCGATCTCATCTATCCGCATTGTTGTGTTTGACATGGCCTGAGAATTTAGATAGCCACGTTTGTACTCGGCAAAATCATTAATCTGGCTCAAATCTGAACTATCACGGTGGGTTAGGTTCTCTAACGAACCCTCTCCAGCTATTCCTTCTGTATCATTCAAATACCATCTTCTCACTTCCTTCTCAACACTCTGTGCCTCTGCAGATGAGACTCCTGTTAAATCCTTGATCTCAAGCCAGAGGTTCGCAGGCAGCTCTCTCCTAAACTTCTTATAGAGTTCGTTCCAAAGTGCCACCTTTAGTACCGATTCCCGAACCAGCTGGTTCCGGTGGTCTTCATTACGTGGGTAAAGGATATCTTCACCATTTTTTGTGACTCGAAATTTTCCTCTTCCTTCAAGCAGTCCATAGCTGATCAAACTATTTATTCTCCTGTAAAAGCCTCCGCTTGTTGGTGTCTTGTAACCAAGCAAGAGAGCAAGATCATTTGCATGAATCTGTCGATCTACGCTTTTGACATTATCATATATCTTCTTAATATCATTGAAAGCCCCTGAATTAAATCTGATTTCAGGAATCTCGTATGAGCCAACTCGCAATTTGTATTATTATCATTACTGTCTATTTATCATTATTAAATTTGCTTCACAGTGATGTGGTTAGTATTCGCTATTCAATCACTTACTACACTCTTGGCTCCTAACAAGGTTGCTGTACTTGCAGTGAAAAAAGGGAAAAATGGTCTGAGCAACTGAATAAGTTATTATTTTCTTAACCTTCTCGCACGCGAATCATGCGTGATAGGCCTTTAATGCCAAAATTAACCTATCGATATCTATTTCATTATTGTAGAAGTGTGGTGCTATCCTAATCCCTCCACCTCGGGCAGACACTATTATTCGTCTCTTTCCCAGGTACGCGACCAAATGGTTAGGTGATCTGCTCTTGAATACTACAATGGCAGATCTATGTGTGTTTGCAAGAGGAGAAAGGATCTGAATCTTCAATTCACCGAGTCTATCGATAAGGTACTGTGTAAGATGGTGAATCCTCTCTTCAATCCGAAGAATGTTAATTCCGGAAATGTATTTAATTGCCGCCCTTAGCGCAATAATATTTGGAAAATGGGGTGTACTGAGCTCGAATCTCGAGGCGTTCTTGGACATTCTGATTTTTGTGTTATCGAAATGCTCTCTATTCTTCTGTCCGAATTGACTGTAGAATGTTGGGTACATACCTGATTCCTTATCTAGCAATTTGCCCTGAATGTATAATGTTCCTATTCCAAAGGATGATAGCAACCACTTGTGGCCATTTGCCACCGTGAAATGAACGCCAAATTTATTTACATCGAAGTTTAGTGAACCGATAGATTGGGTTGCGTTGACTACTAAGTAGAGATTTCTTTCATCACAGATCTTGCCTAGTGATTCCAAGTCTTGTTTGAATCCGGTTGAGTACTGAACATGACTTGTGATGATCGTTCGGGTTCTTTTTCCTATTGCCTTTTGAATATGGTCGATGGGTACTGTGCCACTCCGAGATCGAACGACAGTCATATCCGCTCCCATGTTTATCCAGGGGAGATTTGAAGATGGAAACTCTAAATCATTTGATATTGCATGACCACGGTGAGCTAGCAAGTGAGCTACAATATTCATCCCCTCACTAGTTGAATGTGTGAAAGCGATCTCGCTGGAACGAGCCCCAATGAAGCTTGCGTATATTTGACGAGCTTCCTCGATGCAATCAATCCAATTCCGCCAGTATGTCCCGCCTTGAAGCATGTTCTCTTTGTAAAAATCCAAAACTGCACTCCGGACTTGACTTGGGATAGGAGAGATTGCAGCGTTTGCCAAATATGAGTACTTTTTAGTGATTGGAAAATCCTCCCGTAGTTTATTCCAAGATGATGATCTCAAACCTGCTATACGAATCGATAGGACTTTCCTATTAATATTGAGGAAATCGACCAAATCAACTATGTATTATATATGGGTCAATGACGGTCTACATATTAGCTATAGGATATCATGAAATATCTCACGATAATTTCTATCTCATAAAGAGGTCTACAATTCCTGAAATCTAGACTGTTGACCAAGAAAGATCTTGCTTTTAGTTTTCTCAGGGGTAAGAGACGCGGAGATAAGATATTTCGTGGCACAGTCATCGCTGCTGCAGGTTATAGTGCACTTATGCTGATCCTAGTTGCGTTTGCAATAGGAGAGGGAGCTTTTCCAATATTTTCTTATGAAGGCTTCGATTTCATCGTAGGGACTGACTGGAACGCCGTATACGGGCGCGAATCTTTTGGTGCATTGCCATATATCATCGGTACGTTACTGAGCTCAGCTATCGCAATGGCTATAGGGGTTCCCATTAGCCTCGGGATAGCAATATTTGTCACTGAAATGGCTCCTCATAAGATCAGCACACCTATATCCTTTGTAGTTGAACTACTCGCAGCCGTGCCCAGCATCATTTATGGCCTCTGGGCATTGTTCGTATTCCGATTCTGGGTAAGAGATCTGATCGAGCGTCCGTTATATGACTGCTGCAGCTGGATCCCTTTTTTTGACAAGACGCCGTTTGGTCTCGATATCTTTACCGCTGGGATCGTGCTATCAATAATGATAATTCCTATTATTTCGGCAATATCAAGGGAAATACTTCTTGTCGTCCCTAATTCTCAGCGCGAAGCAGCGTACAGTCTTGGTGCAACGAGGTGGGGAACATTGAGAACTGCAGTTTTTCCTTATGCTAAATCAGGTCTACTTGGTGCTTCTTTCCTGGGATTGGGACGTGCGATTGGGGAAACTATACTCGTAACGATGATAATAGGAAATGCAATAGGACCAGCGGCAATTCCAACTACACTGTTTTCACAGGGACAATCACTGGCTAGTCTGATAGCAAATGAGTTCAACGAAGCTGCTTCTGATCTACATTTATCAGCATTAATTGGTCTTGGTGCGGTGTTGTTGATGCTGTCTATGATTATCAATATTGGCGCCAGAGTTATGGTTTCAAGAATGGTTAAGGTGGTCCCGGGAGGCAGGGAATAATGTCTGAAAATAACGGCAAGTCGCATAAGAAGCCTAGTTCAAGTGAACGTTTTCACAGAAGAAGAGTTCAACAGTTGATGGTAAGGAATGCAAGGAAGGCCAAGATCATTGATAAAATAGTAAGTGTTTTCGCTATTGTATGTGTCCTACTTGCGGTTATCCCTTTGACGAGCATTCTAATTGAGGTGGTAAAGAATGGCATTGCAGCTATTAATTGGGATTTCCTCACCGAAAGACCTTCAGCAATTGGTAGAGCTGGTGGGGGTATAGGTCCTGCTATTCAGGGAACGATAATCGTAGTTAGTCTAGCCACAATGATCGGTGCGCCGATTGGAATACTTACCGGTATATACTTATCGGAATTCGCTGGGGGCGGTTACTTTCCTAATGGCGTACGGTTCTTTAACGAAGTAATGACCGGTCTACCATCGGTGGTAATGGGAATCGTCGGGTATGTCATCGTTGTTCTCACTCTGGGTACATTCTCCGCATGGGCTGGTGCTTTTGCGTTGTCACTAATCATGATCCCAATTGTATCTCGTGTGACCGAAGAGACCCTCAGGATAGTCCCGAATTCGATTCGTGAAGCTGGTTTTGCTCTGGGCATACCGAAGTGGAAAATAACACTTTTTGTAACCTTCAAGTCGGCTGTAAGTGGAATCCTTACTGGAGTGGTTCTCGCAATAGCGAGGATCGCAGGTGAAACTGCTCCCCTTATTATGACAATCTTAGGCACAAGCTTATTTTTTACGGCCTTCAATGAGCCAGTCGATGCGTTGCCTCTGCGAATTTGGCGTCTCTCTGCTCAGCCATATGAAAGCGCACATGAGCAAGCATGGGGGGCTGCGCTAGTTCTTATTCTGATGGTATTGGTTCTGAGTGTAGCGTTGCGCTTTTTGGCCCAACGCAAAGGTTTCTCCATGAAGCCGAAGGTCTGACTCTAAAACCCGCTGTTATGCTATTAGGTACGTGACACTATGTACTCTATATAGTGTATATAGATAAGAGATTAATTGTCTGAATGCACACTCTTTCTCAAGATATTTTATTTGCGAAGGGAAGAGATTATCGATATACATCGTGAAACAACAGAACGTCTGTCAGAGGATTTATCTGCCAAGAAATTAATTAGTCCAATTGCTGAAACAGAAAGACCTACCGAAAAGGCTCGAGGCAGGTCAAAAGTTTCGATCAAGGCTATGAATGCGTGGTTTGGTTCCAAGCAAGCATTGAAGAATATTAACTTAGAAATAGAGGAGAAGACCGCTACCGCTTTTATGGGCCCCTCTGGTTGCGGTAAGACTACTCTAATAAGGTGTCTGAATAGGATGCATGAGATGACGCCTGGAGCTAAGGCCAAGGGCCAGGTTGTGCTTGACGGTATCGATATTTACGATAAATCAGTCGACCCAGTTATCATAAAGAGACGCATTGGCATGGTATTCCAGAAACCAAACCCCTTCCCGACTATGAGCATATTTGATAATGTTGCGGCCGGACTTAAATTAAACGGAATAAAGGATAAGAAACTCATAAAGGAAATAGTGGAGGAGAGTTTGGAAGGTGCAGGTTTGTGGGAAGAAGTCAGAAATGAATTAGACAAGCCGGGGGCCGGCTTGTCCGGAGGTCAGCAACAGCGGCTGTGTATTGCACGAGCCTTGGCCATGCAACCGGAGATATTGTTAATGGACGAGCCCACCTCAGCACTTGATCCAATAGCTTCTTCAAAGATTGAAGATTTGGTGCATACGCTAAAAAAGGATCTAACAATCATAATAGTAACCCATAACATGCAGCAGGCCGCTAGAGTCGCCGATCATGCAGCATTTATGTACCTTGGTGAGATGATTGAATATGGACCCACAAGTCAAATCTTTCAGAATCCAAGAAATGAACTTACAGAGAAATTTGTCAGTGGCAAGTTTGGATAATGGTCCTAAGAATTTTTTTGTGATACATTCACAACTTAGTTACGAAGATTCGGTTTGACCGGTGTTGACTCGGCTTCTTGATTTAGGCATCGAAAGAACTATCAATATAGTTTCTGAAATGTCGAAGGTATCACAAGCTTGCGTTTCTACCGCTATTGGAGCTTATCTAAATGGTCTTATAAAAAAAAGTGAAATGTTTGACTGGGCGGTAAAACTTCGATTGCTTCAGGAAGAGGTATCTGATTTGGCTTTTGAACTTATAGCAAGATACCAACCTGTTGCCACAGATCTAAGGTACATTAGATCATGTTTAGAAGTATCATACGTCCTTGCACGGTTCGGAGGCTATGGTTATGAAATTGTCGAAATATTGGACATGATGGGCGGTCTCTCAGAATGTGATAAGAGGGTAGTCTCACAAGCTGCTAAACTGACCACAGATATGATCAATATCAGCATCAATGCATTGCAGACCAAAGATAAGCGTGCTTCAGCAACCCTCTCAGAGATGGATGACGCCGTTGATAAAATTTATCGAAATTATCTTCGAGATGTTGTTACTGCAAAGCCTGAAACAAAGGACATTTACGGTGATCCGAGATGTGTCATATCTGCGTTACTTCTGCTAAGATATCTTGAAAGAATAGCGGATCATGCATGTTATATCGCTGATTCAGTCCTCTATATAGTAACTGGTAAAACCGCTCTTAAACGTACGCAAATGAATCCATAGTTATAGATATGGAAAAAAGATGATCTGACTAGCATGTTGGTACTATTATCATACCATCATTTGCGTCAGTATTGGATTGAATACTCTTGGTACGCCTTTAGATTATATTAGATTAGTGCCCTTAATATACCACGAATGAAGATTCAGGGTAATGTCAAAATGCACGGTTCATCTAAATTTCTTTGACGGCAGCTGTGCAGAATGCAAGAGAGAGTATTCAGATCTGAAAGGGCTTCATGATATTCCTCAGAAAACAAGAAAAGAGCAACATCGATCTTCATATAAAGAATTCACTGAAGAGCGAGCGAAGAAACTCTATGAAGAGTTGATCTTACAGTATATTGCTAAAGGGGTCGACGAACTTGAAGCGGTTCAGAGAGCACGGACTATAATTAGGAAGCAATGTAAAGTGCGAGGAATAGAAGCCTGGTCGTGGGTGGGATAGTAGCTAAATTGCGTTATGAGACTGGACAAATTATTTACAAAGTCTCTAAAATGCATTGTTATATACATTCTGTTTCATTCTCGATTTTGATAAGCTCCAATGTTTATAAATACTAATAGCCAATACACCTTGCTGAATTGCATCCGTTGTTAATAGCGGCCATAGCAGTGGGCATGAACGTACCTTTAATGGTGCTTCTTGTGGGTTCAGTCACGTTTATGAAATGGAGCTTTGGGGACGAACCATACACGTCATTATGTATGCTGCTTGGAATTATTGCAGTACCATTTGGCATTGGATTAATGACTATTTCTTTGGAGGTCCGAAAGAACTACAAGAATCGGATTCAAACAGAGTAAAAAAGAACTATAGATGAATCGCGAGGAAACCACGAGCAAAAATATTTTCAGTAGAGGCAACGAACGCGACTTGTACTCTGACAAGACGAAATTCATTGGTAATTGATATGACGAACAATTAGAAAATGTGGATTATTAAGGTGCGAAGATCTTCGTTTCATTCCCATCATAATGAACACTTTTTAATCTCACAGAGTCTAACAAACAAATTATTGTTTGTTCGGTTTCGAAGTCTCACAACTAATTGCCCGTCTATCTGTACTCCGGGTGTATTTCTTACTCTCATCTGTATTTTACACTTTTCTAAAGAAAGAAATTGATGACTGGCATATACGGATTCTGTATGAATTCTATGGTACTTTATGTAACAATTAATAATCTATATGATCAATATATTCACCATTTATGTTTTGACCTAATGGCGTATCTTTAGTATGACTGACTTAAAAACTACTACGTAACAAAATGTATTGATAATTCGTTCCCCATCTTAATGCATTCTGAGAAGACCTATGGGTTCAACTCAGGACTAATAGCACAATTACTTGCGTACTTTCAAAAAAGCCCCTCAGTCTCAAATCTTAACCTCGATATCCCTAGATTCCGAGTTTACGGTGTACTCAACTGAGATGCCCAAAGACAAGTTCAATGACTTTTTTGCTTCTTCAAATAGGAATATCGGGAATTTGATTGGCTCAATACATCTTAGATCAATATGGAAAACATTTCCGTCGTACACTACACCATCTATATCTGCTTGTCCCTTTTCAATTGCTGTGATAAAGTTAAGACATGAAGATATCTTTTCGATGGATCTCTTGTTCTGTGGTGGGTGTAGAATTGATTTATACTTTGTAAAAAGGCGATTAGAAACCTTCTGCTTCTTTGCGTATATTATAGAGAGACATAACACTATTACCTCTCCATGGCTAAGGTTCTTGTAATCCTCATCAATTAAGGTATAGAACAAACTATTCATGTCGGTTACACTATGAAACAGACCGATCCTCTTAAGGGCTTCAATTGAGATTTGATATTCTCGCTCCTTTAATAGTCCTGCAGATAGCAGCTTCTCCAGAAAATCTTGGTAACGGCTTGGTGGAAGGGTACTGCTACACCCTCTCTTGACAATGTGCTCAACCTGAGAGCGTACAGCCGGTTGAACAGTATTTGAAGATGTAACCCATTGATCGTTAACAAAAGAAAGTACTATTCCCTCTCTCAACCCTTTAGTACTTACCACCACAAAGTCATACCCAAGTTTCCTCATAAGCGATAATATGACATAGCATCCAGGGACAACAGTATCTGCTCTGCTATTTCCTATTGATGCAATTTCACTAATTTCTGTTATCGACATGTCAGATAGTCTTTTCGATATTTCTTCAATCCGTTCAATTTTCATCCTATAATTATGGATCTTGTCCAAAGGATAATTAATTAGATCTTGATCGTACTGTGCAATTGTTCGAAGGGTACCGCCAGCTCCTACGAGGGTAACGTCAGGGCTAAATGCGAATTGTTTCCAATTTGGTAGTGATCCCATAATATGTTGTTCAAGCTTCATGAGGCGTTTTCGAGTGTATTTTTTTTCCAAGTCGCCATTACGAGAGAGTATTCTAGTCATTCGTAGGGCCCCCAATGGAAGTGAGAGATGCTTACTAATCTTGTAATTTTCAGAATGCACAATCTCAAGGCTCCCTCCGCCAAGGTCAAAAAAGAGTGCATCTGAGATACATGTTGAATTGACTGCTCCACACCATGAATAATACGATTCTTCCTTATGTGAAAGTATCCTAAATGAGAACTGGGTCTTCTCATAGATATCTGAAATAAAATCATGTCTATTCTTTGCTTCTCGTACAGCGCTCGTCGCAACAGCAAGGACATGATTTACCTCATCAGATACTACTATGTCACGAAAGAGCTTTAGGCTTTCAATCGTATCTCTCTTCGCATTTTCATTTAGATAACCACTCTCTGTTAGTCCTTTTCCAATTTTTGTCTTTATGCTTCGTCTATCGTACGCCTTAAATGTGCCGTCAGAGTTTATTTTATAGCACACTAACTTGATGGAATTGTACCCTAAATCTATAACAGATATCTTCATTTTCAGTCCACAAAAAATCTTAGCATATGATTAAATATCATATCAAGAATTCAGATCCTCTAATAACTATTCAAAGGCTTATGACCGCCGCATCAATCTGGGAGTCAATAGCCAGCGTAGCTCCCCCGTCATTCTGGGGAAATTCGACAGAACCCTAAGCTTCGCGAATCCTCCTTTCTTAAGAGCTAGGTTTCCACTAGGACTACCAAATACAATCTCACTCATGAACGAACTAAGAAATGGTTCATGGCCCACCAAAAGAACTGTGGAATCTTCCTTAAGTTTGGATAGCTTCTCCGCAAGTGCTTGTTTAGCCCCTTCGGGTTTAAGCTCATCCCAATCTTCTAGAGTATTGGTGGCCTCGAAAATCTTGGACACAACAAACGCAGTCTGGTGTGCCCTTCTTAGCGGACTAGAAATTATGAGACTAAATTTGACGTTTAGACCTTTGAGAAAATATGAGATCTCTTCCACCTCTTTTTTACCCGATACGGTTAATGGCCGATCGGCATCAGAGACAGACGTCCCAGAGTGAATATTCTTGACCGCCTCCCCATGGCGCATTACATATAATTCCAATTGTCCTATAAGTTGGTGTACTACATATTATATTTTTTTGTTGGATCAACGATTTCTTTGAAATCAGTATCTATTATGCATTATCGTGTAGCTACATTTGTTGGATCAGCCATTTTTGTATCAGCTATTCTTAGTCAGTAACTACTAAATGGGGTTACCGTCGCTATTTAGAATCTATAAGTCATCTGATGAAAAGTTTCTATATGCCGTCTGATGAAAACCTGAGTTATGCTACTATAGATAGTAACCTAATCATCAATTGCTTGTTTGCTCGTTACCAGAATTAAGACACAAGCATCATCATTATTGCTCACCTAACTTGCTTTGCTACGGAAATATATTGACATGGCATTTGGTTGATAGTTACTATTAATATTGTGATATAATAATACCAACAGTTTTATAATCTCCTTTCTTACATCCTTTGAATATTTTGAATGTACCAGGCGCGAGTAAGACCTTTGCCTTAGATTTTGATTCGGTCTTGGCAGACACGATGGTTATATGGGTGAAGGAATACAATGAAAGGTACAACGCGGCTCTTACTAAGAATGATATCTATGCATGGGACATTTCCAAAATTCTTCCTATTTCTATTGAGGAGATTTCGAATTTATTTAACTACGTTTGGGAATACAGGTGGGAAGAGATACCGCCATGTGAGTCCAATCAAAATAGCATAATAGAAAACATACACAAAGGCGGCTTTAGGATTTCGATACTTACCAGGAGAGAGAGACCGACAGTATCATACGTAGCAAGATGGCTCGATCATCACAATATCTTTTCAGACGACCTAATATTCATATACGATTCAATGTCTAAATCAGAGTACCCTTTCGATTTCTTATTGGATGATTCACCTACTAACCTCATTGACATAACCGCACCTAAGGTGGGACTATTATTTGACCAACCGTGGAACAAGGATTTTAAGTGGCCTTTAAGGATAAAGTCCCTTCAAGACGCCGCTGCTATGGTAGTAGGAAGAGAGTAGGTCGGTTCAATTACACTCAAGTATATGCGAATGATTGTTCAGTCAATTATTATGTTGTCAGTTTGCATCGTTATTACTGAACCTTTTCCTAGTGAAGGTAGGTTTATGGCATTATAGTCTACCTGTTTCTAGCTGCTGTGAAATTAAATAGGGTATCTAAATTATTCCTTTACATCATGATAGATGCAATCCAGGCATTGATCCTAGGTACTGTTCAAGGGGTGACGGAATGGCTTCCGATTTCTAGCTCTGGGCATTTGGCGTTAATCCAGCTGGTCATGAATCTTCAAGTTCCAATTTTTTTTGATATTGTTTTACATCTCGGTACACTCGCCGCCGTTATTGGGATTTACCGAAGTGAATTATTAACGATTCTAAAGTCAGTCATACTGATTCGCAGAAAAAACGACGCAAAAGAGGATCTAAAGAGTATCAAATGGGGTAGAAGGTTTCTGTTACTTATTATACTTGGCCTTATTCCTACGGCCTTGATGGGAGTAGCGTTTAGATCAATCTTTGAGGAATCCTTCTATAGTATGTGGTCATTGGGTTTGGGCTTCATAATAAGCGGAGTTATGATAATTGCAACGAAGTTTGTCAACAAAGGTACTAAATCAATGGGCAGGGTTGATGCCTTCCTTATAGGCATTGGACAAGGACTTTCCATTTTCTCAAGTATCTCAAGAAGTGGAGCAACTATCTCTATTGGAATGTTCAGACATGTTGAAAGATCAGAACTAATCACCTATTCTTTTTTACTTTCAATTCCAGCTATTATTGGTGCCGGGCTATATGACTTGGTTTTTGCCGATAACACTTCTCAAGTTGAAATTTTGAGCATACCTTTGGAATCATATATAATCGGTATACTCTCAGCCGGTGCGGTAGGATATGTATCCATAAAGTTCCTGATTAACATCATCAACAGAGGAGAGTTCTACCTGTTCTCATTTTACTGCTTTTTATTAGGATCGCTAATATTAGTTAGTCTTATTTAACTAGGAATGTAAAAAAAAGAGAAGGGCAGAAGAATATACCTGAAAATTGAACGTAGAAAGAGGTTCACAAATTTTTGCATTGAAATTTTTTCTAATTAAACAATGCAATTAATTTTCTGCCTAAATTTTATTCGTATTTGTGACATATAGTTTTTAAGAAGCTACAAATGTAAGAAGCACATTGATTGACTTTTCTAAATTGAAGTACAGGCTTAATTATAACCAGTCTGTGTACAATTTCAAAACGGGAAGGTATGAAAGTAAGGATGCTACTTACAATAGTTACGAGCAGGCTAGAGCAAACCAATGGAAGTGCGAAAAGTGTTCTAGGTTGTTTGGAACATTGAAAGAACTCAAGCTCCATAAAATAGAATTACATTCTTACTAGCACATGGTTGGTTCTCTGGAAGAGAACCCCCCCACGTTCTAAAAGGCTTAGAACTTGGTGCCAATCGTACATACTTTCAAAGGCTTCGCCTTATGAGCATTTATTTCTATTATTTGCTTAATCCTCACCAGCTTCTTTTTTGAAATTTTATCTATATCATTCAGATCTACTCTGTTCCTCAAATATGGAGGTTCCAATCTCTTGAGAATATCATCAATTACTTCGTAGGTAGCACCTAGTTCTTCTTCGGCGGTCTGGTCTTTCCATAATCTAGGGCTACTCTTCTTTTGTCGAATCGAGAGAGGGAGTTCTAGATATTCTGCGATCTCCTTTACTTGGGTTTTGTAAACGTCTCCGAGTGGAAACAAATCTGCTGCTCCATCTCCAAACTTTGTGTAATATCCAAGTAGTAATTCGCTCTTGTCTGATGTTCCCAAGACTAGTCCGTTGTAAATGAATGAGTAATAATAAAGGATACACATTCTTATTCTAGCAGCTAAGTTTCCCTCCGCATACGTATTACTAGGAAGATTCGTAAGGAACTCTGACTTGATCCTGTCTATGTCTATAATTTTATATTCTATACGCAGACTTTTAGCAAGTTCAGCTGCGTCTTCTACGTCAGATTTTGGGGTTATAGGGAAATCAGGGAGTATTACCGAAAATACTTGCTTACTAGACAAGGCTCGCACGGCCAAACAGATAGTAACTGACGAGTCAAGCCCTCCGCTCAGGCCAATAACTACTTTTTTGCGTTTTGTCGCATGCAGTTCAAGCTTGATGAATTGTTCTATCATCTCACATATAGCCTCGCATGTTACAGACACAGCTGGTAGATGCTTCAATTACAATATTTTTGTTACCATTGTATGAGGATAAATTGAGCCTTAAAGTAGTTTGTTCAAATTTAAAATGTTGTGACTATCCTACGAATTATGCGGTGCAAAATCTTCTTGACTCTCAAATAAGCACTTGCTTGTGTCCTTGTTTGTATGGTGTTCACACCAATATGGATTAACAAGTCAACCGGACATATGCGAATGATAGTAATGCTAATATTCTGTATTCTGCTTTCACCAACTCTGCTTAGATACTCATGGCAAGTAAGCATCAAGTCATATCCAGTTTAATGTGGGTAGAGAAATACCGTCCTTCCACACTTGGACAGATGGTGAATCAGAGAGATGTCATCAGAGGACTCCAGAATCTGATTAAGAAACCCAACGAGCTACCTCATTTAATATTTGCAGGACCAGCGGGGGTCGGTAAGACTACTGCAGCTCTGTGCATTGCCCAAGAATTGTTGGGTGAAAATTGGAGAAGAGATACCCTTGAATTAAACGCCTCTGACGAACGAGGTATAAAAATGGTCCGGGAGCGGGTTAAGGAATTTGCAGCTGTAATGAAGTTTTCTTCCGCAGATAGTAATGACAAGCCATATCGCATCATAATCCTTGATGAAGCTGACGAAATGACCTCTGAAGCACAAACTGCGTTGAGAAGAATTATAGAGGAGAGTTCAAGAACGACACGGTTTATCATAATTTGTAATTACCTCTCGCAGTTAATAGAGCCTATCCAAAGTCGGTGCGTAATATTTCGATTTACCAGGTTACCCAGAGAGGAGGTGGTAGGCCATTTATCAGATATCTGTAGGCAAGAAGGAATCGAATTTGATGTTAAGGCATTGTCTAGGATCTACGACTCCACTTCAGGAGATCTCCGTCATTCTATCAATATCTTGCAGTCCGCTGCGATTAACAACAAGATAACATCCGAAAAGGTAGAATTATCCATAGGGTTATCTGGGAGAGCAAAAGCAGGTGAAGTCATAAAACTTGCTCTCGCGGGCAAGTTCAATGAAGCCAGAGTAATGCTATTGGAGTTGACCCAAGTTTTTGGTATGTCAGAGAAAGACTTTTTAAAATACGCAGCCCAAGAAGCATTCTCAATGAAATTAAGTGATCCTGGAAAATTTGCTGAGCTTATGGCCGAGTACGACTACCGCCTTAGCATAGGAGCGCACCCCGATATTCAGCTCACGGCCTTCCTTGCTCAAGTTAGTATGCTCAGCAAGAAGTAGACTTATAGATAGAGGCATACGGGTCCCAACAGCCTATATGGAAGTCAATTCATGTTATGCCAACCAACTGAGGACAAAATTCATGCTATGGCTACTTGTTTTATCAGAAATATCTCCGAGAACTTCACACTATTTTGCGAAATATGTGCCTAGAGAGAGAATCAAAAGAGGATAACATCTATACATAATAAGACAAGACTACGTAGTGAGCTACATACTTTGTCTGGTTCTGCCGTTTCATATAGAGATAGAATCTATATCATTGAAGATATTATTCTGAAACTGGCTGAATATGGTGAATTAAACCAGACAGCATTGATTAGTTTTTGTGGTCTAAACCTCAAGAAACATAAAGCGATTCTTGATGAGATGGAATCAAATAACCTGATTACAAGAAAGGAGAGATTGGTGGGAAAGAAATCAGTTAGCGTTTACATGGTCACTCCTGAAGGCCTAAGCTTTTTTAATACTATACTTGCTCCTTACGAAAAGATGTTTCCGCGCAGAAGAAATCAAAGAGAGTCCCCTAGTTCAAAGTGGGTAAAAATAGATTGAGCACACATGACTGCAAATATGCCATCAGTATAGGATTAATACCGACACCACGTACATCCGTAAATCTAGAAATATAGTCATTTCAATCCAAATTGAGATGAAATCTTTCTATCAATCTCTCTTTTCTCATCTAAGTACGCATTATATCGCCTATTCCATGAGCCGATCTTTCTATATTGTTTTATTCCTGCATAGAGCCAGATACTAGAGATTGTAATCACGGCACCCAATAACACAATTAGCACACTCCCAAATTCATTCTCTATTTCGAGAATGGCAAAGAAAGATGAATGTCTTATTAAGTACACTGAGAGACCGATAGCTATGGGGGCTAAAATTAGCGCTGAGATTGAAACCCCTAAGAGTGTCTTTCTAATATTAAGGATTTGTTGAATGAATGAGTCCATCAATGTCAACAAATTAGCTCTTGAGTTAGTGGTTGAACCATAGTCATTATCGGTGCTGTGTCCATTCTCATCATCTGCAACTCTGTTGTTGTCCATGTCCACCCCTTTAGTCATGAACAGACAATTCCTTTATTTATCTTATGATTAACATAGTTATTTAATCCGTATCCGAATTCATTTGCCTTATACTCAACATATGATTGGGACTAGTTAGTAGGATTGCCTTCGATTTTGGTCAACACAAGATAGAGAGAAATGATGAAGCCTTTTTTAAGTGGACTAAGCTAATCTAAGTGCAATTGGATGAGGGAGAAAATTCTTGTGTCTGGAATCCTTTTTATATTATTCCTGTTTCCTGCTACGTTTGACCTAAACTCTTCTCCACAAAATACCTTCGAAGTGAGCCGTGTTTACAATTATGTGGACGAAAACAAGATCATGCATGTTCTGGGGGAATTGAAGAATATTGGAAACGAGGCTATGACGAATGTCACGGTTGGGAGTACCTTTTTTGATTCAGAAGGCAAAATAATAAATGAATATAAGAGGTCAGCCGAATTAAGGACAATCAACCCTGGCTTCATATCTCCTTTCGAAATTCTATACATAGACCAGAGAAGCGTCGATAAGATAAATGATTTCGAAATATATGTAAATGGAACACGGACTAGATCCTCCCCAGTAGATCTGCAGATTACAATAAGTTCTTCCAGACAAGATATCCTAGGATTTTACTATATCAATGGAGTCATATTCAATAATGGACCCGCTATTGCTAATAACTCAATTGCTATCGCCACACTTTACGATGAGGATGGTCGCGTTATAGCGATAGGCAGAGGGCTGGCAGAGCCAAAGGATATCCCAAGTAATTCTGGTGCAAGCTTTGGATTGGCTATATTAGATAAATTACAAACCTATAAGGGCGATAGTTATTCAGTTATAGCAGATTCAGATCCGTATGTTTCCAATTCAACCATCGCTGAAAAAAAGTAATATAATATCAATTCTGAGAAATTACTTAATTCGCTATAAAAGTAGTTTGTCGTCATAATCTCCCCTGGACAATTCGGCTAAAACATCTTTGGGAAGTTTTCCATCTACCCTCACTCCCATACTTAAACAGGACCCGACCACCTCCTTAACGGCTCCTTTTATATCAGCCGCATAGGAAATATCGAGTTTCATCTTCGCTATTTTTATAACATTTTCTATTGATAAATCTCCTACGTAATCGCTCCCTGAAGTACCAGATCCTTTGCTGAAACCTCCCTCTTTTGCAATAAGCGCAGCAGTCGGAGGTACTCCCACTTCTACATTGAATTGCTTCGTTTCTGTGTCAACTTCGACTTTGACAGGAACTTTCATCCCGGGAAAATCCCGCGTCTTTTCATTAATTGTGTTTACAACTTGTAGTACGTTGAGACCCATTGGGCCTAATGATGGGCCTAGGGGGGGACCAGCACTAGCTTCTCCTCCGCTTACAAGAGCCGAAATACTTTTCTTTTCTCCCATACAGCCGAACTAAACGATACACCTGAATATAAATTGATTATGCTAATTTACTATCCCGACCTAATCTGTAATCTTCAACGAATCGGTTAGTTCAGACTATGAAGTTTCAGACTATTGAGCCAATTTTCGGACATAGTTAGCGTCAACAGTCACCGGGATCTGATAAGGTGAATCCAGAAGAACAACTGTTGCCTCCTGCTTCTCGTAGTCAACTCTGATCACCTTTGCTTTCATTGCTTTGAATGGCCCAGCTATCACCTCAACCATATTATCTATGCTCAGATCAGTTACCACAGGTTTCTTCACTAGGTATCCCTCTATATCTTTAAATGGCAATTCTCCACGTATCTGTCCACGAACATGTCGTACTCCGCTCAACGCTTCATATGCCACATTTGCGTCAGGCGCCTCAACTATAATATAGCCCTTAAAATTATCTAGCGCCAAAATCGAAAAAATCTTTAATTTCTTTGTAGTGATTTTCGTGTATAAAATGTTGGCTACTACCCGCTCTTGGCCACCTGTAATTCTGATAGCAAAGAATTTGCTCTTTGCTGCTTCTACCGTTGCATGCTCATTTGTCTCATCGAGCTTTTCATCTAGATTTGATTTATCCATGGTTTTGCTTCCCTGAATATCGTTGTGTGTGTCATCGTCAAGGCCCTCTGAAGCGCTGCCTTCAAGGTTGATTGATCCATTTGCAAAATTAGCACCATCTTCCACCTGCTTCTTTTCTAGATTGCTATTAAGGTCAAATAAGTTAGCATTCATTTAGTGAATGTGTTTACGATAAGTTATTGCATATTATAAATTTACGTCACGTCTAGGAAGTCTCGTGAGGCAGATTTTGTCGATTTTGAGTTTAAATACTATTCTAGCTTCCTCCCGGGTGGCCAATCAGGAAGAAAATATCAACAATGTGAATCGTTACTAGCAAATTTATAGTGGGCTCTCCCATCCTCCTCATGGAGGAAAGTATCGCGTTAATTGCATCTTCAAATGATGAAGCAGGAATGAATATGGTAAATTTCCTGACAATCAACATGGATTTTAAGATGACTAAACGTGATCCTCTTACATATGTATCCAGCCTGTATCAGAACGTAAGCCTCTACTTAACAAATGGGGATCTGCTCTTTCTTGAGGATTATTATACTGGCGAGCAACCTACTTCGTTCATATTTCTATCTAGACATAGGTCGGCAAGTGGAATACCCTCCCTCACATGTCATTCGACTGGTAACTTTTCTGATGATACTTCGTACGGTGGTAAACCAAGTGAATTAGGAATGGCCAATCCATCCATGTTAAAGGCTTATTTAAATGAACTAAGTCGAAATTGCAGTCTAGTCCCTGAATATGAAATTACATTAGAAGCCACACACCATGGTCCAACATCGCTTAAAGGATCTGTCATCTTTGTCGAGATTGGTTCTGGACCAGAACAGTGGAGAGACGCAAACGCCGCCCGAGTCGTTTGTAATAGCATTTTAAAGGCCTGCTCCTTAAAACCAAGAAGTACAAGTCGAGTTGCGTTGGTTCTGGGTGGAACGCATTATCCAGACAAAGTGAACAAGCTACTTATCGAGACCGATTTTTCTGTAGCCTACATTGCAACAAAGAACAATTTACAGTTTGTTGACTACGAGATGATTCAGCAAATGCTGGTAAGAAGCACTGAAAGAATAACACACGTTCTCTTAGATTGGAAGGGACTTGGAAAATATAAGAGGAGTATTTTAGATACAATCGAGAAGACGGATCTGGAAATAGTGAGGATATGATGAACAAGTGCATACTTATCATGAAGCGTACTTCTGGGCTTAACAATTGAGTATTTGTTATTCTTTTTTAACGACTATGTTAGCTGTAGCTTTGCATGTGTGGTATTAGAGAATGTTCTTAGGTGTGTGTTCCGTAATAGCGAAATAATAATGCCAAACCTTACAAGGATCGACGTCGTAACAGCGTTCTTAGAATCTGACGGCCAGATATTAATCCTTAGACGAAGTAATCAGGTGAAAACCATGAAGGAAAAATGGGGAGCAGTGAGTGGCTATTTAGAAACTAATGATCCGCTCAGACAGGCTGTTGTGGAGATCCACGAAGAAACAGGTTTGGATAGCAGCAAGATACAATTGATAAGATCAGGCAATGCTCTTGAGGCAGTCGATCCTGAAAATCCAGAGATCTTGTACAATGTTCATCCGTATCTGTTCCATTCACGAAGCAGGAGGATAAGACTTAGCAGAGAACATGATCGATTTGAATGGATACATATGAATGATCTCCGTAGATATGACACTGTTCCCAAGTTGAAAGAGGCCTATGAGAGTGTAGCGACTGAGGCATCACACACCTCATCCTACTAAATTTCAACACATCGAAAAAATCTTCAGTTGTAGGAAGAATTTGGCCACTATCCTTGGATTCCACAAGAATTAGGTCCTGCCTCTAGGTCGTCAAGTTGCATGTTGTTGCATAGCAATAGAACTTTATTTAGCTGCAATATTCTCCTGTAGTTCAATGGTTGAGGCGGTATACTAGATGCTACATAACTTATAAATTCGTCTTCATTCATCCTAAACGCCTTTACATGCGCCTTTATTTTTCCAAATGTTTTGAAAATCGGATCTCCGTGCATTAGACTCTTACTGTAATGCGAGGGCAGTACTAGTGTATCGTCGGATAACGACGCGAGCTTCTTATAAGTAAGAAAGAGGGTTCGGGAAAATTCATTGACCTTGTCATGCAGATCAGGTCTCCCAATTCCGTCTACAAAAAGTGTGTCTCCGCTAAAGAGTATTGATTCTTTTTTACCGTGGTTAACCCCATCTGATAGCATATCTAATTTGAAAGACATACTACCAGATGTGTGTCCGGGTGTATGAATCACTTCAAGAGAAAGCCCATCGCCGATCTCTATCCTATTTCCATCAGCTAGGAAGTTCAGGTCTAACTCGCTCATTTTGATCTGTTCTGTTTCGTATTTTTCAAGTGGGCTAAGGTAAAGAACGGAGCCCGTCTCTTTAGCGATAGTCATCGAAGCAGACAAATGGTCAGCATGTCTATGTGTTTCTACTAGTGCCCTGATCCGAAGGTTACTATTTTTTGCTATCTCAAAAATTGAAGTTACCGAGCTACATGGAGGGTCGATGACAATAGCATCATTAAAGTAAGAGATCAAATAGGTCATACAACCCTTTGATATTCGTCTTATCTGCCAGATCTTCAAATTGGGGTCTATTCGAGATGGTATTAAAGCCAGATCATTTATCTTATTCCAAGCAACCATTCCCCCTCTTACACTCTTGGCATTGTATCCGAGCTGAGACAGGTATTCAGCTGCCATCTTTGATCTCATCCCATGCGAACAAACAGTGATCACTTCTCTATCTTTGGGAATATTCCTGATTTCTTCTTTGGAGGCTAATTTTTCCAAGGGTAATAGAGAGGGTTCCAGATGTTTATCGTAACTAATCTTCCATGCCTTATACTCCTCAGGTGTGCGAACATCCAGAATGTATAGATTTTCGCCAGAATCCATCTTGTTCTTCAAATCTGAAGGTTCTATCTCAAGCGTGTTGTATTGAGAATGCTTAAATGTCAATCTTGAGGGTCAATCTATCTACAGTCCAGCGTATAATAAACCATCTTGTGTGCTCTTTTTTTGTCCGCGAAGAAAGATAATCGATTTATATAAGCAGGAAGAATTATTTGTATTTCAAATGGTTGTCGCGACTTCCAAACAAACATGGGACAATGACATTCTGAAATCTTCTACTCCAGTCCTTGTTGATTTTTGGGCAGAGTGGTGTGGTCCTTGTAGGCTGGTCAGTCCTATTCTAGAAAAGCTAGGTGAAGCGATGTCAGATGAGATCAAGATATTTAAACTGAACGTAGATGAAAATCAAGAGCTTGCATTGGGATAAGATCTATTCCCTCGCTTTTGATCTTTAAAAATGGAAAGGAGGTTGCACGGACGGTCGGTGCTGCTACCGAGCAAACCTATGAAAAGTTTGTAAAGACATCTCTTTCATGTTAAAGAAGTACGAATGTCTTTGCTTAAATCGGGCTATGATGGGTGACTTTGTGAGCTTTCTAATTGGAAAGTTTTGGCACAAAAATATTTAAGTAAGATTTCTCTACAACTTAGAAATGATGAGCAAAAAAGCAACTGCAGTGGGAATTCTATCGACTTTATTCACACTATCCGCAGTATTGGCGACCGCCCCGTATTCCAATACAGTCCTAGCTCAAGGAGAGGGACCTCCCGGGGAAGCTGGGGTTACAACCGAACCAGAGTCTGCTTTCCCACTGGAGAACCAGAGTCTCCCACTTGCAGAAAACCAAACTGAGACGGTTACTGAATTTGAAAATATAGCTGGAAGCGACCAAGGAGTTATTGGAAATGATACCACCATAAGCAATATCAATAATACGGAAGAATCGGATATTGGTGTTAACTTGAGAGAGGACTGCATGACGCTACCTAGTGGCGAGATCGTTAATCCAGAAGGACAGCCGTGTCTATAATTCCTCGTTAAATTTTTTTTGGGATCTAAATCATTTTTCAAGTCTAACTAACTAGTTGATTTCAAGTTAGCTAGTCTAACTAACTAGTTGATTCTAGACTAAGGTAGAGGCAGGATGGATGTGAAAAGCCATTATCGTATCCAAGATTTGGATTCTATGAATCGATTTAGAAAACAGGTGGAATTTCCCCCACTTTAACAGACACAGGCCCGATTATAATCCTCTACTACGATTTCATTATGACTTTTAAGTGGCTTGAGTGGTACAAATAACTGGCTATTTGGTAAAGGATAGAAGGAGACATAATACCAACAAGAGAAGGATCAATAAGAAAGCCCTGATGGTTGGGGTTGGACTTGCTATCATAATGATAGGTGGTGCCGTCGTAGCTGTACTTATGAACACACCACCTACGAACAGAAATGATAACAATCAGGTTATACGGCAAATAGTTGCTCCGATATCTGACAATGTTCCTGTACTCGCCTCGGAAGTTGGGCCTTCTAACATAACCATGGTAGAATTCGGTGACTACCAATGCCAGAATTGTGCCAGATTTCATAATGAAACTAAGGATCAGATTCTGAACAATTTCGTTGATACTGGTGAGGTTAGGTTTATTTTTAAAGATTTTACTGTTAATGATCTTCCAGCTGACCGTGCTTCCACACTGGCGGCTGAGGCTTCCTATTGTGCTGCCGACCAAGGCAAATATTGGCAGTACCATAACGAGCTGTACAATAATTCCCGCGGAGAAAATACCGGCTGGGTAACTGAGGATAGCTTGAAGCAGTTTGCAACTATGATCGGGATTCAGAACCTTACAGAGTTTTCGAGTTGCCTTGAAGATCATACTCATAGGGATTTGGTTGAAGCGAATACTCAGCTTGCCAGTAGTATTGGACTTAGATCGACACCTTCATTTATTATTATTTCTAACGAGACAGTGCCGATTGCTATTGAAGGGGCACAACCGTACACTGTTTTCAAACAGGCCATCGAGGATGTCCTAGCTAACGTATCGAGAGCTTAAATCGACTTGTCGTTCTGGTGCCGCCGCACTAGTTAATAGGGCAGTCTACCTCTTTTGGATTCAACGAAATTGATCCTATCTAACTGTCACTGCGTTTAATAAGACCACGGTACCACCATTCAACTTATTCCTCATCGCCTGTCATAACGCTTGTTCCTAGGTTTATGTGAATTCTGGGACTTTCGTATACCTCGATTATATGTGAAGTATTTAAAGGCGAAAAATGCTGCTATGGCGTAATTTGCCATTCCCAAAGCAAAGAAAATGAAAGAAGATAGATAAGCAGACTCTACTATGCCAAAGGTACCTACTGCTGCGGCTAATCCCATGAAGACAACGAGTTGATTCTTGTATACTACCAAATGCTAGATACTGAAGTGTGAGCAGGGGCATGCTAGATATGAATTTTTTTCTTAGATGTGGAATTAAATGTAGCTTTCAGTTACACATTAGCGAACAGTAAGAGTGATGCTTGTAGTAATTTGCACTGGGCCCACGGCTTTTTCTGATTAGTTGTGTTTCCAGCATGTTTCGGCTATTTGAAAGTTATTTTCTATAGGTGACAGCAATTTGAAAGATGTTAAATTTCAAAGATCCACGCGTATATTCACATATGAATTCATTAGTGTCAAATTGTTATTATCTATATACTTGAATGGTGATTAAGTAGCATGCATGGGTCGAAAATCTATATCAATTTATCGTTAATCCACTAATATGTAGAATTCGCATTCCCATTTGAAATGGGACATGCACCTCTTGCCTATGTATCTCTAACATTTGTATTAGTCACGACGGCATCGCTGTCAATTATGTTGGCCGCTGATAATTCTACCATTCAGTTTTCTTTCTCGGATCAGGCGAGGGCTGCATCAGAAAATGAGCTAGAAATTAGTTGCGAAGACAATCAAGACCTGTGCTTAGTAGAAGCTTGCCTTGGGAACGGCTGCTCTAATGTAGCAAGCGAGTTAGGAATCTCTGGGATGATTTTATCAAGTAGCGAGGAAATATGCCAGACGGGTGCTCAAATAAAAGAAATTAATAGTTTTAACTTTCGTGCTGCAGCTAATGAACCGGATGAAATAGGCGCCGATAGTAATTTAGTGAAGCTAGATCAAGTCCCTTCGGCTTGGTGGGACAGTTCTGATTCTGATCTCTTGATAGGTATGGACCTAGGTATGATCAAGAGAATTTGCGATATAGACATACTTTTCAATGATAAAGCTGATATCGAAAATGGCTTTTCAATAACTTTTTCAAACGCTAGCAAGAGTCTCCACAAAGGTGTTAGCGAATCAGATGGACCATTTCAATTAGATTCCACTTGGCGTCCCGGGCTCGATGATGTAGCCGGCAGATTCGTATATCTCACGATCCCAGGTGTTTCAGAGTTCTACGTTGATGATGATGAAGATAAGCCCTTGGTGTCCGAAATCAAAATAAAAGCTCTCTCTCCCAGAAATTCAGTTGCAGGAAGCAATCAAGCCGACGATGAGACAAAACAAACAATGCCAAGTAATGTCACGGCTCAGTTGAGATTATCCCCGCTAGCATTCTTAAATGCCGGCGCTGACCTATTGAATACCCCAACTTTTGGTCCAGAACAACAAAGGCTAAATCATAGTTCTTTAACTGACATGTCATCAGGACCCACGCCGAATATGTACACTGGAGACATTTTCCTGCCATAGTGATTATGCCTAAAATGAGACTCTGGCGACGAATCAACTTGCCGAGCGTAGATTGAAATTTAAACTTACCAAGCAGCAAATTCCTAGTAGGAATGCTAAAGGTTGATTATAATTATGTCTAAGAGGTTATTGCATATTTTTTTCTCCATTTTGGCAATCAGAGGACCCAGTAAAAGTTTGCTGTGCACTAGAAGGGTCATTGGACCTGAACTGTGCTGTGATTGTGACCTCACGGCCGCAGGAGCCACTTATTTCAACAGGACCAAATAAGGGAGGAGAACATAACGCAATCGTGCTTTCCTTGTCTGGACTATTTCCAACCATATGGTACTCGGGAACTGAAATATTACCTGAATATATTGGTCCACCTACGACTAATCCAGCATTCCCTGAGCCAAAGCTATAGAGAGTCCAATTCCCCATTACTGTGCCATTCGCAGACAGCGCAGTATATGAGATATTTGCAGTGAATGTTGAACCATCAGAACATGTCACAAGCCCCGCTCCTCCTCCGTGAATGAGGAGAGCGTCTGCAGGCTGCTCACCAAATGGAAATAAAGAGTTGTATGAGAGCAAGACAGCAGAAACCGAAAGAACACTCAAAATAGCACCCTTCGGATTATTCAATGATGTCTTCATGAGTCCTGATTAATTTTAGAAAGATATGATATTTTCATGAGATCAATGATTGCGCTTTCACACTTCACGAGGCCAATAATTGCCATGAATGATTCCATTATTGAGTTGAAATTGCGTCGCCAGTTAATATCACCTTTCTCAATATCATCTTATTGGTAGCATCCATCATAGCGTAGACTGAAGCTATTACGATGTCTTCCCCTGTTTTTCGGGAAGAAACGATATGGCCTTCACTATCCTCAATCTTGACGACTACCTCTGCAGTCGCGTCGGATCCCCCAGTTATTGACTCGAGCCGATATTCTCTAATTTTGACATCTTCCAGTTGACCAACTATCTTTTGGATAGCCTTTAAAGCCGCATCCACAGGCCCTACCCCTATCTCAGAGGAAATCACATCTCTCCCGCCGGTATTGATCTTGACAACTGCCGTTGGGATTATGTTTATCCCAGTTACAGTATGAAAATCACGGAGCTGGAATTTTTCCTGGAATGTGCTATTTTGTATTACCTTGCTTGCTATAGAAAGCAGTTCGCTGGTCGTAATGGATTTGCCCAGGTCCGCAATACCCTTTTGTTTTTCCAAAATTTGTTTAAGCTGTTTATCATCAGGCCTTACGCCAAATTCTTCCAACATTGCTTTTATACCATGGGCACCTGCATGTTTGCCCGCTTGGAGCCATCTTTTCCTTCCTACGAGTTCCGGACCTATTGGTTCATAAGTTAATGGGTTGTTTAGGATACCATGCGTATGAATGCCCGATTCATGACCAAATGCATTTTCACCTATAATTGCCTTATTTGGCTGAACAATTATTCCCATGGCATTAGATACGAATTTTGAGGTCTCGTACAGTAACTCAGTTCTTATTCCGTGTGATCTCTTGTAGAGGCATTGCAGTGCCATAACAACTTCTTCCAGTGAAGCGTTTCCAGCTCTCTCGCCTATTCCGTTTACAGTTACTTGAGCGCAGGTCGCTCCTGCATTTATTCCGGCTATCGTGTTAGCAACCGCAAGTCCAAGATCATCATGACAATGCATACTTACCGGTAGCGGCGAGACAGTCGTAACTTCTTTAACGAGATTTGAAATATAATCAGGGGTTGAATAGCCAACCGTATCAGGAATATCCAGACGATCAGCTCCAGACTCAGATACGGCACCAAAAACCTCACTCATGAAACTGATTTCTGATCTAGTTGCATCCTCAGCTGAAAACTCCACTTGGACCCCGTGTCTCTTTGCATAATCCACAGCCCATACGGCCTTATCAATAACTTCGTTTCTGCTCATATTCAGCTTGAATTTCATATGGATATCTGAAGTGGCAATGAATAAGTGAATATATCCTAGGTCGCAGCCAAGTGCGGCGTCTATGTCCTCTTGAACTGCTCTAGCCAACCCACATACTTCCGCTTTTAATCCCTGCTTAACAATGTTTTTAATTGCAACTCTTTCTCCATGTGACACAATAGGGAATCCAGCCTCAATAGCATCTACCCCCAACTCATCCAATTTAATAGCAATTTGTAATTTTTGTTCAGGGCTGACTGAAACACCTGGCGTCTGCTCACCATCCCTAAGGGTAGTATCGAAAATTCTTACCTTTTCAACAATAGGCGATAGTCGAGGAAAGGGCAATTTAAACTTACTTATTTTTCTTTTTGTAAGTTCATCCAGTCCAGATCCAAGTGCTTTTTAGATCGTAATCGAAATGATGTCCTGGATCGCCTAGGATGATTCCTTCGAAATGGCCTTTCGACAGAGAATTCTTCTTGTAAATAGGGTCTGACCCTAACTTGTAAATATTATTAGTTCAAATATATATGTGGGATACGTTGGCTACCAATAAGATCAAGGCTGTTTGGGCCAAGCAGATAGCTCTAATTGCAGGGAGCTTCTTCTTAGGTTTAATATTAACCTACTATTTCGGATTTATTGCTGGGCTTTCGCTCAATATCGTAGTACTTGTCGGTTTGGTATTCTATATACGGAGAAGTCAACAGAAGGCATTACGAAATCTCGGATTTAGTGATGAGAAGGCAGGTGGGAGCCTTGCACCGGCGGAGTCTCGAATATCGTTAAAGTATGTCTGCATGTCATGTGGATCACGTGTAAAAGGCTCAAAATGCGCCAATTGCGGGTCTCAGGCAAAAAGGGCTACCTTTTAGAAGACCATGTACGTTCATGTACTAGATTTGATCGTCCAAGTTCCAACGACCTCATTTAGATAAGTCTAGATAGAACTGTTCCTTGTCTATTTTCTCTGAACTTACTCCTTCTACTTCCATCAACTCTTGCATAATCCCTCTTCCTCTAGTTATGGAGCCGGTCTTGAGTTTGGCGATCCCATTTATGAATCCGCTGCTTCCACATATTGGATTAAATGCCGAGTCAACGTTTCCGTGAAACTTCTGGAGAGTCCGTTCTACCTTCCCGTCCTTATCCTTGAAGAATCTACCCCTTCTGTAACTTATCCTAGGATGATCGGAATACAACACTGTCTCGCTATCTCTCGTAAAAGTAAAAACCACTTTGAAATTATCAAGCTTTCTAGCCATGTCCATGAGCCAATCATAATAAATTACATTCACACTATTACTATTTTCAATGGAATGAAGTCTGGGGTTACTGTAAAATAAAACGAGTTGAAGATCTAAGTCTCTCCTGTCTTCCATATATTGCAAGAGGCATCGGGCACATTGCGCGCCATTTGCTCCCGACCAGTAGGCGATATCTTTTTCCAATCCGGCTGCGACTTTGGCTAGAAAAGGTTCTCTCGTTTTGGTATATTTGACTGAAACTTTGTCACCTATCTTAAATTGCTCAAAAAAGTAAGCCGCAAATCCGTCTGCCTTGCCAATTACTGGGTTTATGAAACCATATGGTTTCTCGTCCTTAATGGTCAACTCAATATCACTCCTCGTTGGCGAGGAGGCTATTGAATACGCTCTTTCTACCACACTCTCCTCTACCCCTCCAGAGGATGTTGGTCTTTTTAGTGGCACTCTGATTGCCACAAATTCTCCTATGTCAAACGTTAATCGATCTGATGCCGAGACCGGAGAAAAAACATAAGTGTAAGAATCTGGAGTTTCTTTTTTTCTATCCTTTATCTGCCATTGGAGAGGTTGAGATTTTGACATAGAGTTCTTTGTTGTAGGAGAATATACTTAATGTTTTCCAATCTTGTAAGCATTCGGCCACGAGTGAATAAAGAGTGGGTCAGTGGACAAAGTGTTAATATGTGGAAATCTCTTTCATGATGGATCTTAGAAATTGAAATGACTGGCTTTCTTTGGCCTGAACACGGTCGGAGCATCTTAAAGACTATCTGCTGCTATGTTTTCATTGTTTTCGTCTTAGTTTCCAATGCATATTGTGCTGATCTGTTCGCCTTTTTTCACACCCCTTCGTCAAATAATTTGATAACATTTGAAGATCGGGGTCTAGGGTTACTGATTAAATATCCAAGTAATTGGGAGAGATTGAAAGTCGGTCAGGATCAGGTCACATTCATAGCTCCACGAGAGCGCGATTCGACTTCTTTCCCTGCAGGGCTGGGTATAAAGTCACACAACGTTACATTTCCAGATTCCACACTTGATTCCATAGCAAATGAGGTAGTTGCAGACCTTGAACGCGATACTCAAGATTTTACTCTCTTGAGCTCGCATCAGAGTAGACTCGATAATCTTGATGCTTATGAGATCTCCTTCGCCGCAATAGATGATAATGATGCGAAAAGGATGGCAATGCAAATAATTGTACAACCTGAGAATCTGGTTTATGTAATCACTTACAAAGCTTATCCGGAGGAATATGAATCATACCTCCCTATTATACGGTCTATGTTAGATTCATTGAAATTTCTGTGACAATTGCAACATAGCTATAGGCTCATCCAACCTTGAGCGGTGATCTACGCTGTTATTCCGCTTCTCTCAAACCATTTACTCCTATAATTGTATTCTGAGGGTGTTTACACCGACAGAGATTTGTACCATGTTCAGAGAATCTGTGTTTACACCTATAATATGTGCATATTGGTTCAGCTTCATTTCCCCAAACGTCTGTAACCTTCAATCTCTAATCATCGTGTAAATTCCTATACAATATATTGTTAGTGGAATACACACTGGCACTTCTTGAATGCACCGGTAATTTAAGATAGATATACACGCGATATGAATTATGCAAAATTTGTTATTGCCTTAGTTCAAATAATTTAATATTCTGCATGAAAGGAGGCAAATATTAGGGGTATATTTTCAACGTTTGTGGGAATCCGCTAATAAATGGTTACCAAATGGTTAATATTTAGCATGTAAGAGTAATAGCTTGCCTTAGCAAATGCATGAACGAGATTTCCTTCATGAGATCTGCGTAAGAGCTTTATCTGTTAGTAAAAAAGTGAGTTTTGCAGGAATAGTGGACAGTAACGGCAAACTTCTTCTAGGCCATGAAAAGAAAAATGCTGATACCAACAGACGGAGATTGCTTTGTTATATTGGTAATTACGAGAATAAGGTTGTCGTTAGCATCTATTTCAAACATCTAGCACCAATGCTGAATGAAATTGTAAAAAAACATTTCCTGCATACTAAACCTAATATTTCTACTTATGATAGTAGAACCTCCTACATAGAGGATGCCATTCCGGTTTACGAAATCGACGAATTTTATGTTTTAGATGTCGCTAGTAATATTAAACTGGGCTTCATTCCGATAACCGAGACAGCAGACAAATTTCTCTGTGTCTATCTGGAATCAGGTATGGTTGGAATGTCCTCCTATCATAAAATAATAGCTTCAATTAATAGATGTTTATGAGCTGGTGATAAGAAGTATCCTCCTTTTACAAGGTCAGATTTGCATGAACATGAAGCCTTAGGTTTGCCAGTACTTGATGCAGGGAAAAATTCTGACTGGTCCCAGAAGGTTTTTATCTAATGATTAGGTAGCTAAGAATTAGTACGCTATGTTAATATTTGATTACGAAACTAATCCTGGATTCATTATAAACAGGACTGCCAGATCTCTTTCGCGTTCTCTAGATATCCGACTTAGGAACGAAGTAGGCATAACATTTGCCCAATGGAGGGTACTTGTTTTGCTGACTAAGACCCATGATGGTCTAACTCAAAGGGAGATCCCTGAAGGTCTAGGGTTGGAAGCACCCACTCTAATCCCTATCCTGGACAAGTTGCAGAAGGATGGTTTTATAGAGAGAAGAGTAGATCATAACGACAGAAGGAATAACAGAATTTATCGTTCTAAAAGAACCATCGAAATTTGGGAGACTACCCTAGAATGTGCAACTAGAGTTCTCACGATAGCGATGGCAGGGCTTTCAGAAGACAAGGTACAGATCATGAAAGAGGTATTGGAAAAGATATGGGTTAATCTGCAAACGAATATGGAAATCTCCAACAAGTCGCCCAGAATCATAACGGATATAGCTGATCAAAACCAAAGCACACGAGAAAACTCAGTGGTGCCACATAGTTAAGGCTTTCATCGCAATTGCAGAATCCGCTAAAGGGTAAGCCGACTCAGAATCGTCGAAAAGGATCTTTGTCGGGAAGAGAGGATGCCGAACTCCTGAATGAAAGCGGTCGTGGTACTATAATACCTATTACGGCTTGGAAATTACTAATCATACTAAGCTCCATCGCGACCATGGTGATGTACGCAGAGACGGTCCTGATTCCTGCCATCCCAGATTTTATAAGCGACTTTAATGTCTCTTATGGAACATCTTCATGGATACTAACGACATATCTGATTAGCGGTGCCGTTGCAACCCCAATAGTTGGTAAACTATCTGATGTCTATGGGAAGAAGAAGGTTCTCCTGGGCGTGATGCTGATCTACGCAGTAGGAGTCTCGTTTGCGGGGTTTGCCTCAAACATCTACGTATTGCTACTCGTTAGGGCTATTCAAGGTATCGGAATGGGTATGTTCCCTATTGCATTTGGCCTGATAAGGGATCAATTTCCAAGAGAGAAAATTTCGATAGGTCAAGGAATAATTAGTTCAATGTTTGCAGCAGGGGCAGCGGTAGGGCTTTCGGCAGGCGCGCTTATAGTCGAGAATTTCGGATGGCAAGCAACTTTTTTCACGATAATTCCGGTCGCCATTGTACTTTTAGTTACTATATTGAAATTCGTGCACGTTGGTGAGCTTCGAAACACGGACCGAAAGCCAATAGCGGATGCAAATAGGAAGGATAGAGAATATGGCTTGGCCCCCGTCACCAATAAGAGTCAACTAAGAAAATTACAACTCGATATTAAAGGAGCAGTAGCTCTGGCAGTATCCATAACCTCTTTCTTGCTCTGCCTGACCATTATTGAAACTACAAGTAGTTTGAGCGTTGAAGGCAGTACTATTGTTGACCTATTGTCAGCCTATGGCACGATATCCGGCACGGCGACGTTGGCCGCCGCTTCCTTCGCAGTGTTCTTGTTGATTGAGAGAAGAGAAAGGTATCCTCTTATTGATCTGCACCTGTTGGGAAATAGCGCCATACTACTATCAATGCTAATAATACTTATCGTAGGACTATCAAATTTCATGGTATTCCAGACTGTTCCAATTCTGGTCAGGAATCCTGAGCCTCTAGGTTTCGGAGCTGATGTGGTAGATGCAGGTGCAATACAACTACCATTCGCATTAGTATTTCTAGTCTTTGGGCCGACTTCTGGTTTCATAATCTCGAGGCTGGGTTCTTTGAGACCCGTCATAGCTGGAACTTCAATAATTACGGCTAGTTTTTTGGGACTTGCACTCTTTCATGGGAGTCCAACGGCGATCTCAATTAATCTAGGTTTTCTTGCTGCTGGGTTATCTTTTGCCGCCATTGGAGCAATGAATGTAATAATACTTGCCACCCCAAAAGAGTACACTGGGATTTCCTTAGGGATTGCGACCTTGGTGAGGATACTTGGGAGCGCAATAGGACCTGCTCTCGCAGCTATGTATATGCAGGGAAGTCAGACTGTTATTGATGTAGGTTCGCTGTCAAGATCATATCCTTCGGATTTTGCTTTCGTTATGATATTTTCTTCTGCCACCGTGATTGCAACGGGTTCGATCTTTCTATCGATCCTATTGCGAAGGAGAGCAAAAAAGATGGCCATTCCTCAGCTATCATAAACCTCGAGATGAACTGCTGAACTGGATAGTTTAATGTGAACAGCTAATAGTTATTAAAATTCATCAATCCACTAGTGTCACTCTTGTGGCTCCAATATCGCTAACCACATAGCGGTCGTGTCCTATTTCAATTAGATCTCCTGGTGCTATTCTATCATGTGTTCTCTTACTTCTTAAAGTCCTGCCGAACGGTTTACTCTGTTGCTTGAACGCCAGCCAAATCCTCCCAACATTTAATACATTTTTGAATTCAGACTCCCAAACAAGATCATATAGCGTATATAACGCTTGAAAGCTGATAGTATTGTTTCTTATAAGTAGATCAGCTTCTGGTTCCTTACAAAAATATACTCTCACTATCACCATCATTACGAGCACAATAAAGTATTTGCAAATATTTCCTAATTAGCATTCTCAAATAGTTCAATAAATACAACATGACATTTCAAATATGCTCCAGATATTGACACAATGATTTATATAGCACCCCTCAAAGGTACATATCCGGCGAAACAGATGCAATCGGAGTTGACGAAATATCCGAATTCTACCTTGGAACCGGATGATCAAAGAATTATTGGAGGTGTTCTCGCCAGGGATTCTAATTCTGATCGAATCGCCAACAAGAGTAAAGAAAGGATTTTCGTTATGTGTGATGTGTGCTTTTGGGCCACGACTTATCTGGACAAAAGCAGGCTCCCAGTCCATGATAGCAGATGTTCAAGATGTCAGGAAGTGGGGTTGTCAAGTTTTCCTGTCTTGGCCGATGAATCGTTCACGTACGCTTATTCGGAAAGACGAGGAGTCGAACTGAGCTTCGTAAGTCGTAGATGAAAGTCTATTATCATTCAAGGATACTAAAGAAGTTAAATAGTAGGTATTTGAGGGCAAGCCGACCATGGAATAGAAGAATTGGGGCATGTGTGTATAGGCGGTCAATTTCTGCTCGTATAAACTCGACCATACGAAATATTTGTGTAGAATCCTGATGCAGGTCATAGACTTACAATACAATTTACCACATTTTAAAGATCTTACAGGTACAATTGTAAATTTATATGCAACAGATTAATAATCTGGGAAGATCATATATAGATCCTCACGAATGTCAGATATCCTGAGAGATAAATCATTAGGATTGGTATTGAAGGGCTATAACCTAGTTCCTAATGGCCCTCTTGCAACAAAAATTGGGATTTATACCCCATTAATAATAGAAACAATAGTTAAGGAACATCCTGAAGAAGTTGACAACTGGTTGCAGAAGTTGCATAAGGAAAGCATACGACAAAAGAAGCTATGTTTGTTTGAGAATGATACTGCTGCTTGCTTTAATATGGAGATTTATGACCATTTTGAAAAGAGCTTTAAGAGCTGGGAAGAGGGCGGCTTAATAAGAATAATGCTGACTAAAGACAGACCTATGTGGGTCAGCAAGAAACCCCTTTTCATTCACGCAAAGTAAACTGCGTGGACCAGTACAGAATTCTATGCTGCTGCGAACATTATTATCCTTTAGCTGCTGGGAACATAGATACACATCAGACACCGCTTTAATAGGGCAATACTAACAAGAACGGATCCATGTTACCTATAATACATACCGCCCCTTCAACACATACGGTAAATATATTCTGACATATTACATTATTCCCTTGACAGTAGTTTTGTTGACTGGCTATAGTTTTCATAGCATTATTGTTTGGAGATGATTCACTAAAATCCGCTCCAGCTAAGCTTCTGGTAACATTGTCTCTTGAACCGCTTTCTGATGCAGATGCCATCTGTAATTTTATACCATATGTAAGAGCTATGATGAATAGTGCCATTAGGAACACTCCAGCACGAATACACAATTTACTAGTAGTCATAATCTAGAAATAATTGTGATATTATTTAGGAAATATTTAGGTTGAACTAATGATAGTTTCATGTAATAATATTCCGTAGTTTAAAGAGCGAAAATTCTAATTGGATTCCTTGCGGTACAGTAAATGATGAGTTGCATATGTATAATTTAGCTATATTTTGCATCTTCCGATCCCATAATAATCGATCATAGCCTTAGCTGTTTCTGCAGAAGATCTCACTTTGTTTTCATAGTGCCTAGTCGTTGTAAAATTGACAGTTACATTGCTATGGCATTTGGAACAAAGTGTTCGGAGATTATTGTAAGCGAGTAATTGTTTTCTTGTAAACGACAAATTCTTCGAGTTCTTCATCTTTGACTTGCTGAAATCCTCAACAAGCTGTGCCACTGGGCGGATATGATCACATTCCAGATCAGTGCCCTTTACATCCAAGACACCCACAAAGTTCAAAAATCGCATATTGCTCTTAGTCAATTTGATTATCTGTTGCTTATCCCAAAGTTTACCACATTTTTGGCATCGATAGCCATCTCTCTTGAAAATAGCTAATCTCACGCCGATCCATGTGCAATGCAGAAAGTGCCACCTGGCAAATTCCTCTGCATGGGCCTTGCAGCAAAAATACCTGAACGGGAGCTTTGTTCTTTTATTGCATTCAACAACTCTACAGAGTCTATTCCCCAGATCGTCCGTCTTATTGAAAAAGCTCGGAGGAATGTAAAATTCTTTACGTTTCATAAGCGTGAATAAATCAATTGCATGCTTGTGTGTATTAACTTACACCCGTCAGCTTTCGAGAATCAGCTCATCTCTAGTTACATTTTCACAGCCTTGAGAATGGTGTTGATTGAAATGAAATAGACACCCCAGGCTACCAGTTCTGCGATAAAATACGCTTGATATGCCTCTAAATATCCTATATCTAATTGATAGAAATGCATATAAGTTTTGGTAACGATAAATACAATTTCAGAAGCGGAGAGTGCTAAAAGCAATTTCCTTACATCTAGTAACAGCTTCCTTGTATTTACGGTTCCACTGGTGGAATCTACATAACGATCCTTATTATCCTTATAGAAAAGGTATGTGAACATCGGCAGGTAGGAAGCGTAACCAATGATGAGAGTATAAACCGAATTTTCGAAACTACCACCAGGATCAGCATACTTCGCATAAAGTTCAGTGAAACACATTCCTATAATGAATGACACAAGTCCACTAACAGCAATGGACTTGTTTAGTAGGATGATGTCTCTATATCTTCTAAAGGATTCTTCAACGATCCTCTTTATATGATTCTTATCATAATGTTGCCTGAAGAAACGAGCAATCATGTGAGATGTCAGAAATGAACATAGGCAAAATCTGCTGACACCCGCTGAATTGAGACGGTATAATTTAGTACCAATCATAAAGTGTTATGGCTAATTGTTTCCTTTTATCCCATTTGCTACCAGAACAGAGTAGCAACCAAGTCCGCAGCGTTCACAAATCGGTTTTAACCCATTTTTCGTGTCTGCACTCCCTATACAACATGGCTGCTTTGTCCTACCCAAATGATCCAGTGAGAGAATCGCCCAGGATGGACACTCCACAGGTGTGGTTCCAGTACCACCCCAGTTGCCCCTCATCAATTCTAATTGTTTTTTGCTGTTGATTATGAAATCCGGATATTTGTCTTTCAGCTCGATGAGTTTATCCACCATGCGGCTACGCTCAGAACCAAAGGGTATCCACAATGGATCATTCATCGCAAATGGCGTATGAAATTGAAAACCAATCTTGTTTACTACTCCATTCCACTCTTCGATGAGCCCGTCGACGCACGAATGATTTAGCGAGTTGATAGTCATCGTTATCCAAATGTCTTTCCACGCTGGCTTACTTCGACTTGGTGGACCATTGATATAGCCAAGTATATTTTCTTTCGTTTTCGCATAGGTTCCCTTTCCTCTTATACTGTCATGAATACTTTCAGTCCCATCTATTGAAACCCAATAGAAGTACAAATTCTTAAATCTTCTTAAAGGAAAAGTAGCATTGGTTACCACACACACTCGCTTAGGCATTTCTTCGCAGAAGACTTCAATAATGTCAGGCCTGAGGGTAGGTTCCCCGCCGACTAACGTTACTACAAAGGTATTGTGTTTCTTGAATGTATTTTTTATTATCTTTCTCCATTCTTCAGAGCTGAGCCCATCCTGTTCATTACTCTTTCTGTTTAACCACCAGTAGCAGTGCGTACAATGTAGATTGCATACATTTATGATATCTGCAGAACCGTACATGAAAGGCTTCTTATGAAAGAACTTTATTCCTATAACCTTGTTGAAGATACTAAAGTAAAAGGGTGTCTCCCTCACTATATCAGTAATTCCTCGACCGTAAATCAGGTCAGCCATGGATCAACCTAAAGATATGATTGCTTCGGATATAAATACACTTAAGTCTAATAACTGTATATATTATACCAAAAAGATGGTTGTGTACAAGTTAGCGCCATGATATTTATGCACGTGCTAGCTTAGTTAGCACATTGTTAAGCTCAAAATGCATATTCTGCAGAATAATATCTGGAAATTCTCAAACAAATATCATCTATGAGGCGGAAAAAGCAATTGCCTTTCTAGATGCTTTTCCGTTGGCAAAAGGCCATACGCTAGTTATCCCGAAGATGCATTTTCCGAAAATTCAAGATATGTCAGAAGAATATGAGTCAGCGGTATTTCGCTTAGTGCATAAAGTAGTGGGTCCTATCGAAAAGGCAGCACATGTCGGCTCTTCGACCATTGCGATTAATAATGGGAGGGATGCAGGCCAGGAAATTGATCACGTGCATATTCATATTGTTCCTCGGACAGCCCATGATGGAGCCGGACCAATTCATTCGATGTTTGTAAAAAGACCAATCATATCGTTAGCAGATTTGAATCAGATGGCTATTACGATAAGAGAAATGTTGTAGTTCAGGTTATTCGTTTTGGAACACACATAAATTGGAGCGCATAAAAAAAGGTTTGATTTTTTATGAAGCATCATAGTTAGTGGTCTAAGTCTTTCTCGAAGCAAATCCCGATTGTTCTGCGATCGCGTATTTCTCATCCTGTTTGAGATACGAAGCTAAGATTTTCTTTCTTGCTAAGTCCCATGCTATCTTCATAGCCAGTAACGTTGGTACGAAACCCAATCCAATATATCCAGCCATTTCAAATGGATTCATATACATTGACTATGATCTAGCCGTTTATTGATTAATTCTACTCATCATACTATATAATTCCTAATAAGCGATTGTTAGTCATCATTGGTAGTTTGGTGATTCTTAAACACTAGCGGTTCTAACGCAAAATATTTTCTTCATCATACCCTTCATGTTGGTGTGAAGGAAACCATGACTGGTCATCGAAAGTGGAATTAATCCCCAGATAAATCAGACCAGTTGTAATTCATACGTAGTTGGTCAAGATTGCACTCACAGAAGCCAATATTTATTTAGATGTATCCTAGAATCTAGAACCATAGTACCAATCAGATGTTAGAAAATAAAGTAGCACTTATCACTGGAGCAAGCAGTGGAATAGGCTATGCTACATCGGTCGCATTATCAAAGGCTGGTGCACACGTAGCAGCAGGTGCGAGACGGGTAGATAGGCTGAAGGCTCTGGAGACACAATTAGGCGGATCTAAGGGAGATGACATTCTAATTTACTCCCTCGACGTTACCAACAAAGCGAATTGTGACTCCTTCGTTGAAGCTGCGGTAAAAAAATGGGGCACAGTTGATATCTTAGTAAACAATGCTGGGTTGATGCCTTTGAGTTTTTTCAAGAAAAACAAGTTTGATGAATGGGAACAAATGATTAATGTAAATCTTAAGGGTGTCATTTATTGTACATCAGCTGTAATACCGCATATGTTACAGAAGAATTCAGGACACATCGTAAACATGTCTTCTGTAGCTGGAAGAGTGGTCTTTGCCGGAGGTACAGTCTATTGCGCTACCAAACACGCTATAACTGCATTCAGCGAAGGGCTTAGAATTGAATTCAGTCCAAGGTCCAGGATAAGAGTAACCTGTATTGAGCCTGGAGTAGTATCAACAGAACTGCTCGAAACAATAACAGACGAATCTATGACGCGCTTTGTTGAGGCATCAAAAAAAATGGAATCTCTACAAGCGCGTAATATAGCAGATGCAATTATGTACGCGTTAGAGGCTCCCCCACATGTTAATGTTAACGAGATATTGCTGAGGCCTACCCAGCAACTTGTTTGAGTGGAATATGTAACTTGGCCTTTTTCTATTGTCTATATCTCGAACCATGAATGCTCAATGCATAAACCATAGGCTTAAGTGGGTATATTGAAAGTATATGATCGATATGGAGAAAGGTGAATTTTCATGCCCGTACTGTCAATCCAAGTTTGAAAACAAGGACGATCTGTCGAGACACATTGATAGAATACATACCGGTTCAGGTCTGTTAGAAGGTGATGTAGGCAAATGGTAATGGACCACTCTTTCAATAAATCATAATCAGCTCACAGAATGCATTTGAATCTAACACTCCAAACTGTAACTGACTAAAATAACTCCAAACCCATGCAAAGTTGCGTGGGAATACCATTGGGGTGTGACGGTAACTTTGTCGAAATCAAGGAATGAGGTTCAAGATGATTTTTTCGACTTGATGCTGATCAGAGTAACCAAATCCATATCTTAGCGATGCCAAATCAAGTCCCTAGCTTGAGTAGGCGATCACTGACCTTGCTTGTTCTGAGCTAACTTTTGTGATATTCTCTCTAACGCTTCCTCTGTCCCTTTGTGGATATGTTTTCTAACCATTCCAGAAAATAATTTATAGATACCAGATAATTCCACATTCCAATTGACTGTTATAGTCGTAGTATTGCCATCTATAGACGATAGTGTTAAAGTCTTTGTCCCCTTGATAGGACCATTAAGTATTTCCGTGTTGATCCTCTCCTTAGGATCTAATTGTACGATCTCTCTACACACGGAGTTCTTAAATGCGATGACAACATCCCTTTCGACGGTATTTCCTTTTTTGCCAAGATTTCTAATAGACTTAGTTCCGTGCCAGAATTCTGGCTCTCTATCTATGTCTCCTACAATATCCCACACTTTATCCAGAGGCGCAGCTACTACCTTGCTTAGCGTTAATGTCGCCATTTGCAGTTTGGTTACAATATCATCCTTAAATATTTTTAATCATATCGCAAGATTCTTCGTGTCGCACCTCAGTTCTAGTATGGTAATCCCAAGATCAAATCCTTAAATCTGTAGAAATAGCATGTTACGAAAAATAGTACTGCTATATTCCCCAGCTCATTTTTTTGAAAGGATTCACTTTTACAAAGGGCGCTTCTCCTTCTCCCCAAGGATTCTTTCTTACCCATTCAAACCTACTGTTAAATATTCGATACAGTCTTTTATATTCATCACCTCTTTCGATGATGACTGCTTTGCCTTGTATTACTATTCCCTTGTTCTCCCCAGAAGGATTGTAGATATCAACAACTGCCGAAACTTTTTTGTTGTGTTGCAAATTCCTGTATTTTCTTGTTCCATAGTCCG
>DASQQK010000046.1:0-2150 GCA_035643435.1 Nitrososphaeraceae archaeon | reverse complement strand
ATAGGTTTTGTAACATCTATTCAACCTGATAACATTGTAGTTGCATCAGGTCCAATTTCCCCCGATAAATTCTTGATCCCTAAATCTTCAGTGCAGGGTCTTGAAGCCGGCACAGTCTACCTCGATAGTGATTCGACATTCATATCTAATAACTATCAGTTTGAGTAATGACTATTATATTGTTGTCCTGTCTTCTTGTATATGATGTTATGTTACTAAATACTGATACAAGTAAATTAACTATCTAGCTGTATCGCGGCGCTTTGGCTAAGATAGGAAAAATAGAAAAAGTTATCATCTGAGATAATATCGAGTAAACTTGAAGATGTGATATAAGGTTATTATCCTTTGTCGTGTATTGTTGTACCGAAATAACATTGTCTTTACAGGCCGTTAGGATTAGAAATATCCCTATCAGACTACACTTTACATTAATCATTGTTTTCTTTCTCATCGCATGGACTCTCACGGCCAATTTTATGCCTCAAATCTTCCCAGGTTTAGGATTATTTTATTCTTGGATAATGGGTATATTTGGTGCAATTATACTCTTCATTTCCGTCTTAATACACGAATTGGCTCACTCGATAATCTCTTTAAAATACGGTATAAAAGTCCATCAAATAATGTTGTTCATTTTTGGAGGAGTGTCTGATATTAGGGATGAACCAAAGGATTCCGGTAAAGAATTCAAGATAGCTATTGTGGGGCCCCTGGCGAGTTTTGTAATTGCTGGCCTGTTCTCGGTGGTTTTGTGGGGATTATTACAATTCGGTGGGGATGCCGCTGCCCCTACGCTGATAGGTATAGGAGGGAATGGCGAAATAATACCCCCCGGAGTAGAACAATTTACTACTCCTCAAGCCATCATAATAAGGATACTATCTGGAGTTGCGATATACGGATCTATCGTAAATATCTTACTGGGTTTATTTAATCTGCTGCCTGCATTTCCTTTAGATGGAGGAAGGATATTGCGGGCACTAGTTTACAGATGGAAAAATAATTATGACTATGCCACAAGAATCGCTGTAAAGGTGGGTACAGGCATTTCCTATGGCCTAATGGGCTTTGGTTTTATAAATATACTAACTGGCTCCTTTATTGGAGGATTCTGGCTTATACTAATAGGGTGGTTTCTACAGAGCGGGGCGCAGGCATACCTTCAGCAACACGAACTTTCAAACTCTCTATCAAAGGTGCGTTTAAGGGATGTAATGAAAGCTGTATTTACCTCTGTCGGTCCAAATATCTCAGTTAAGGAGTTACTTGATGATTTCTTTAATGTTTATAGAAAAAGTGAATTTCCAGTTACAGATCCCGAGAACGGAATACTCTTAGGTTCAGTGACTGCAAAGCAAGCAATGAATGTTTCCCAAGACGCCTTGTCTGACATTAAGGTAAGAGATGTAATGTATCCAGTTAACTCTCTTGTGATAATGCATCAAGATGATCACGCGTATGAAGCCCTAAATAAGATGTACAGGGGTAATAAAAGTAGAGTTTTTGTCTGTTCGGCTGTATACCCTAAAATATACAAAAGTATATCAGAACCATGTAAAATCATAGGAATGGTTAGCAAAACTGATATTCTGAATGCCGCCAGTGACAATCAGGAATATATTCGTAATTTGGCAAAAGCTTAGTCCGATTTATATTCTCATGAGAATAATTAGCCCATAGAGCACCTATTTGTAAAGCTGGGGGAATGTTTACTATGCCTCAAAGTAGCGCTCGAGTATAAATTTGAATTGTATCAAAGTATTGAATTTCTGAAGGCATGTATGTCATAAAAGACATTCTTTTACTTCTATATCGCACACAGGACTAGTGCTGACCTACAGAATAACTACTCCATGCTTCAGTAGATAATCAATGTTACACCTGATGTCATAATATAGATATGCATTATAAGCTATAAAACATCATTTAGGAAGGCACTACCTGGAGCGTTATAATGGTTAATTATTTTTCCACTGAAAATATCTACTTCTACTAGTTCATCAACTTCTGAAATGTAGAGTTTATTATTGCTAATGGCCATGCCTTTAGGAGCATTAAGGCCATCTATCTAGAGCTACCATTCTTAAATAAGGCTTTTGATATGAACCCGTTTTGATCTTTTTCTGTCGGATTACAATTTACATTTG
>DASQQK010000045.1:0-5528 GCA_035643435.1 Nitrososphaeraceae archaeon | reverse complement strand
TATATTGAGCCTGACTACCCTAAAAACCTAAAAAGGCATCCAGCCTCATTTCACTCAAGTTATCCTAGGAAAAACTAATTCGGATGGAGGGAGTAGACCTAAATCGTTTCTTGACTATGCGACAACCTGCTTCTACTATGGGTTACTAGCAACTGATTCAGCTTATTCTGGCTAGATAGTTTGGCCATCTGAAGTAGCGAATACCGTCGCTTAGTCAACTATCAAAATTAGCAGACAAATTTTTTATCCTAGATGCAACCAGTTAGGTCGAGTAAGATGGGTATAGGCGATGGAAGACGAAAGGGATGTAACCCAGAGATTGTCGTAGGTCATATTATACACAAATAGTAGTAAGGCCTGATAGGAGAGCGATGAAGGTTTGTCGTTTTCATTGTGACTGGTATTACAGAACGGGCATGATAATACCGAGTAGATTGCTTTAGCCATTTCATTTTTTGGTTCCTTGTTTCATGTTATGCTATGTTATGCACATTTCAGGTGTCGTATAACAGACTCATTTTTATCAGGTAGGACGAGTTGATAATAGACGATTCTTGAACGATTAATCCGGAGTGAAACAATCTTAGAGTCTAGATTACAGAAAAATCTTATATAAACAGACTACGTATTATTCTCTTTACCAATATGAGATGGATCTGTGTGTATTGTAAGCAAATCATGGACATAACGAACTTTACAGAGTTTATCAAGGAAAGTGACAATCCTAGTAGTGAAATACATGGATGGAAGCGTCTGATTGAA
This sequence comes from Nitrososphaeraceae archaeon, assembly GCA_035643435.1. Lineage (GTDB taxonomy): Archaea > Thermoproteota > Nitrososphaeria > Nitrososphaerales > Nitrososphaeraceae > TH5896. The sequence continues at coordinate 4,766 of DASQQK010000045.1, read as the reverse complement.
GAAGAAGTTTTGGTTTAAGTCATACTAAAGAACTTCCTCTGAATATTCTTTTGGGATCTCCCTCTAGGTTACTTCTTGGCCCTTTGGACCCCGGTATTTGGTGATTGATGCTAATAACTCATTGTGCTTTTTGATCCTCCTACGATATGTATTAGTTAAACCTTCTTTCCTAATCTTATTCTGAATATCCTTACCTGCGAGATTTATAGTTCGCCATATTTCATACACTTCGTGTCTATCATGCTTGAGTAGTTCAGATTCTTCGATCACATCATTCTTTATCAGTAATCCGTAATATTGGATCTCTAGAAGTACATCATTCATAAGATCCAAGTGTTTTCCAAAATCGTACGATGCAGGATCCTTTTCCACTAGTTCCTTGTATTCATCAAGCCTATCGTCCTTGATCGTTATCCGGTCCATAAGTTCTCTTGCAGTCTTGATTTCCTCAGATTTCTTGCTTCGAGACCAGCGCCTACTGCCAACCAAGAAAGTGTATCCAGAAAAACCCAATGCCGCGATTGCGGCGATATCGCTCAGGCTGAAGTCAAATAAAGAGGTCATTTTACGATATTGCAAAACCAAATAATATAGTTTGTCGTTCAGAAAATCTTTTTCTCCTTTGCTTCTTCCCTTAGCTTTTGCTTTATAGAATCTAAATAGAAAGTCATTTCTTACAGTTCATTTCGTCTACGGTCTTCAACTTGTCATGGCGTAGGTCCTCCTTGCATCTGCTGACCCAAGGGTAATTCATCGGCCGGAGTGTTCATGATAAGATCCTCTGTTGCTGTAGTAATCTTCTCTTTCATTGTAGCATTTAGTGGTTCAGAGAAGCCTGTTTTAAATCCCTCAGCAAGTGCTTCAGTTATTGCTTGTCTGAAGTTTGCTTTTGCCTCCTCCTGGCTCATTATTCTTACAGCCGATACGTATTGTGATATGAACAATAGTATCGTTATTGCCAGTGTAACAATACCTATAGCTAATTTTGTCATGCGACCATCTCAAATCCTTGCCAGTTCTACAGTCATTCCTTGGATGCCTTACCCAAAAATACTTTTCTTATCGACCAAATGAAGAAATCACATTTGCAGGAAAGGACTCGGAGGGTAAGACGGTTTACAAGAATCGTGATGGTTCACCACATCAGCATAGAGAGAAACTACAACAACAATCACAACAGCAGACACAGCAACAACTACAACCACAACAACAAGATGAACCATTCGAAAAGGTATCAGATGAGTCAGCAGATAGAGGTATTACTGCCTTTACAATGATGTCTGACTTGATTGGACTGGCCGAACAGAACCAGAAGCAGTTAGTCACAATAAATGAGAAAATAGACCATTTGACAAAGTTGGTTTACGCCTCATCAAAACAATAAGAACAGAAATGACCTCTAAAAAAACATCATTTGTAGATGAAGACTGGACAGGCCTTAGCCATGAAGAGATAAAATCAAGGATAATATCTGAATTCGAACAAGAAGAGATTATTGAATCAGAAGCAGAAGAGATAAAGTCAGTGATCAAGGAAACCCAGAAAAATACAAGCAGTTTCTTATTATCAGCATTGAGTTCAACACTGAATGAGCAGAGAGAGATAGGCTCGCTAGATAAAGATGAAGCAGAGTATATCTATCAGGCAGTCAAGGACCAGGCGAATCGAAAAGGCTGGCTAAAAGATCGATGATCAAAGGATTGGACCCAATATGGAATCAACAAGACTAATCATACTACTGGCTATGGTAACAATATCTGCCGCTTTAATGAACATGGTATTTAATATGTATTTTATTCTGGTTAACAATAATGCTAAGGCCATTATTACTACGAATGCTACGAAGGTTACAAACACCACTACGGCTAATATTACCACTATTGCCAATGATTCACATAAACACAATAATAATAATGGAGAAATCGTAACAAAAGGCTGCGCTGATGGTTTAGGATATTACAAAGGCGGTCCATACACATGTTTTCCAATCAGGGATGGAGAACTACAAACTGAACCAGATGAAAATACTGCTGCTTATTGCGCTGCTCTAGGGTGCCCATTTAATCCACCTGATATCTAAGTAAGAAATGATGAATCATTCTTCTATAACCACTTTGGATAACAACTTGTTACGAGTATGCATTAAGTATCCAATTTGGATACTATTCTAATACCGATAGCAATAGTTTTATTTTCGAATCTCCAAATATTAGAGAGAGAATAGATACATGGCTCAACAACTTACATACGTCTCTCTTACTCTGCCACCTGGTTTTAGTAGATAGAGCCGCAGCAGTTGGCTGATTAACTCCTGCCCTTTTCAGTACATCATCAAAGATATGCAGTAAAGCCCAGACTGATAAGAAACGAGGAGCTTTGAAGTAGTTATCCATGTTAAACAAGTCCCGAATGAGTGGGAACTTGTCCTTAGACGTATCTTCACCTGAACGCTTCCTAAATTCTAGATAATCGTCAATAGCCTTAGCACACTCCGGAGTACAAAAAGTATAGTATCTGTCCTTCTTAGAACGATTGTAAACCCAGATTAAATACAGGCCGAATTCGTCTATCCTCTTAAGGTCGCCTATTTGCAGCCCACATAACCCACCTATTCTCATGCCGGTGGAAACCATAAGTAGAACACAAACCCTAGCCCTAACATCACACTTTAACAAGATTCACTCTATCTCCTTTACCGAATAAGGTCTATCTTTGGCATAGTAATCAGACTCACCTTCCTGTGGCATAAACCGCTTAATTTTCTTCGTATTCAGGTAGAAATCATTAATCTCAAGGAATATACCCGATAGATGAACCCTGATACTATGACAGGTCAGATGACGAGCATCCTTCAGATAGGTTATATGGTCGATAATCTTTGATTCGATTAAATTTTGCTTTGTATACAATAGGGCCTGAAGACTATCATTTTTAATGGTATTCTGTATGAAGATTGTGAATGCGATTCTATAGGCTTTCACAGTGGCCGTCGACCTTAACCCTTCAGTTACAAGGTATATCCGCTTTAGATTGAACTCTTGGTTGTTTTGCTCCTCCTGTTCATGCTGTTGTTGTTGCTGCTGCTCTCTTGTTGTCTCATACTTAGACAATGCCTAGCTATAGCTAAAACCAATATTTATCTTGAATATTTCTTCCAGATAAACGGTAATATGTTGACACTGAAGTGTCCTTGTATATATATCAATAGATACCGTGTCGAAATTTTAGATCTAGCATGTTCAAGTATACAATTTGCCAAAACCTAATTATCGCAGGTTGCATTGTTGAATGATAGTATCGAGTTGCCAGCAAGAAAAAGTAGCAGTAAATCAGCCAATGATATTAAGACAGGTTGGAGCTGTCCCATATGTGGGACAGACTTAGAGAGTGAATATATTCTTAATTTTCATCTATTGTTGGAGCATAGCAGATCAAAGCGATCTCCTGTAGGAGTAGCTTGAGATATACTGTCGATGGTACAGTGTCTCTAAGGGAACTCAATAGTCTAGTATTGTAGGCTACCTTCATCGAGGGCGAAATTACATACAGAAGGATATTCTACATATAATATATAGAATATCCTTTAATGTCTTTACGTGCTCTAGTAATAGAGGATAAATGGCTAGCGTGAATTCTTTGATTTCTATTAAATTGTTGCGTACTTCTATTGCTTACTTTGCTGTATCAATTATTGCTTTATTTGCCTTCTCCTTCGCTCAAGCTCAACCTGAAAGTGAAGCGTCCAATAGTTTATTGAATAATATTAGTAATGTCGAGAGAGAGTCTGTTACCTATTATGACAATGTCTCAGGCTACTTAGCAGTCCCTGAAAACAGTATCACCGTACTCGACAAAGAGTTGCCTGCAGTAGTGATGATTCATGAATGGTGGGGATTAAATGACAATATAAAAGAGATGGCCGATCAGTTAGCAAGGGAGGGTTATGTAGTATTGGCAGCCGACCTGTTCAGCGGCACTGTCGCGGCAAATCCTGAAGAGGCTGGACAATTAGCGGGTGCAGTGAGGGATAATCCCTTTGGTGCCATAGCGAACTTGCAATCTGCTGTCAGATATCTGGCCTCATTAGAAAATGTGAATTCATCACGTATAGCATCACTAGGGTGGTGTTTTGGGGGAGGGCAATCGCTTCAATTGGCGTTGAACACTGAACCGGGTTTTCCATTGGCTGCGACAGCATTATACTATGGTAACTTAGTTACCGACCAGGATGAGCTCTCAAAAATAAATTGGCCTGTTCTTGGAATATTCGGTGACCAAGATCAATCTATTCCGGTAGATCAGGTGAGACAATTTAAAGAATCTCTGAATGCCATTTCAATACCAAACGAGATTTATATATATGATGGAGTTGGTCATGCGTTCGCCAACCCCTCAAACGACAATTATGCACCAGAAGAAACTTTCGACGCATGGGAAAAAACTCTTGCTTTCCTCAAAGCGAACGTCTGACTTAATTCCAGAGAATTAGCATTCATTATAGGTGGGATTGATAATCGGTATCGGTGTAACAGTATCGATGACTAGATAGTTCTGAGGAGGTTGGCTAACTTATAGTTCACGACACACACAAGTTCTGAAGGTGTCTTCTGTTTAATCTATTTTGCTATATTTTTCCCTGTTATTCTACTTAGACTATCCGAAAAAGTTATTTTAGTGATTTGGCTACAAGGATCATAATTGCAAATCCATCCAACCGCTACTCAGTTGGAAGATACATCCTTCCCAAAAGTACAAAAATTTCTTGA
>DASQQK010000044.1:0-2246 GCA_035643435.1 Nitrososphaeraceae archaeon | reverse complement strand
AGCAAACAAGTCTATCACTAAAACAGACTGTCCAAACTCTCTACGTAAATCGATGGTTGTATTCTCTGCAGTAATAGTGTATGTTAAACTATTCGTAGCTATATCATAGATGTGAAAATTTGAAACCACTTTAAAGTCTTGCCAAACGACTATGTTGTCGTATCATCTATTCTGAGCATTTTCAACTGTGAGTTTAATGTGACATAACATACAGGACATTGTCGACCTCCACAGCCAGCACAGAGGGCACCTATCACCAAAATGGACTGTCCAAAATCACTTGGCAGATCGATTGTTGTTGCGTTCTCTGCAGCAACATGGTCTCATTATTATAGCAACTAAGACGAAAGTTTGAGGAAATTTAGATACTAGCGGATTGTTGAATGATGTTACTGTGCCGTTGTTGTATCACATATCAGCAACAGATTCCATTATTATTATTATCTACCTTATTTTCTATGATACTATTATTACTACTATTATCTATGACTAGTACCGTTTGTCCAACCTCTCTAGGTAGATCGATAGACGTTCCATTTTCAGCCATAATTGTATATGTTAACGTGTTCATAGTGTTATCATATACAGGACTGAATGATTCTATTACAGCGGTTTCCAGTTGACCTGTCTCAGTATTTTCTACAATTAAAGCATCATTTGGTACATCTACAGAAAAACTATTCTGACCTGCACTCCAGTTACCAACAAAATCAGCAGTACTAACTGTTTCTACAATCCTGTTAGGTCTATCTGAGAATTGAATAGTCATATTTGCTACATTATTCAATTCAAGAGTATAGGCAGTAGCATTGACTGGAGATACTGAACCAGACTGAGCGCTTTGAATAGCCAAGAATTGTATGTCAGTAGTCTGGTTTGTCGCACCTGCCATAGTTGCATTCTCTGCTTCTACTGCTTCTACTACATCCAAATCCGTTATCTGGCTGTTAACTAAGGCCAAAGCGTATTGGGAAAATGCTACAGTACTAATAAGCAGTACAGACGCTACCGCTACAATCACAATCTGTTGCATTGATGGCATGTCTATCGACCGTTCGTTTTCTGTCATAAAACGGGAAACCTCAACGTAGTATTTATGTCTGTGTATCAGCTCTATGTATAGATTTACACACATTCTTGCACCGTACCATGCCAAACCCTCAGTCCTCCAGTTTGAGGACCTGAGCCGGAACCTGAAATCGCTATTCCGATAGAAGCTATGTATAGATGCTAGGGCTACCGATAAGCATAATTAGATATTTTTATGGAAATGGCGGGCCATAGCTTGCTTTACTGGATTCGTCTTCCTCTTGCTGCTCCTGAGCAGACGCAACTGACACACTATTTTCATCACCCTGCGTCTGAGGGTGATGAAGACAATCCTATATTTCGGAGCGGCAGTCTGTACCGGTATCGCTGGAATTTTACATCTTGCGCTGGTTCCAAACTCGATTGTTGCTGGTATTGAATATGCTGCGTTTTTCTTGATTTCTGGTATAGCACAGCTTTTCTGGGTCTTGCCCATGATAAAGCAATGGGGCAGGATTTGGTATATCATTGGAATCGGCGGAACAGCTATAATGGTAGGGTTAACCGGTTATACACTCACCAACATAGCCGCAGATCCGCAGTCTGCACCACCAGGAGTAACCGAATTGGCTGTTGCAATAGAAATATTCCAGGTCTCCTACGTTATAATCACGGGAATAATAATTGCCAAGAGTAGGAGAGAATAGAAACTGCGGCCGCACTGCGTTGTGCTGAGCGATGAGTATAGATTCCAAATGTTTCTGACTCGGCAGCACTAACGACGACAGACATTTCCAGAGGTAAAGCCGGTTCAGAAAAAGCCTGCTCCACCTCCTGAAGAAATTTTGCAGTGATGGTATGGAGACTGAGGAGTTAGACCGTCATCCCGCTGTTCCGCTATGGGTTTGATCTACATTGAAGCTGTATTATTATATTTTACGAATAAGTTAATAGGGTAGCATGCACTTAAGATATTAGAATCAAACATGGGTAAATGGAAATGCCTGTGGTGTTCTAAGGTGTTAGAAGGGAAATCTTTTATGGATTTAATAGAAGCCTCTAAGAATCAGGAAGGCGGTCAACATGTACATGGCTGGGAAAATATAACCTTAATAGAAGAAGTTTCCACAACCAATAAACTGTTGGCTTAATTTCCGTCTATTTTTTACATTATTATTGGTCATTTTCCACAGATTCTGTATTCTTCTTCTTACTAG
>DASQQK010000043.1:0-7554 GCA_035643435.1 Nitrososphaeraceae archaeon | reverse complement strand
CGTCGATAAAAATTGTTAGGTGTTTTTGCATTTTAGATTTCATCTCGAGTGGCTAAAATCAGTAATTCCATCCTGTTGTCATATTCTATTTAAAAAGATCTATCTTCTTGTTAGTCCGTTAAGTGAACCATTCCAATTACGTTTAGTCCGACGCGTAAGTATCAGTAGGGTCAAGATTTGATAGTGCGCTTACATTACCACCCAATGGTACAACCATGTTCTCCATATTCTCCAGCATCATTCCAACATAGGAATTTTGAGGATCTCCCGGATCACCTGGCAAGTCATCATCACTGAGTGTACTGACTATTTGTACGTCGGCTTCATTTGCTATTTGATCGACTACCTCTGTCGGAAATACCTTAGAACCAAATATTGCAGGAACCTTTTCAGTCTTTATTTGATCAATCAAACTTGATACTTCTTGTGGTGTAGGTTGACCAAAGTCTGAAGGCTGAATAGCACCTATTACAACCATGCCATAACGTGGTGCAAAATATGCCCAAGAGTCATGATATGTGAGGAGTTTCCTGTTCTCTGAAGGTACTGTTTGGACTGCTCTCATTATTCCTTCATCGAGTTGCTTTAACTTTGTGATGTATCTATTAGTATTTTCAGCATAGTAGTCCGCATTTGCAGGGTCGATTTCAATTAGCTTATCTCTTGTAAGGTTAGCAAATTTCATCGCATATAAAACGTTAAGCCATAAATGGGGATTGGGATCGCCTGCTTCTTTTGGAAAGCTAAAGTCAAATACGTATTGATCAGGGGTTATGGTGTTGTCACCTAGCTTCAAGATTTGAAGATCAGGGTTTACATTTTGGGCTGCATCTACCACGTCTTCAATATTGACCTCTAACCCAAGTCCATCGATAATTACAAGATCTGCGTCATTTACCTTAACGACATCAGAAGGTACAAGTTCAAATGTGTGGGAATTGACTCCCTCTGGAACAAGTCCCGCCAACGTAATCTTTTCTCCTCCCACATTTTCTACTATATTGGTTATCGGAGAAACAGAAGTGACGACATTTAATTTCTTTGTTAAAGTGGTGTTTGTTGTATCCGTGTTATTGACTACTGATTCAGTCTGATTTGTACCACCTGTCATATCCATACTATATGTAGGATTAGTACTAGCAGTGACATTTTGTGCATCCAGGAGAGTGATAAATATGGAACCCACAAGTATACCGCTTATGAACAGCAGTAAAGTGAATGAATAATTTATCATTGAAGGAGCAAAACAGGATTAAGTATTAAAGTCTTGCGAGGATTTCTTAATTCTGTCATACTTCCTCCCCCGAATGTCATACTCTTCTCTTGATATCAGATAGATAGATATACCTCGAAGATAAATATATCTATTCACATGTCAAAAAACAAGATACTTGAAAATATGATACAGAATACAATGTGGACGTATTAAAAAATCCTTTATGTAGTAGGAGCAACTACACTAAACGACTTTCACTTTTTCAAGATTAGCTTGACCAGCTTGTTCCCAATAATGATTAAACAAATCTAGACACCACTCGATAAAGCTTGGATCGTCCCCACAAAGTAGAACATTCTTATCAACCACCCCTTTCATATTTGGAAGCATCAAAATAGATTGAGAATCAGAAATATATATAGCGACCTTTACCGTGTCAAGCATCTTTTTTTAATTCTACCTGACTTTTCAAGTTAGTTAATTGTGGGAATCCTACTCCCCTTGGTACCCACCTTAAACTTGTAGATCCTGCAATGACCCCCTTTTCAAATAGAAAATATAAAAATTTAAGATCACAGTAATTGTTAATACCTTAAAAACATGGCTAATCCTGATCCTAGATCCACTTAAGGTTCACTTCTTAGCCCCTACTTGAACCAAGTAATGTCTAGCTGATCCTTCCCAATTCCTCTCTTTCTAGTAGTATCAATTCTAGAACAGTTGATTCTCGGTCCGGAGAATTATCATATATCAATAAATATTAGTTGGGCCTAATTAGAGTAGGCTAATATCAGAGAAGTGGGCAAAAACGGTTTCTACACAATGTCTGGAAGGCAACATGCAACTGGCATCTGCATACTTGTACCTTTACTTGTCCTACTCGGCTATAATACAACCGCCCACCTCTCGATGTTGCGCTGATCAAATCCTGAGCATTAGAATAAAATGGCGTACTACTATCAAATCTATCTGAATCTACTATTAATAAGCTGATGAATTTTGGGTTATATTTCAGATAGATGGTCCGAACTTCATTGAAGTGAGAGAAAAAGTGATAGCGTTAGACACTATCGATATGAGTGTGTTGGCTCTTCTGGGCAAAAACGGCCGCGCAACTGGGACAGAGATATCGAAAGAATTATCAGAGATGCATATTTCATTGACTGATCGAGCCGTGTTACAACGAATAGCAAGGCTACATAAGAAGAAAACTATCCAAGGTTACACCACGATTCTGCATCCAGACATAAATGCAGAAAAAACAAGCATAATATTGTTACTCAAATTTAAAACTTCTGCTAACTCTACAGAGATTGATAAGTTGAATACTTACCTTTCGGAATCAAGATTCTGCCTCTCAGCGGCAAGACTTGAAGCGGCAGCAGGATTTGACTATATTTGTCACTTAGTATTTGATACAGAAAGACAATTCTATTTACAGCTCCTTATCCTCAGAAGAGCATTTGAAGATCTAATATTTGATCAAAGAATCATCAAGTCACGGATAGTAAAGCAAGTTCCCTATACATTATCGTTCGATCATTTACTAGAGGCACGTAGGAAGAGGATACCATCAGCTAAGCTAGGACTTGAGGTGATTAAGGAAATTAAGAACATCGAAGACAAATTACAACAGTTCATAGATGACCTTGTCAGAGGCTTTGAACTCAAACATGTCTGTCTTTGGCTCATGGAAAAGAGTACAGATGAATTGCTTTCTGTTTTCCATTCCGACGCTTCTGGAACAGACTCAGCTGAGTATGAGTATGTATCAAGATCCAAAATTAAAATTGAATTGATGTTGGATACAAAGAAGCCTGTTCTCTCAAACGATATAGCTAGGGATTTCAATATAACCGCTGTAAATATGTTAATCAACGAGGGGGTGAAATCCTATGGCGGTTACCCACTGATTCATGAGAACCAGCCAATAGGAATTTTGGAGATATTCGGTGACAGAGACTTATCTTCTGCTGAATTTGAACTGGCTGAAATTCTCTCCTTGGAGCTCTCTGATGAGATCGCTATTGTGCTATAGAGTAGAGAATATTTCGGTTTCGGAAAAATGGCTTTCGTCAACTGAAAATAGCTTTCTATTAAGTCTAAGCGTTTATAGCTAGCCATAAATTAGAAACTGAATGGAAAATGGTTCTATCAGGATAGATCATTAGCACAGTTGTTATGTATTTGATCTTTTAAATCTAGTGCCGGTTTAGTGACTCAATCCTAATCCTAATATTATTTGTCTCGAAAAATTTAAGTATGAACAGTTTTCATGAGGTACCAATTCGGCAGCATTTTGGATAAATCTGTTCATCAGAAATGGATGAGTAATTAGCGAATGAGATACTACAAGTTTAATAGAGACCGATCTTTTGTTGCTGAATTGTTCAAATACCGCAAGTCCTCCAAAAAGCAAATGTATATGTTAAATACGAATAGGACACGGTTACTCGATTCGTGCTATCTTGAAAGCCAGACCTGGGGTGCGTTACACAAGGCCTGGAAAGGATACGTGATTGCAAAAAATAAATCTGTGATTGAAATGGATGAGATTGGGAAGATGTACCATTATGCAGAGATTATACAAAAATTACAGGGAGAGCTTGGGTTACCAATTTCCTCTTTCCCTGACTTAGGTTTGGTACCTGAAGGTTATCGATATGAATATTCGGATGATTCGTGACTAATATTTCTGAAACAGAAATCTCCTAGATATGGAGTACATATTTCTGAAACAGAAATCTCCTAGATATGGGGAATATGACTATGTCCTTTCTCCGGCGGATTCTTGCTATTGTGTCTCAGCATCTCGATAGCGAGAGTTGGATTTACATGGCAATGGTAAAGCCCCCCCTTAGTGATCTAATAATGGAGAATCGACATATAGGATAAATACTGTACTAGACAGAGTTAGCCTGAAGTGATATGTTATCAGGAAAGAAAGCACTTAGAAATGAACATGCAATTTATATGTACTATGCTACAAAGAACTTTGTATCTATAGTTGTAGGACTAATAATAGCCTCAATTTCTATGATTTCCATCCTATCATTCACAGATCTTAGTTACGGGCAGGGTGAATTATTGATGCAAGAGAATATCTACACTAGTAACGTTACTTCAAACCCAATGGATGAAGATTCGGCTGTCACTTTTAAATCCAATCTAGAGCAGATTGCAGGACATCTGAATGCTGCTCTGATGAATAAAGAGAATGGAAACAATACTTTAGCTCTCGCTCACGCATTTCATCCAATCGCTGAAGTATATATTCTCATAGAACCAACAATTGCCAACACGAATAGTACACTAAATCAAACTCTCTCTGCAGATCTTTCTAATATTACAGACATGGTCAGATTCATATCAGCTGATGAGTTTTCTGATGCTGTCAAGGATGCAAAAGAGCTGTTGAATCAGACCTCTGATGCAGTTGTTCCTTCTCAGTTACAAGATAATCTAACTTTTAATATAAGAGTGGCGATTGACCTTCTGAACACCGCTATAGGCGAATACGAGGAAGCCATTTCGAATAATTCTATTGCTCAACTAGTTGAATATCAAGATGCACAGGCATTCATTGCTCGGGGAATAGATCAGACAGAATCTATATTTGAGCTAGCATCAAGTGGAATTCCTCAGAATATGACACAATCAGTGACAGAAGTGAAAGCTATGTTATCAGATCTCGACAATCAGATCTTATCTATAGCTAGTCCTGAGACCGTATCTTCAACTATCGAAGGAATAGTAGGCGAATTATCAGAAATCGCAGGAATCACCGAACCAGGTGTTGAAGCCAACAGTCCGTCCATGTTGATCTCCAATATTCGTGATCTACTAGATCAAGTAGTAACAGCATACAGCAATCAAAATTATAGTCAGGCAGAATCGCTTGCTACAGAAGCTTACCTGGAAAACTATGAATATATAGAAGCTCCTCTAGAGGATTTGGACAGCTCGCTGATGGAAAATATTGAGGTTATGCTAAGAGAAGAATTGAGACAACAAATACAGAACAAAGTTCCTTTAAAGGAGATCCAACTGCAGATAGATACAATAAACAACAATTTGAATGATGCAGAAAAATTGTTGGCAGGAGATGCTTTTACCAGATGAGTTTGGATAAACTATTTTGGTGATAGATTCTACATTCATTAATGCAATACCTGCGTATTATTCATAGACAGAAAGTTACATCGATACAAATCATCCAATTCAGCAAAAATCAGCATATTCAAAAGTTTGATATCAGTGGTAATTTCGCTACAATGTGCGAATCAGAGGCGCTGATGAAGCAATATATATCCCGTAAAGTAATACCATAGAGCTAAGAACGGCAATGAATAAGAGAGTGTTTGAATTATCTGTGGTAAGAGGATCTGTTCATGTGTGTAGTATATGTCTATTTGTATTATTATTATTTTTCCCTTCTTATAATCTGGTCCTATACGCGCAAAAGCCTAGTGGTAGTAGTGGAAATACGATCAGCCAAGGCAATATGCTAAAGAATTCTACCAATGCTGGTACTCTTGACGTACTTCTTGAACCAACACCTTATCCACCGACAGTTAATTCTGAGGGTATGATGCGATTTAAAGTATCATTTCTAAAGCCAAATAGTAGTCAAATACAGGAACATATAGATTTCAATATGAGAATATTCAAAGATAACAAACAGGTGTTTCAGGCCTCCAATCAAACGGGGCAGCCTTTAGTCCCATTGCATTCAACAGATGGGTATATGACAGTACCCCTGCTTAATTACCAATTTAATCAGACAGGAAAATATCTAATTGAAATTTCTGTCTATGGGATCCTTTTCAACCCTATTAGACCAGAATCTGCAAACTTTACGTTGGATGTAGGATCACAACATTCTATGGCATAAGTTAACGTATAGTCTCTTGTCTTAGGCATCAGAGGTATAAGTCAAACCTAAAAGGCTATCTAGGAAAGACAGCATTAACTACTGACAGCTTATGAAACTTCCTTTATCTAGATTAGCATGAAAAGTTGACATCACCTCTTCCTCCAAGGAGAGTTCGTTAGTATAAACAACCCCCTTGACATCACAAATAGATACCTCTTCCGTGTCGCCAGTTACTACTGGATCCATCAAATCATCAAAGTTAGCGTGACCAAGACCCAATGCATGGCCAATCTCATGTGAAATAACGCCAAGTAAAGGATTCGAATCTGATCCCGTATTGGGTAATTCATTTGAAAGTAGTATTGTTGCATTTGTAATAAATCCGTCTTTATCAAGATTATTAACAGACTGCCCTGCGGTCAGTCCAGCTTCTGTGTTCTTGGCAAGTTGGTTGGGATTACTGTTAGGTATATCTCCTACGCTAATTACAATTTCAGCCTTTTGATCACTTTGTTTTGAACTAACTTCAACGAGTTGCAACTTGACCAGTTGTTTATTCCAATTACCGAATGCTTCTCTGACCACATCTTGTAGTTTCCCATGAATATTGATGAGCTTATATTTCAACACACCATCAGAAATTTGCTCATCCCATCTGCAGCACAAATCTATAGTATTATTCATAGAATAGTTCTTTAGAGATGACTCTTGATTAGATCCATCAACAGATTGGACGTAGAGATAAGAAAGACATAAGACAAAAAACAAAATGAAGGAGAAATAAAAACTGATAATATATACCAATATGATAGTGGTTCTTCTTATTTTATTATATGGGTTCTAACAAAAAAATTGACTTCTGTTTTATGTACTCAAGATTCATTAGTTTATTTATACTTTTGAATGAAGAAGATTTTCTAATAACAGAATTGCGAATCACAAAAATGAAACAAAAGCATATGCCGTATGAGTAATCTCTTGTTATCTAGGAACAAGAGATTAAGTTAGGTGCGACTACTTATTACAAAACTGATGAGCCGTTGGATGAACATTATCCCAGAAAGTGAAGATAATTATGCTGCGCGCATAGGTGTACTTGGCATTGACTAAGATAATATTATCAAAATCAATGATAAATTATTATAAAAAAGATAGAGGAAGAAGTATCTCTCTCTCTCTCTCTCTCTCTCTACATTATACTATGTTACACGAAGGTCTGTTTGTTCGAAACTTGACTGATAGCTATCCTTGCTAATTTCAATTTCTGTATCATAAGTACCTGTATCTGATTTTGGTCCTAATTGGACTGTAAATATTGCACGTCCATTGCTATCTGTATGCATAGTCTGGGTTGTTTTGTCATGATCTATTGTTGTTGCTGTAGTAGCACCTTGATCTGAGAATACACCTGCTGCTGCAGCTGCAAACGCTGTACCAGCAACACTATCTCTGAATGAAGATG
>DASQQK010000042.1:0-6056 GCA_035643435.1 Nitrososphaeraceae archaeon | reverse complement strand
AAAATTAAGTTGAATATAACTATATTCATCATAAAACACATAGGACTATAAGGAATATATATGAGCCCGCTGCAGTGATTTGGCATGTCAGAATCCGCTCAAGGGGGCAGTGATAATATTAATGAGACTCTAATGCAGACCAATCAGAGTGCAGCTTCGGCTGAACCTGAATCTAATCAAAGTGGTCATCAAGACGAAATTGAAATTACTCTGAAGGAATTCGACGAGAAATTAAGGGACAATGATAGATCTATAAAACGAATCGAAGAAAGCATAATTGCGTTGTACGATAGATTGGACAGAACGTTTCAGGCAAAGGGGTCGAGAGTTCAGTCAAATAAGAGATCGAAGAAGGACTCGGAGCTAGAAAAGAAGAGCAAAAAGGAGAAGAAGCTAGACAAGAAAGGTAAAAAGAAAGGTGAGGTCAAGGGGAACAAGAAAACTAAACCCGCCAAAGCTATAACAACCACAGAAAGTAAGAAAAGGACAAATTCCAAGAACCAAAAGGGGAGACTGAAAAATGCAGGTAAGAGAAAATAACTTGTGGAATTACTTGATTTCTAATGTTACCCCCTAATGGATCTATATTTAATAAGACATGGGCAATCCGGTTTAGGACAAACCTTAGATCGCACTTCAGGTTCAGATAGAGTAAACAAAAAAACGCTGACTGCAGCAGGCATTGCCCAAATCGAGCGCACTGGCAAAGCACTCAAGACTTTAAATATAGTGCCAGACGCGATCGTCACAAGTCCACTCAGCCATTCACAGAAGAGTGCTGAAATAGTTGGTAGCATTCTCTTTGGAGATAAACGCAATACGGATGGAAAACCTAAGAAGAGAAAATTAAAAAACATTCAAGTTTGGAATGACCTAGCACCTGAAGGTGATAAAGCCATTGTATATAAGAACCTCGCAAAATTCGAGTACGATTCCAAAATACTCATCATAGGCCATGAGCCATTCTTAACAAAAATGGCAGCCGAGATTGTTTCATCATCATCATCATCTCCTGATACTCACAAAAGACTCAGAGGTTCTATATCCGGTTCTAATTCAAATTTGAGATATAGCATAGGTAACTATCGTAGTGTTGTGCTAAAAAGATCTGGATTGGTAAGGATAAGCATTACTTCTATGAATCCAAAACTAAAAGGTGAGTTGCGGTGGTTACTTACTCCTATGTTACTAAAGGCCATATCACGAGCTAAGAAAGAAACGAAGAATGAAAATAAAAATAAAGAGTATCCTCCAATAGCATCTTCATTTGGTTTTGCCATTACCAAGAACAAATCAACTGTAATGCCAATTCATCATTAGGATTGTTCAAGCGAAAGAGTACTAAAAGGAAGCTGTGTAGGAATATCTGCTTGCTCCATAAGGCGCACAAAAGTAAGCACATTACCAGTTATTATGAAAATGGATCCAAGATGTGCGTTGAATGTGATATTTTCCTGCGGTGGGACGGTGCTAGGTGTCCTTGTTGTGATCATGTCCTTCGCTCCAAACCACATAACAATCAATCAAAGGGGAAAATGCTCGAAGCAGTTTTCAGGATTTGATCCATGATTCTTTAGTATAGCATGCATGTTCAAGGAAGTCCTACAAAGAAATTAAAAAGGTTAACATTTGTGTTAACTACATGAAAACACTTCTTATTCTTCGTCATGCAAAATCAAGTTGGAAATTTCCAGATTTATCCGATCATGACCGACCTCTGAATCGACGAGGTAAGCGAGATGCGCCAGAGATGGGAAGAATTTTAAAAGACAAACAACTAGTTCCGGATTTAATTGTCAGCTCTACAGCAACACGTGCAAAGGATACGGCTGTAGCAGTATCAAAACATAGCGGGTACAAAGGTAAGAAGATTAAGAATGAATCATTGTATGCTGCTGAGCCGGCTGCTTACCTAAAAGTAATCCGAGAACTTGCTGATGACTATGAACGGGTGCTGATTGTGGGACATAACCCTGGTGTTGAGGAGTTAATTGAAACGCTCACTGGGGAAATTCATATAATTCCAACTTGTACATTGGCTCAAATAGAATTTGATATAGATAACTGGTCTGATGTATTGCTTCGGCTGACGGATAGAGGTAGACTAGTTGAGATATTAAGACCCGATGACTCAGAGTAGAAGAATTGGATCATGGCAAGAAGGTGGAAGCCTAGTGCCAGATATTCCTCAAGGTTCGTAGTAAACATTCCTCGAGGCTAAACCAATTACCACTCTCGGTGTGTATTGATGAACGTGATTGGAAATCCAAAATTCTCGGAAACACTGTGGGAGTGGCGATTATTCAGCAATAGATTTCATAAAACCCATTTAGGCGCAATACGGAAATTACCTCTGAAATTTGATCGCCCTACCGAAATGATTGATAATTATGTTTGGACCCCGGACTGTAATCTGAATGTTAAGTTACGAGAACAGGAACTAAAAATAAAAGAGCTTTTAGGGTTCCGATCTCACCACTTGGGCAATACCCTAGGTATTACCTCATATATTGAGCGATGGACTACAGAGGTGTATAGTTTTCCAATCCCCGCTTTTCTTATGAAGAGAGTACTAAGAGGGTTAAACATTAGCAATATGCTCAAATTCTCCCACATGGTGGAAGACAAAGATCAATTTATCAGCTTGCTTCAATCTCAATCAAATTCAGTTAGGGTATTATCTATTTTCAAGCAAAGGGAGCAGCACCTGCTTCATATGGATGAAGATCTAAAGGAAAAAGGTGACAGCAAGGAACTGGGAAAATCAGTCACAGTTGAGATCTCGCATTTGGCTAGGCCTGAAAATGTTTTTACTTTATCCATCGAAGATAGAGCGATCGATAATGTAACCGCTGCGATATCAAAGATAATGGGAAGTACTGATAGAGGAATCTACAGAGGTATGTTATTTATGAACTATTTACAAGCGGTGAAAGTATGGGGGTTAGGTAAAAAAATGTTTGGATGATCGCAGGTAAGCCGCATTGCACTAAACATTTAGATTGGAGACATCGCTTATATCCCATTCTAACATTGTACAAGATAACACCAATTTGGCTAACTACAGAATCCCTTCCAGTCCTGGTAAAGAATGCCCGGGACTAATTTATGTCGTGATAGAGATACCTATGGGTAGTAGCATAAAATACGAGATCAAGAACGAAACCCTTTATGCAGATCGAATTCTTCCAACTTCAGTAGTCTATCCTTGCAATTATGGATTCATTCCTAATACAGTAGAAAGCAACAGCAATGACCCAGTGGACGTCTTTGTGATCGAAGATGAGCCGCTGTTCCCTTTCTCAGTAATTTCTGCACGTCCACTAGGAGTAATATTGACTGAAGATCAAGACGGAGTCGACAACAAAATAATAGCAGTACCAGACAATCGAGTTGATCCAGAATCGACCAATATCTCAACTATTTCAGATATCCCATTGCAGTTTAGAAAGAGATTAGAATATTTTATAATCCATCATAAGGATATGGAAGAAGGGAAATTCGTTCATTTAATCGGGTGGGGTGGTAAGAATTTAGCCGCTAACATGATTCTAAAATCTATACAACGATTTCATAAGAATCTAAAAAGAAAGTCCTCGCAATAATTACTCATTGATAACATAGTTGTTATCTGCGATCCCTCATGTAGAGACAATATCACAAAGTCGACTTGTAATCTGACTGAACGCTTTTTTGTAATCATAAACGTGTATTGAGCAAAAGTTATGCAATAGGTAAGAACCTGGGGCCAGCCAGCCCTGGAAAATGTGCACTATGTACGTTAACATAAGTACTTCCATTTCCCATAAATCCCATGAGCTGTTTAGGTGGAAGACCGGCTAATTGTCCTTGAACATCAGCATCAGTGAAATTTCCTCCAAGAGTTTCCACTTCTAGGCCTGACCCAAGACTTGTTGCTGTATGACGGTAACTTCAAATAGTGGAAATGATGGCGATTACGACTATTTTTGACATGGCAGATAATAATATTGCTTGCCAATCAATGATCTCTACATCTATATTGGAGTCGATTCCAAAAACCAAAACGACACCAGCCTGAATATTCAGGCATGGATTTCCACTCGTTTAACTCTTGAATAGCTCCTTTTTTCTAGTTGCATTTAGATGTTATCGTCTTACAGTATCTATATTGAAAATCCTTTTTATAGTATTGACGAAATAAAGGAATAGAATGTCAGACGTATGCGTAAGACTTGAAGATAGGATGGCATGTATAATCATGCGAGATATTCATTCTACATCCTTTCATTTAGAAACACCACGTAACAGCGGAGGGCATTATCATAGAACTCGATTCTAAATGCGAATATTGTCAAGTCTACATAGAAGAACAAAGGATACTACTGTAAATAAGAGGATAGTTTTCTCCTTCCTTCTAAATTCTGAAGTAAGATATCCTATCCAATTTTGCTGTTTTCAGTAATCTCGAGACTCCCACCTTAACGGGAAGGCTACTTCATACGTTCATTAGGGGTGTATTTCACAGATCTATTCATTATATCAATAGATATTCCCCTAATCAGTGGGTATTTCGCTGCTAGAACCACCATAGTGCTAAGTAGATATAGAAGCTAAATAAGAGCCTCGAATATGATCTACTTTGGTGCATGTTAAAAATATAGAAATACTAGAACATTGGAGATTTGAGTTATTTAGACCCTAACCTAAGGAACTATGAGGATTAAGTATTCAACGGAAGTCGCAGTTCGAGTATACGTCGCAAATGATACTTGTGTTCTTGACTCTGTTCGTGAATCTGCGTATGCGATTCGCAGACTATCACTCCTAAACAAACATTACATTCCTTGCCTTTTCTAGCACTACAATATTCACACATGAACATGAATTCTCAAATCAAATGCACCAGAACCCACCTAAAAACCGTGCGCAGACGACCCAATCGACAGATAAAAGAATCTGGATGATAAGTGCTTCCAACCGTTGAAGGTCTGACAAAAATTGAGCTACGTTCTTGCCAAGTTCGAACCAATCCAATCCAATCTAGTACAATCTAGTCCAGAAGGTCCGTCAAGCCCGTAAACTCAACAAATTTAAACTTGCAAGTAAAGCTGTGCGATATATATATATTAATCAATAGTCGACATGAATTGCTATTTTACCCTTGGTCGAGATTCACGATTGTGAGTGTAGCAGCTATGAGCATCCCAAATATGCTGAAATTGACGCATTAAGCCAAGACATTGTGTCACCTTATGTGGGAATAAATTGCCACTACTGTGATCTGATAAAGTGTATGTGTTGCCTGTACGAAGTAAATTATTATTACAACTATGGATTATCTAGACGAAAGATAAGAGTTTGTAACGACTGTTATACTGATGTTTACGGGAGTGGAAGTAGGATACCATCTGAAATAATTACTAAGGCTTGCTCGATGATTAGGGAGACGATTATCAAGTCTGCGACAGTTACAGCAGCCCTTTGGAATCAGCTAACAGTGAATTATTTTGACGCTGTGCGGTGCGCCTTCGATATGAATCCCGAGGTGAGAGCTTATTTGGGAGAGAATTGTAGAATAGATAAAAATCTGAGAAAGTTATGGAGCTTTACTTATGCAATAGTCAGTGGACGGGATAATGGCATTGAGGCGCTAAACAAAGACCCAGATAACTTAATTCTAAGTGTCGATTACGAAAAATTTTGTCTCTCCTCATGACAATGACTTTATGCCTGCCAAATTGATCCCTTTAATCCTATCACGGGGTTTTGTGGGTGTCGACAGCGACAAGCACCTTTGCAGTAATTATTCCTATTTGTGTGCGAAGAAAAGGCATGGTTGCAACTCAAGTAATTACATATAGGATCTGGTTCTTCTTCTCCAAAAACATTTATCATTATTTTCTGGGGAAAGTGGCACGAATCCATAGTCTCCGTTTCATGTTGCTGCTGCAACGGCGTGCCAGCAGGTACTACCCTACTTTTTACCATATCGGCTACTCTTTGTTTCTCATTCAGTTGAATCCCGTTTCTTAATAACTCATTCCTCTCTAGGCGCTCTTTTTTCCAATGGCAAC
>DASQQK010000041.1:0-3655 GCA_035643435.1 Nitrososphaeraceae archaeon | reverse complement strand
TTACAAGTTACATCTACGATAAATGCTGGCCTCGCTAACGACCTGTCAGAACATGGAAAGAGAGAGTAGCATTTCAGGGTAATTTCACTGTTACCAAGGCATAGATATTAAAGATATTAATGCAGTAATTGAGGTATGAGGGCAGCTCGAATTCATAAATTTGGCGGTGGGCCTCAGGATCTTGTATATGAAGAAAATGTAATGCAGCCACATCCCAAAGAAGGGGAAGTTTTGGTTAAAGTCTATGCTACAGGCGTTACACGAAATGAAATAGATTGGATCTGGCATAATCCTGACATCTCTCTTCCTATAATCCTGGGTCATGAACTTTCAGGCATTGTAGAAGAAGTTGGTCCTAAAGTAACCAATCAGAGGTTAGGTGAGGCTGTATATGGACTAACCGATACTTTGTCATTCACACGTGATGGTGCAGAAGCAGACTATGTTATCGCGATAGATTCAGAGATGGCACCAAAACCACAGTCTCTTGATCATGAATATGCTGCGGCTGTTCCAATGGCTGGGCTTACAGCATGGCAGGCACTTTTCGACCATGCACATCTGTCATCAAAAGATACTATACTCATTCATGGCGCGGCTGGAGGCGTGGGTAGCTTTGCAGTACAACTTGCTCGATGGGCTGGAGCACATATCATTGGAACAGCTTCAGCACACAATTCCAGTTTTTTAAAAGATTTAGGGGTAAACGATGTGATTGACTACAAGAAATCAAGCTTTGAGGATAGAGTACATGACGTAGATGTAGTATTTGATACTGTAGGTGGAAAGACGCTTGAAAGATCCTGGCGAGTACTTAGAAAAGGAGGTAAGCTCGTGTCTGTGTCTAGTCAGGAGCTTCCCACAACTTTTGATAAACTTCAGACATATTTCAAAGAAAAGGGAGATTCATACGGTATTGACGCAACGTGGTTTATTGTTCATCCCAGCAGGGACCAACTTATCCGAATTGGAGATCTAATTGATTCTGGGCAGGTAAAACCTGTCGTTGATACAATACTTCCCCTTTCTCAAGCAAGTCAAGCATATGAAGGTGCAAAAGATGTTCATAAACATGGCAAGATAGTCTTAAGTATGAGATAAGGTGAGTCGGATTCAGATTACTGAGCCCCAAAATGGTTTGTTTAGTAATCTAGTAGAAAAGTGTCGATTGTTGTTGCTCTTGACTGTTATTGAGTGGTGTTACGATCTTCCTTAGTTCCTTGATCAATACCTTACTGTTCTCGGTTTCTAGATATGTTTGATTCTTGCTATGACTGTCGTTGTCTGATTGCTTGACACAGTTTAGTAAATTCAGCATAGCGTTTAGAATCCTTTTCATACATACTTCAAGAACTTGTTGTCGTAATACTCAATCAAAGTTGGTTCGAGCTGCTTTAGGATTTTCCTATCACTGATGAATTTTTCGTTGATCAAGAAGCAAAGCCATTCTATACCATTAAACATACGGTACGCCGATTGTTTCCGGGAAATGTCATATTCAGAACTTGGGGGTATTTTATCTAGCTCAACTTCTGCATCTCTCCAAGAGGACATGATTAAGTTCGTCTGAGTAATTTGATCTAATTTCTTCGAACGTCTAAACGTTATAACAGTATAGAATAATGCTGTTGCATAGATTCCGGCTGCGATAATTTGAATGTAGTCTGATGTTGTAATAATAACCATGCCTGGATTTATAGGAGTAGAAGGTGTGATTTTAGAGTTAGGTTTGCTGCTGTTATTGTTGTTGGCTACCCAGGGCAGGTCGTCTCATTCATGCCTTTGTCAGGCACTCCATTCGGTGTCTTCGCTATCCTGCATTAGTTCTAGCCTGTCTACCTACCACTGGAGTTCGCTACATGGTCTAACCCGAGGTTTATTTTCAAAATCTTCAAGCTCGCGAGAGAACCGGTCTTGTTATCAATTCGATACCGGTCGATACTTGACAACCGGTTGAATGTCAAAGTATATCATTATGTCCAATTTGGCTCACACATAAACATGGATAGCACATTAAACATGATAGGAAATGTGTCTAGGATATTGGTATCCTACTACAGCAGGGAGAAAATGACAGTCAGACTCCAGTTGAACAAGCGTTACTGTTACAGCAAAGATTAACAGAAGCCCACGATCCCAACAGAGCAAATATCTCTCTCATCTCGAAGATTAAATGAAGTCGGCCGTCGTAAAAATGCTGGAAAAAATGCTGCGTACTATATGAAAGGGTATTACAAGAGAGCACTTGAATTTATGAAAGTAAAAAATTTAGAAGTTAAATCGACTAATGATACACTTTGGATTGAATTTACTACGCAATAAGTGCTTTGAAGACATATGAACTGATCTATGTATGGTAATCGTAGATCTACATCATTTCGAATTAGTCAAGGGATAACATGATTCCTGCTGGTACACGTCAATTTTTGGGTGGAGGAAAGAGAGAGACGAAAGTTAAACTGATGGGATTGTTGCGGAGAGTGCTGAAGCAGAGACAACTACTGCCGCAATGTCAATCTTTCGGGAGTCCCACTAGTCTGCTTTCATTATCACTAATCTCTGGTCCTCCAAAAGGACCTTCATATAATCTCCTTTTGAGATCCCAAAGTGTGCATAGTTGCTTTGGGAGGCAATACGCTTTAATGAACTTAAAAGAGCATTACCTGGAATCAGTAGTACAGTATTGGCAGCTAGATTATTGGAGATGGAACGTGAGGGTCTTATTTCAAAGAAGATCTATCCAGAAATACCCCCTAGAGTAGAATACCGCTTGACTGCTAGGGCAAGAGAATTGGGAGTAATACTTAAGGATTTAGGGGAATGGGCTCAGCATCAGATATCAACAATCAAATGATTCAATCGATAGACTAACTACTCTGGAAATAGAAAATTTGTATGGGAATATTACTGCACCATCACAACAACAAGAATGATGATAACCTCGACCTGGAGAGGGATTTGGTGCATTGTGTGTCTGATACTTTGCTAGTGAGGCTGTCACTGGCTATTTATATATTAACTGCTGCATTATGCTTTGAACTTCTGTGAGCTTGCAAGTTTTCATTATTATCAAACTTTTCTGTATACATGTCACATGTAAAATATGTTGATCATGCTTGCCCTCTATTTTTCTCCTCAGATATTTTTCTACAGAAGTTAACTAACTCCGGGTCAACAATGCCAGTATTAACTAACTCGGGGGCTACCAATGGGGAAATGAAGTCACCTATACCTGTCAGTGGAAAGAAGTTGAGAACCAACCATGGTAGATATGGATTCTCATTGCTACGGAAACCAAATTAGTGTCAATAAGCATGTGGTAGATGATAGGTCTTATCGTCGACAAGGATTAAGCTAATCAACCTTTTCTTGATAATTAGGCAGATACCTCTGAACCACCCAGTAATGATGTGAATGACCCTTGGTTTCTAAATGACATGGTTCATGCAATACAATATAGTCTGTAACATCTTCTATACCTCCAGAAAGAGGGATACGATTAAGATTCATCGCGGAGAGATTACTAAAAGTAACATCGGAAAATGAACTGCATAGATCTATATGGTAGACCTGCAAATGGCTGTAGATTTGAATACACCAGAGACCCCGCCCAGATTAATCTGTTGTAATATGAATTAAGATCGCCCCATCCTAG
>DASQQK010000040.1:0-68039 GCA_035643435.1 Nitrososphaeraceae archaeon | reverse complement strand
CAACACCATTACAATCTAACAACAGTCTAACTGAACAACAGCAACAACAAGAACAACCGCAAGAGCCACAGCAACAAAATCCATTTGGTCAACTCGGTCAAGCATTATCAAACATATTTGGTGGTGGAAATTAATATTAGCGCAATATCACTTGGAGTTACACTTCGCTAACAGAACTGAATAAAATTTGATGTATAAGCTCTGTTTTTCCTCAATTTTATCAGTAAAATGTTTATAAATGGTGTTTCCCGTTTATCAAAAAAGGGACCCGAAACATGTCGGACAATAGGGATAGCATCGAAGAGCCAGTAATGTGTAGTAAATGTAATGTTGCATTCAGGAGTGAAACAGAATTTATCATGCATTACGACAAGAATCACAGATAAGATTCAGAATGGAGAAAAGCACGAATTAGCTGCACTACCTTGAAGTCGCATCAGTGACATACGGTATTGTGTAAAAGGGTGAATGTGAATTATATTGATTATCTGCCAATTTCCAAATTTAATCGTAAGAGACTGAACCTTATATTGACATGTCTCAGTCAGTCAGTTGGTTTCGACCCTGATTTGTATGGGAAGAGACCATATACCTATAACTAATCCAATATTCTGCCCATTCCTCTCCGCAATAATTACACCTCACTACATGATAAGACATGCTATCACGGATATGGTAAATTGGGGTAATCGTAATATTATCTGGCATACATATACACTGCTCACTAGTCCTAGTAGTAATAAGGTCGCTTCGTTTGTTTTGTATAAGCCTACTCACGTGCCGATATACCAAGCCTTTAAGAACGTAGCTGAACTTAAATCTTTGCTGTCGTTGCATCACTAGTGATGTATAGCTTGCTGACGCAAAGTCCAATTTGCATAGTCTGCAATACAGTTTTAATGTCACAGCTCTACTTTTTCTGATTCATATTTCTTGCATTTTGGTAAGTATCTATACTTTGCCCCAGCTTTAACGTCAGATCCTTCTGGAGATCAATGTGAATCCACGCGTCATTATATTTGCCTTCTCTCAAATTCATTGTATTCATAATGAGTACTGACAAGCTGGACAATACGCCCCTGACAACATACGCTAACGTAACCAAATAGTACTGAGTATCATAAATTGTGGCACAAATGAAGCCATATTCCCATGCTCAGACCTAACAATGCCGAACTTACGCCGGAAGGATTATCTTCTTGCATTAATCGTTTGCCTCCAGCTAGTATCGGGGTCTTTTTGCCACTACTTTTTATAGAAAGCCTTCAAATCTGAATATATTAATAATATGTCAATTGGGCAGCTCCCAGACGATAGCAGGAATGTTGAAAAGAAATCTACGACGACTATGACATTCCGCATTGATAGCGACATAATTCTACTAATGAAAGAGAAAGCGGAACAAGAGGGGATCACCTTAAATACACTCGTCAGTCATGTCTTGAAAAGATATGCATAATGGGATATGTACATTGAGAATAGAGCCGGTATAATCCCACTTACGAGACCAGTTGCGTTCGAATTATTTAAGAGACTGAGCAGGGGAGAAGTAGTAAATCTGGCAAATGATGTAGGCAAGAAAGCGGTCTACGAAATAGCCTTGTTCATGAGAGGCGATATAAATCAGATTTCTCTTGTTGACTGGTTTTTATCACGCATGAAGAATTCTTCTGCTTCAGTATCATTAAAAAATACAAATAGCGGCAATAGGAAGGTCTATATCATAAAGCATGATATGGGAGAAAATTGGTCGTTGTACCATAAGACAGTCCTCCAAGCAATATTTTATGATATATTACGAAAACCGCTCCATGTTGGAATAACTGAATCTACTCTAACATTAGAGATTGAGATAGATGAAACTAAAAAGTAGTTTTTGATCGATACTGCTAGTTAAGTCAAGTAAATGTGTGACAATGAATAAAGTAGCACATGGAGGTCTTTGAAATTCAATCTACTCTTAGTAGAGTTTCATCGAGTACTATTCTCCATGCTATCTCCCATTAAAAATATGACTTGGTAATCATAAAGATGAATATGTCAAATCTAATAATACACAAATATTCAAAAGTTGTTTTGTAATGTTCAACAACAAGGAACTTATAGGATTCTTGACTCACAGATGGCGTTCAATATTAATAGTAATTGCGGTATTTGGAACCCTCTCACAATTAGCAGCGTATGCTGACAGTGCAGTAGCGACTTCCAACGATAATGATAGAAAATTAGATATCCGATGCGAGACGGGTCATGATGATGTATGCTTAGTAGCTGCATGTATGGGTCATCCCTGC
Source organism: Nitrososphaeraceae archaeon (assembly GCA_035643435.1). Lineage (GTDB taxonomy): Archaea > Thermoproteota > Nitrososphaeria > Nitrososphaerales > Nitrososphaeraceae > TH5896. The sequence goes on along the minus strand of DASQQK010000040.1, from coordinate 65,745 downwards.
GTCTGGTATCAAAATGGTAGCGGGAGCATAGTGAGAAATATCGATGTCGCGATTACGAAATATAATCCGCTCGGTCTTGACGCCTATGAGGACTCGAATATCATGCAGGTTGTTGATGGTTGCCTGGAATCAACTTCAAACATCCAGTTGATCAGGACTAGTGGAATGGACTATGCCAGTGATGCTTTCAAAAATTATGATGAGAATGAAGATGATAATGACAATATCAGCATACTTACGAAACTTACGGATAACGATTATGACACGAAATGGGAGGAACAAGGGTTCGGATCTTTCGTTCAAGCAGATTTGGGTTCGGTGCAACCAGTTTGTAATATAGGGATCGCTTGGGACAAAGGAGATGAAAGATTATACAACTTTGTAATATCAACTTCGGATGACGGAACAACCTTTACTGATGTCCTTAGAGGTACAAGTAGTGGATCCACAGAAGCATTAGAGACATACGACTTGGCCGACGTAGATAGCAGGTTTGTTAGAGTTACAGTTTTTGGCAATAACGATGACAACAATGATGAACGTGACACAGCAGCAATAAATGAGATTAAAATAGGTACTCCTACCACGGTGGCAGGTGCTCAATCTAACAGCAACTTATCGTACGGACTTTCGGAGCTGTTTGAAAATAATAACGCATCTTCGTCGACCGACTTGACTGAAATTACGCCTGACAACTATATTTCAGAACTAACTGATTTGATTTCGACCGATAGTTTTGAAGACAGAATACAGAAGCATGATATGGACACCAATCTTCCGCCTTCAGTTGAGGACTTGGGCATCAGAGCAGCCTCTGTGTATTCCTTAGAGATCGAGCTGAAAGGATCTGACATCAATAATCCTGATGGGCTGGATTACTCGATTGTAGATCTTCCAACGCATGGTGTTCTAAAACACGGGACCGATCAGGATCATATTCTCTACTATCCAAATGCTGGCTATATAGGCTCAGATAGTTTCTCTTACAGAGCGATTGACGATCAGGGCTTAGAAAGCGCCCTAGGGACAGTAGATATTGATATCGAGGATTCTTGAGCAGAAAACACATAATATATGGATTGAGATCATTTTTTCTTTAGTCCTGCGGTATGTTTGATTTCTAGGGAGTTCTTGTTAATTTCGAGCTATCAAATCTGTGGAAAGTGAAATATCATTAATGGCCTAATATCTACTGTTGCTGATAGTTAATTTATTGTCTCTCAACGTTATAACCAATACTTTATTCCTAATTAACCTGTTCTTAAGTTCCCTGTCGATTGTCGCCACAGCACAATTATGACAACTAGAATATTTTATGATGGCCTCGTCGGCGTCCTTTGATGGAGGCAGGCTAATCAATTTGAATTTAGGCCCTATCAAAGATAAGGCCGCCTTCGCCATCCTTGATCGCTTTGGACCACAACGACGTTCAAGCTGTCTTAATTCGTCAGCAACTAAATTAGGAACACGAAAATGCATGCTTCCTAGATATGATTCAATACTTTCAATATTTTGAAACGGGATCGAGCCAACAACCATCATAAAGCTGGTATCACATATTATCTCCATTGTCCTGGTGAAATCCATCGGTAAGTATTATTGACTGCCACTGTACAATTAATCAAGCAGTTTGTTAATCCGATGTCATCAGCGAGCATAAAATCTGGACCTATATAAGTAACCTGGATTAACAAACCCATCATCCCGTATTATAAAAAGGAGCGAATGTGGGGCTCGCATCGATTCGGGTTGATGGCAAATCTTCATTGTATTTCAGTTAATCGACTACACACATGGTTCCAATATTCCGTTTTTCTGACGTGGAGTTGAAAATCTGTGCATCTCGTAGCACCACTACTCCCGTTACTTTTCCTAAAATCTCTATTAGCACTATCCAGCTAGGGGCTTCTAGATCCACTGGACTGTTTATTTCCTTAGCAATGGTGCGTATAAGATTTAGAGACCTTAGAGAAGAATTATGTCTTTTTTCGACTGACAACTTGAAGGAACTAGAAGATGATATTTTCTTTTTGGACAAATCGGCGGCAACCATTGTTATTTCAGGCAGACTAGAATTTGTAACGGCTTCGATTGGAATAACTCTTAAGACATATCTGAATCGCCAGTCTTCAGATCGAATTATACCTTTGAATTTTTCGATTACCCTAAATGGATTTAAGGTGGTATTACCTGTAATTAATCCTGAAATATTTGTAACTTCAAAAAAGGCATCAGAGTCACCAATATCGGCAAGCAATTGTAGCATCTCGTCTATGGCATTATATTCTCTGTACCGAAAGGTTGTCACTATGAGATTGAATTTATTTAGCATAGTATACTTGGTCATGACCATGCTCCATACTTATTAATATAAGTTAAGCACCTCCAGCCCCGGCATCAAATCACCGGCTAGAAACCTAAGGGTCGCACCACCACCTGTCGATACATGACTCACTTCTCCTTCCGAAACGCCCGATGTCTTCATGGCCTGCAGGGTGTCTCCACCACCAACTAAGGTCTTTGAGCCACGCCAGAATGCAAGGGCCATACTTTTTGCAATATTTATGGTTCCATTTGCAAACATAGGAATTTCAAAGGAACCCATAGGTCCATTCCAAAATATAGTACCAGATCTGCTTCCTGCAATCTCTGAAGAATATTTTTGAGCAGTCTGAATCCCAATGTCGTACCCCGCTAGACCTTCCGGAATATCCCCTTCCACCACGACAGCTGAAGAACTTTCGTTCAATGAAGACGATACTATATGATCTATAGGCAGCATTATCTTCTCGCTATAAGACGATAGAGCCTCAGTGGCCCATGCTAAATGTTCGTTATCTATAATTGAATTTCCAGTCTTTGAACCATTTGCAAGTAGAAAAGTGTAGGCAGTTGCTCCTCCTAGCAAAAGCTTATCAGCCTTAGGTAACAAGTTCTCCAGTGCGCCAATCTTGTCCTTTATCTTGACTCCTCCAACAACAAGGATCAACGGTTTAATCGGATTATCACGTATCATAGACAGATATTCAACCTCTCTCTTCATGTTTAGCCCAGCTGCTCTTTTATCAAAAAGCGTAGCTGCGCCATAGGTCGAAGCATGTTTTCTATGGGATGTACTGAATGCGTCGTTAACGTAGAAATCCCCCAATGAAGCAAGACGATTAGAAAATTCGGGATCATTGAGTTCCTCCTCTTGATGAAAACGAAGATTTTCTAACAAAAGAACATCTCCCTTATCCATAGCTTCGATTTCCTTCTCCACTACAGCCCCAATGCAGTCACTAGCGAATTTGACTTTGTTGACCAAAAGTATTTCTGAAAGCCTCTGGGTGACAGGTTTTAAAGAGTATTTTTTCTCTGAACTTGTGGGCCGACCTAAGTGAGACATCAAAATTAGCTTTGCTCCTCGTTTAGTTAGATATTCAATAGTAGGAATTGCCATTCTTATACGATAGTCCTCACCGATTACCCCGTCATCTATACTAACGTTAAAATCAACTCTCATCAAAACCTTTTTGCCATAATAGTTCGAGTCATCAAAATCTGAAATGCTCCTCATCATTTTTGGTATGTAAGTATGAAATTCGGATTATAAGCCTTGTTACATACACAGCCGTATGCGTGTATCACTAGGTTATCTGTAGCAATTGTTGATGAAGATTCCAAAACCTCATTAGTTCTTTTCTACAGAAAATAAAATTTGCAGTATCGACAGAACCACAATGATGTATTCGGAACCCCTCTAAATATTCGACATAGACCATATTATTCTTCTCGAAATCTATCATCAAATATTCTTAATATACTGCTCTGCCAATAAGATGTGTGCATTAGCCTCTTTGAATAGTTGAGATTTCCTAGGTTTTGCAGTCTCAAATCTTGCTTGAAATGATAACACCTTTGCTCTGACGAATGCCTTGTAACAGATCAAAAACCCTAATATTTTTTCTAGTGAATAATCTCCACTTCTTGATATATAGTCTTTTACAAAAAATGTTTGTAGATCCTTACGCCTGTGGTAGTCTAAATCCATACAGAGGTGGGCTACGTCCTCTGCGACATCAGCATACCTGAGGGAGTCGTTAAATTCTATCCTATCGTATAGGTAATATTTTCTATCTTCTACAATAAATATATTCTTTAGATAGAGATCCCCATGAATATCCCTAATTTTCATTTTATCGATCCGGTCTAGGAAGAATTGTTCATTATTCTCGACGAATTTTATTAACCGATGTCCAGCGCGTGATGTTTGACATCCGAGTCTAGCCAACATATAAAAATTTTCTTTTATTTTGAACTTCATGAAATTAGGATGCCCATATCTCTGAATAGCCCTACTGGACAACGCTGTCGAATGAAATCTATTCAGAATAGAAGCGATTTTTCGAATGTGCATATCACCTATCTTATGATCTGTCAAGAGCCTGTCCATTCTATATTCAGGGGCGATACGTTTCATTTTAACAGCATATTCTACCACTTTTCCCTCTTTTCTTGATGAATTTACAATAGATACTCTGTTGTTATATTCCCCTGGAACCATCACGATTCTAATTACACCTAGATACAAGTCCCTACACAGTCTTCTATTTAGCTCTACTTCTTTGTAACAATATTTTTTTCTTAAATCGAGGGTCGAAAAGTCTAGGATTTCTCCAAACTTAATTTGCTTCTTAACCTTGTAAGCATAAGGTCCAGCCAAAAAAATCCAAGATATATGAGTGCTTTCAGTCTGAATATTTGCAACCTTATGAGGATAAGCTTTCCTATTCAGAAGACCCTCGTATACACGATCCTGCGAGGAGATCGCCGGTACCATCCTTCACTTACCTCTTCATACAAATGCCATGCCGGTTTTTATTTATGATGCTTTCGTTTTATCGCGTAAGTTTGGAGATATTGCTCATAGATAATTCGTTACCAGCATCAAGATATTCTCTGAGATTCATTATTTCATGTTACAGCTTGTCTACTTATTAATCGTTAACGTTGTGCATCACAATCATGGTATGGCCAAGATTGGTGTGAAAAGGATAAATTGCAACGGATATTCTGAATCCTAGTGAGCAGGAGAAAGGGAAGGCTAAGAGAAATATTTAGCAAGGCGATATATGCGGACGATCCTGAACTCTATCTTGTGAGTTACAGAGACTTTGATTCAGTCGTGGACCTACCCCTTTTAGAATTTGTCAGAATATCTGAAAATTTTGAACTCATTCCACCGAGCAGGATATTGAGCATCAGAAGAGAGAACAAAGTATTGTATCAAAGTTTCTAGTTGTCTCTTACTACAATAGTTCCTCTCATAGTGGCAGGGTGAAGAGAGCAGTAATATGCAAATTCCCCAGGTTTTTCTGATGCGATCGCAGTAATAAAATCTTGTTCAGGTGATAGAATGGCAGTATTGATGTTTAATTCATCCACAATGAAATCATGCCTCACCAAGTCTTTGTTCACAATGGTCAGCTTATTTGGCTCATTAATCTTAGCATATATCGTAGGGTTAGTTTCGTTGAACAGATTATTCTTGGCGACAAGCAGAATACCCTCTCTCTGATCTAGAGATGTGGGTTGCGGTGGATTTACCAAATTTCCGATGCCCCATAGACCTCCAACAGTAATGAAAGAGATGGCAACGATTGCAATAATATTATTGCGTATCATTTACCGATTACACCTTCGATTCTATCGGAAGCTCGATTTGTGTGATCTAGTAAGTAAGTAAGGGAATCGCATCCCTTCATAAAGATAAGAAGAGTGATACACATAATGTTGTATGCCTACACTGTATTATATGTCTTGATTTTGTGCTTGTAGATAAAATGAACATTACTCCAGTTCATACCTGTCTTCGCTATGCTATACGTGCCACTTAGCAGGTAGTACCATAAGCCTTAGTTCGTTAGCCTAGATCCATTGAGATGCGGGAGGTGGGATTTGAACCCACGGACCCCTTAGGGATGAGGTTTCCCTCCCACTTCATGGTTCTGAGCCTCGTGCCAATAGTCTCACGCCTTTGGCCATGCTTGGCAACTCCCGCACGTGTTTCTCAATTGAATGAACTTACATTTCCTGATTACATAAATTATTCGCTTTCGAAGGGATTGATGCTTTGATACACTTGGCCTATACACAAGTAGACTAGAATTCAAATTGAGAATTTTATTCTAGCCTCCTAGTGATTTGTCCTACACGATTGCTATCCTTAACCTTCGAAACAGAATTAGGAACAAACTTAAATTCGCTTGGTACCTTTATCCTCATGATGTACGAACATGATGGTATCCAGATCTCATGGACAGGCCATGATGGTTTTAGGATAAACGGAAAAAACAGTCAAAATGACCAATTGACAATTTATATCGATCCTTATCAATTATCCTCCAAATATCAGAATAAGAGCGATGCGGATGTGGTTTTGCTAACCCATGATCACTTCGACCATTTAAGCATTGATGATCTGAAACAAGTGATTAACAACAATACCAGTATAGTATCAGCCACCGAATGTATTGAAAAATTAGCTGAACTGGAATTAAAAGCAATTAGTGGATTAAAGCCTGGTGGAAAAACTACTATTAAGGGTCTTACAATTGAAGCAGTCCCTGCTTACAATACTAATAAGAAATTTCATCCTAAGTCTGATGGAAAGGTGGGATTTGTCATTATGATGAATAATATGAGGATATATCATGCTGGTGATACAGATCTGATACCTGAAATGGAATCTGTGGGTCCAGACATTGCACTTGTTCCTGTTTCGGGTACTTATGTGATGAATGCGGAAGAAGCTGCGATTGCTGTCAACGAACTACTACAACCCAAGAGAGTTGTAATTCCTATGCATTATAATTCTATTGTCGGCACGGTGGAAGAAGCGAAGAGATTTAAAGAGCTTGTAAATGTTTGCAAAGTGGAAATTCTGCCAAAAGACTGAAGCTGCTTAATTATTAATCTGAAGCTGTTTTAAAAAACTTATATATTATCAATTTATTTCATATGAATGAAGATGGCTGCTAAGAAAAAAGCAAAGTCTGCAAAGAAGGGAGAGAAAAAATCAACCCGATCCTCAAAGAAGTGATCATTTTATAGTTATCTGATCACATCAGTTCCAGGGTCTCTCTTTTTGTATTTCTTTTAAAAAATTGGCAGAGCACTACTGAAGCTAATTCAACCCACTCGGCAGGAAATTTCTTGCATACTTGACGACCTCTTTGTCGGGCGGCAGTCTGACCTTAGCAGATGTAGAAATCCCAAGGGATGGCCAAATTATGCAACATGAGAATTCGCTCACAATGAGCACTAACTATAAAAACCTCGAATGTATCGTAAAATGAACAAGCAGATGTGGCAGAGTGGTCTTCTCTAAATGAGAACAAAATAATGCGTCGGCCTTGAGTGAATCAAGTCAAAAGATAGCCGATTCGCCTTCGGGCGATCAGGAGTTCGAATCTCCTCATCTGCGTGCTTCTTTCTATAATAGATCCTTCCTAATTGTTTCCCGATGGTGCTTCTTAGACAGCTTTGAGCCATGTGCAGATTTTATCCTTCTTTCCAGCTTTTCAATAGTTTCCTTTATTGCCGATATGGGATCGTATGCCACGGCCTTAGCATCTATAATGCTATTGCTTGTCATTATTCTTGCCCGAATAGAATATTTTCTTGTCCTGTGCTTGTCTACGTAAACAGTTACCAACTGTATCTGTTCTAATCTTCCCTCAATTTTTTTCATGAATTTCGTCATATTTCTTTCGATTTCATTTCTGTCATCCTCACTTTCAGGATTCGAAATGTGCATAAAAATATGACCTCCATGTTTCGGGAGTAATAATTCGAGTGCATCTTTTGGTGTAATCACACCAATTGGACGTTTATTTCCTACAACAACGACCTCCTCGTGATCCTTTAGGTGTTCCGTTAAATCATCTAATTTTGATCCTTGTTCCACAGAGTAAGCATTCCTCATCATATCCTTCACCTTGACATCTCGTATTACAGCCATTGTGCCAATTCCAGGGGACTTGCTGGCTCTATCTCTGGGTTTAGATATTACTTGTGCGAGATCTAATACATTTATGATTCCTGTCAAAACACCGCATACATTGATAACAGGCAGACGCGATATATTGTACCGTCTCATCTTTGACAGAGCGTTCCCGAGAGTATCATCTCCTTCTTGTACTATGGCGCCACTCATGACTGAATCTGCTTTTGAATGACCAAACCTAGCGTTTACCACTATGTCCATCTCACTGACTATACCCACAAGTTTAGAACTATTTTCAATGACTGGGAACGCGCGATTTCCTGTATTCAGTATCATCTCTATCGCTCTCTCCACAGTGATCTCGCGACTTAGAGTTGGAGTTTTCGATATGAAACTCTTAAGTTTAGATTCAGGGGAGGCGTTAACTGAAAGAAATCCCTTTGCAAATACCATCCCTAAATACTCAGTATTACTCACAATAGGAATCTGGTGTAATCTATTTGAATGCATTAGATTAAGTGCCTTTGAAACAGTATCTTCAGGGGTTAAGGAAATTACATCCCTTACCATAATGTCATCTACTTTCATTATATTTTATGATGATCCTAATCATTACATTAAAAACCTTCCTCTACGTATAGCAAGATATCTTATGGATAACAGACGTCTTCTCATAATTGCTGCCATAATAATACTCATTAGTGTAATCACTATATATCTGGCCCCTTCTGACACGATCATCCCTATTCCTAATCCGAACGAGAACATTACGGATGAAAATAATAACATAAGCACATCTCCTCAGCGCACCTCTGTTCAAGAGTCTGTAAAATAGTACTATGGTAAAAGTCACTGAATTCTTGGTCTATCAGTTTGACGATCTCCAGATCAGGTAAACCATGCTGTATGTCACAATGCTACCCCCGATCCAATTAATCTCCATCTATCAGATATCCTTCTGCTGATAGCTACTCGGCTATTTGGTAACAAGCAGACTGGTTTCCGCAATTTAATCTCGATTTTTGTGGAGTCTCTAACATTTGTAACTGTCCCTAACGTAGCAGCAGTTCCAATGTTCAATCTAAGAGGTTCTTTGATTCGAATAGGGTCTACTCTTACTAGTTCTTGCGTTCCAACTGCAGTATCAAAAAGATAAACCTCTATACTAATACTGTCCACATTATCAGGCAGAGTGGATGGCGTTCCTACCACTGAACCGATGAGAGAATCACTTTTTATGAAGGCAGGATCTAATCTAGTTCCAATCGCAACCAAGCCACCTGGTCTAACAGATTCAACCAAACCTGCACCTGTTCCTAATGTTGAAATTGTGGAGGTGATAGGCTCATATCTATTTTTCTTCTCATCAAAGAAACCAGGCTTAATCTCGATCTCATCTCCTATCAAAAATTCTCCTTGAACTAGGGCTCCTCCTATTACGCCGCCTTTGACCTTCCGGATAGGGATACCGGGCTTGTTCACATCAAAGGATCGTAATACATGCATTATAGGTTTAGCAGCTTTGTTTCGAATCGGATTCTTCAGTTTGCCTTCTATGGCTTCGATTAGAGCATCTACATTCACCCCGTGTTGAGCTGACACAGGAATAATAGGAGCCTCCTCTGCAGTGCTGCCGCTGACAAATGATTTGATCTGATCATAATTCTCTAGAGCGCTTTCGTACTCAATTAGATCTACTTTGTTCTGAACGATCACTATTTCTTTTATCCCTAATACTTGTAACGCCAGGAGATGCTCTCTAGTTTGTGGTTTAGGAACTCTTTCATTTGCTGCGATAACAAGTATTGCTCCATCCATTAGAGCGGAGCCTGACAGCATATTCGCCATCAAACTTTCATGACCAGGTGAATCTACGAAACTGACGACGCGCAATAGCTCTCCAGGTTTGCTGCAATTCATGCAAATAGGGTTAGATGAATAGCATTCTGGCGCCGGACAGTCTGGGCACTTATAAAAAGCTGCATCTGCGTACCCAACTTTGATAGTTATTCCTCTCCTCAATTCCTCGCTGTGAGCGCTAGTCCATACGCCTGTAATCGCTTCAACTAGTGTAGTCTTACCATGATCTACATGGCCTGACGTTCCAATATTGATATTGGGTTGGTACCCATATTCTTTAACATACCAGTCAGGTAGGCTCTCTTTCCAATGCAATGAACTTCCTAAATTCACTGGGAATATTAAGGTAATCACAAGGTATATTGACTAAACGCGTGGCACATTCTGAGTCCGCTTAAGGTACTAGTAAGTCATCTTGAAAATCCGATTTCTATGTAAATTAGTATATGGTGATGACTTGTAACCTCACAAAACGGGATTCTAATATCAAGATTGGGATACTTTGTCTACAGACTGCTCAGCTGCCGATTTCTCAGGTAACTTGCCTTCAAGTAGTTTAGAGTTTAGCTGATATATCTCCTCAGTGACCATGTTGCCTCTAATTAGCTTTCTAATTCTAATGCCAGGGGTACGGTTACGCATCCCTACTCCTTGTGCAAGCAAGATATACTTCTTTACCCCTCCGTGCAGATCAGGTCTCATTGGTGTCCCTGATTTATCGCTTCCGCCAGTTATCTGCATTTTACCATTAATACTAGCGATATTTGAGTCGACCACATCACCTATTTTTAACCCAAGAAGGGGATTCGCTGCTTTGTCCTTTAATTCTTGACTGATACTTTTTCCAGCACTATCTGAGATAACAACCTTGAATTGTGCCAATGCACTACTACTTGGATGATGCAATTGAGACCTTAATTAACCTTCGTATGGTTAGTCCTTTGCCGAAATGAATTTAGCTTTTGATACCAATAACTTATGATATATAATCAACCTTGTCTAGAATCCATTCTTTTTTAGATTAGCCTGAAAATCATCTGATATATTCTGAACTATTCCCTTCATAGTCTCCAGGTACGAATCGTACGATGAGCTAAATCCACAATAGCTACAGCCGACCTTTGCCATATCTTCATCAACCACCGCTTCATTCTTACACTTAGGACACTTTGCTTTCAACAAATACAGTTAATATGATCTGTATTTTGGATCGTATTAACTTTTGGTTCCCAATTCATACACCAAAAAAATTGACTTAACGTTTTTACTTTTTAAAAAACGGCCTTAATTAGGGTTTGACTCAAAATACTATTACGGATTGATTTCAAATGAAGCACATAAACAGGCTGGTGGATTTGATATCCTTAATTAGGTCTTCTCGCTGATCTAATCCTAAAATGATTCCTATTAACAGACCTTGGCTTAGTGATGAAGAGAAGAATGAAATATTAGCAGTGCTAGACGAAGGCATTCTTACATCTCCTGCAATGGAAGGAGGTAAGAGAGTACAGGAATTCGAATCTCTTCTTAGAGACTACTTAAGCGTCAAACATGTTATTGCAGTTAACTCTGGAACTTCTGCTCTACTAGCTGCATTGTTAGCATTAGAACTGAAAGAAGGAGAAGAAGTACTTTTGCCTTCGTTCACTTTTGTGGCATCAGCGAATTCTGTAGTCGCTGCAGGTGGTTCACCAGTATTCGTCGACATAAACAAAGCTGATTATACTATGGACATCAAGGATCTTGCAACTAAGATTACAAAAAAAACTAGAGCTATTATGCCCGTTCACCTTTATGGCCATCCTGCAGATTTGGATGAAATATTTGAATTAGCACAGAGTAATTCTCTCGATGTAATAGAAGACGCGTGTCAGTCTTTGGGCTCAGAGTACAGGAGAAGACAAACAGGAACTGTGGGTTCCATGGGTTGTTTTAGCATGTACGCCAGCAAAGTACTCACATCAGGAGAAGGTGGTGCGATAGTAACATACAACGATCAGTTGGCTGATCGATTAAGGATGATACGTAATCATGGTATGGTAGAGGGTTATGACACTAGGGTATTTGGGCTTAATTTACGACTTCCTGAAGTAAGTGCTGCGATGGCGAAGGGTCAAATGAAAAAACTTAACGAAATGCTAAGAAAAAGAAGAAACAACGCAGACTTGTTGACTGACTTGCTTACACGTTCTGCGTCTGGCGGATTCACAACACCGACCGAACCAGAGGATGGTCATAAGAGATTCAACTGGTATCTTTATACAGTAGCGCTTGACGAGCAACAGACCGAAAACGAGATTAAAACGTCTAATCATCCAGGCAAGCGAGATCTCATAAAGGTTGAGATGGCAAACACTGCGAAAATTGGGGTAGCTGTATATTACGATCCTCCTGTTCATTTAACTCCATACTATAGAGAACTTGTACGTGCCCGATTCCCAAATCACATCCGAGAAAATCCCAACAATCTGAAGACTACAGAGTGGGCAAGCAAACATGTGCTATCCCTGCCTGTGCATCCTCTTCTCTCTGCCCAAGATATTGAATACATAGCAAATAGCTTCAAATCCGCCAAGGAAAATACAATGAAGTGAAAATGTTCTCCGCTATAAACTCCATAAGTCTTAATAACGCGGCTTTCTATGCGATTTATTGAGACTTATCATTTACACTGGTAAAGGAGGGACAGGGAAAACAGTAAGTGCTTGTTCAACAGCGTTAAAGGCGTCTGATTTGAAATCCAAAACACTTCTCCTCTCAGCTGACCCAGCTCATACTTTGGGTGATGCATTGATGGAAAGTGAAATAGGTGGAACACCTACAAGAATATCAACAAGCATGTATGCTGCTCAAGTGGATCCAGTTGCAGAGATGGATTCGAATTTCAAGACAATATTTTCTTACTTTGCATCATATTTTCAAAGCAGAGGCATTGATAATACTATTTCCTATGAGTTAGCCATGTTACCTGGGATGACTCAACTACTTTGCTTGCTGAAAATCGAAGAGGCAGCGAGGTATGGAGATTATGATGTGATAATTATTGACATGCCCGCATCAGGTGAGGCGTTGCGATTCTTATATTTTCCAAAACTCGTTGGAAGCCTAAGCATGAAACTATCAGGCCTTTCAGGTCTCGTCGGTGGCTTTGGCCGATTATTCCAGCCGTTCTTTTCAGCCCCTGCTGTCTCAACTGACTTGATGAAGACTGAAGCAGATTTGCTTCATAAATTGGATGAACTTTCAAAGCTAATTTTCGACTCAAACATAACTAGTCTTAGATTGGTGACTAACGCGGATACCTTCAGTATGGAAAATGCAAAAAGGACCTTAATGTCAGCTAATTTGTATGGTATTAATGTAGATTTAATTATAATCAACAAGATCATGCCGCATATAGGTAGTGAAGATAGTTCTTTGTCTAAACTGGCGGATCTACAACACGCTAAAGTGATAGAGGCCAGATCTAACTTTTACCCGTTACCGGTTAAGGAGATCCCTCTGTACAATGAAGAATTAAAAGGGATACAGATGCTTAAGAAAAATGCTGAGATCCTGTTCGAGGACCAGGATCCAAGTCAAATTTTTTACCATGAAAGGGTTTTTGAATTTAAGAGTGACAGTTCTGGCCTCACTTTAGAAGTAAAAGTTCCTTTCACACAAAATACAGATTTTTCTGTTGAACGTATCTCAGATCGAATTACCATCAAAGTAGCTACAAATATAGGTTATGTTGTAAATATAATTCCATTGCCCGCTGTTACGCTAAGAATGAAACTCAAAGCTGCGCGTTTAACTGACAACGTATTGGCAATTTCGTTTGAGTATTAAAAATTTAAAAAGTTGGATCAAAGTTGAATAGGTTTCAGAACTATGTATTCTTATCTGTTAATCTCTTATATGAATCCTTCATTACATATAGATACTACATAGGCTATGCTTTTGGTAATAATTTATGAAGAAGCTCTTATTTATTCTGACGGCAATACCCATATGCACCATATATTTGGTCGGCACGGGAGCATTTATTCCTGCCGAAGCTAAGGAGTCAACCACAGAGAATCTACCTGTCATAAACCAAGACACAGCATTAGAACAAGACAGCAACGACAGGGTTACATTTAAGGTTAAAGGGATAGACTACTCAACCAAGATTGCGCAGATAATAGTTACCATTGATGAAGAAACATATGCTAGCACGTTAGATCCCATATCCCTGTTGGATCCGCACGATGACGGTAACGGAGTGATACGGTTTAGTATGCTAATTCCTGAAGATAGTATCAAGTCTGGGAGCTCGTACACCGCGTGCATTAGGATCTTGGAAGACGCAGATAGCTTTGGGAATAGTTTGGCATGTCATTCCGGCTCAACGGCCGAAATACACCCCTTGTCAGAAAACCAAACTCAACAGGTGAATTTATATTTATAGCAGGGTTGTTTGATCTGAGATAAATTCACTGAGCTACTTAACCGAACCTGAAATTGCATTTCGGGCTCAAAGCTGCCTACACTTGTTTTTAGGCTATTCTGTCGTATATTTACCTCATTATATATGATTTTCAATCGATATTATTAACCCAAATATATTTATTGTATAGAAACTTAATAACTATTATTACCTCATGACAATTGTTAGCATATCATTAAATAATGAAATTCTGAATGAAATGGACAAGTTACAAAAATCACTTGGATTTAGTGGAAGATCGGAAATAGTTAGAGCAGGAATTAGGGGCATGATATCTGAAGAAAGATCACGACAGGATCTTGTAGGATACATCCATGCGATACTTTTGGTTATTCATAACGAGGCTTCCGACGACGAAATAAGTAATCTAAGACATGCTTATGACGAATTGATAGCAACTCACCTGCATAGTAAAATAGACAGGGATAGATGTCTGGAGATATTTTTGTTAAGAGGCGATGCGAAGCCTATGAGAGATATGACAAAAAAATTCCAAGCCAATAAGAAGATGGATAATGTTCAATTAATAGCTATGTAGTTGAGACTTCAATACCAATAAAGGGTTGTAATTGTAAATGGCATATTAATAACAGTATTTATTCTGCAATGTTAAAGTTATTAATAACACTTATATTATTATTATCGACATAGATCTGCTGGAGTGATTGCACTAGGGATCCCTAATGATAATGACAATAAACCCTTTGGAAGGATTTGAAAGAGTAAAGGACTCAGGAATAGAGGTATGACGATAAGCTGGGACAAAAATAATTCTAATTCGAACGTAAGTTTGAACACAACATCGGCTAATCCAATAGTGGAAATAGACCACTTATCTTATTGGTACGATTCTTCATCTCTCACTTTAGAAGATATTTCCTTCAGAATGTCACAAGCAGACCTACTGGGAATAGTAGGGCCCAATGGTGCAGGGAAAACCACTCTTTTTAATTGTATCCTCGGAATTTTGCCAGACTATAGGGGTACTGTTAAACTTTTTGGAGAGGAGATTGTGAAAAATAGAAGAACGTTGCTAAGCAAAGTTGGATACGTACCTCAACAAGCTTCAATTGAACAAAGCTTTCCTGCCAATATAGAGGAGATTATTTCATTCGGGCTATTGGGATCCATCGAGAAGTACAGCCGAAGTTACGCAAAGGACCAAGTACTCAAAGCGATGCAAATAGTGGGATTAACTGATAAGATGAATAAGAGGTTTAATGAGCTATCAGGCGGCCAGCAACAAAGGGTCCTAATCGCTAAGGCCATGGTGCATAATCCCAAACTACTGATATTAGATGAGCCCACAAGCGGCATAGACCAAGAAGCTCAAGATAGATTTTATGAACTAATTCGAAAGCTCAATACAGAAGAAAAAATATCCATCATATTGTCTTCTCATGATCTAGATGCTATAAGTAAGCTCGCAAATAAGGTTGCGTGTATCAACAGAAAAATGCATTTCCATGGAGATACGAAGGATTTCTTCGGCGATGAAAAAATGCTTAAGACTTATTATGAATCTGCTATGCAGACACATTTAAGACTTCATCAATTTGGCGCCAAATCCAATGCTCAGCAGCTTCCGTCTGCATAAAGTAGGTTTAATGACGTGACTTTTTTGGAAGTTTTAGAGTTCGGATTCATGCAGCGCGCACTAATCTCGGGTATTGCAGTTGCAGCTATATGTTCTGCGATCGGCCTATTTTTAGTGCTTAGAAAACACTCACTATTTGGGGACGCGATGTCTCACGTTGCCTTCGGCGGTCTGTCCATAGGACTATTCCTTAACTTATATCCGATATGGACCGCGTATGCTTTTACTTTAATTGCCGCGCTAGGAATTACAAAAATGACAGATTCTATCAAAATTCCACCTGATTCTTCGATTGCAATCTTGCTTTCTTCGGGACTAGCTCTTGGAATAGTTCTGATAAGTCTCTCTGGAGGATACTCGCTAGACCTTTTCAGTTTTCTTTTTGGAAGTATCCTACTGATTAGTACTCAGGATACTGTCACTATTGTATTTCTCAGTATTGCAATCCTTTTGGTTATATCGGTAATGTACAGGAGATTGATGTACATTACCTTTGACGAGAAACAAGCTCAAGTAAGTGGA
Source organism: Nitrososphaeraceae archaeon (assembly GCA_035643435.1). Lineage (GTDB taxonomy): Archaea > Thermoproteota > Nitrososphaeria > Nitrososphaerales > Nitrososphaeraceae > TH5896. The sequence goes on along the minus strand of DASQQK010000040.1, from coordinate 49,305 downwards.
ATTAATGTAAAATTAGCAAACTACGTCTTCATCGTGCTAGCCGCAACAACTGTAGTCACGTCTATTAGACTTGTAGGAGTCCTCTTAATATCTGCACTGATAGTTCTACCCAATATAACCGCAATATTGTTTGGCAGGGGTTTCAAGAAAACTGCTATGATTTCAATGTGTATTGCTATTGCTTCAGTTTTGTGTGGGATTGTCATTTCCTATTTAGCTAATGTTGCTCCTGCAGGTGCAATGGTTCTTACCAGTGTAGCTATATTTCTGTGTTCTATGATTGTTCGTGAAATAAGGAGATCAATACGATCAGGAAAGGTTACGGAGCCAAACATATACAATAGATCTCAGCAAGATTAAGCATATAGCCGATCCCGAGAAGGTAGTGGACTTCAATCTGCCAGTGTATGATGGAAACATGATCGTTGTCCTGTGTGACAGGCTGGACGGTCGGACTCGACAATATATAACACTGCATCCATATCACAATCCATACGTATTTCCCTAATAGGTTGTATATTCCCTGATACTTCTCCCTTCATCCAAAGCTTACCCTTTGATGTGCTCCAAAACCAAGCGTGCCTAGTCATATTCGTTCTTTTCAACGCTTCTTGATTGGCGTAAGCCAACATAAGTACCTCCTTGGTCTTAAGATCCTGCACTACGACAGGGATTATCCCATTTCTTTTTTCGAAGTTGACAGAGCTCAAAGTTATGCTATCCATGCTTAGGTATATCCTAAACCGAATTTGAATTACTACTAATAAATAATTAACTTACGATATCATAAATTGTGAAATCTGAGGTAAATTTGATCAATCTATATGCCGAAGGATGTGCAGGTATCAGGTGATATGATAGCTGACACCTCAGCTATGTGCCCAGACATTAAGACCACAAGACCTTATTATTACAAAACACCAAGAACTATGTAATGTAATGTAAATAATATTTATTATTCTGTTAAAAGTGTCTTATTAAACATAATTTATGAATAGTATTTAATCCGGCAAGGCCTTTTTGGATTAAAGTAACTCGCATATAGTTTAAATAAGATGTATCTGCGAATAATTGCAGACAAAGAATGCCAATTGATCCAGACTTTCCAAAGAATTCGCAGGTGATAGGTAAACATATTCTGGGAGAAGGCGAGCAGTACCACTTTGTGTGGGGACCGGGGAAAACTGCTGAAGCTGCAGAAAATGAAGAAGTAAAGTCAGCGTATAAAGCAAGAGGAGAAGAGTTGGTGCCTATAGGTGTACATGGAACTATGGTAGCAGTAGACTGGGATTCGTGTGTGGCCGACGGAGCATGCATTGAGGCTTGCCCAGTCCAGGTTTTTCAATGGTACAGAACTGAAAATGATGTGCCTCCTACTGAGATGACGAATGCTACTAGCAATGGCACAGGAAGCAGTGTAAAGGAAGAACGAAAAGACTATACTGACAAGGCTGACCCAATAAGGGAACATGACTGTATTTGGTGCATGGCTTGCGTCTCTGTATGTCCTCCTCAAGCAGTAAAGGTAGATCAGTCTAATTTAGAATTCCACGAGAAGGCATCAGGAACATTTAATGAGTCACTTTCTAAAGGTAGTGCACCTCCACCTCATGCGCACTAAACCTTAAATTTTTTGTTAGGTATAGAATTAATTTAATATCCTAAAGAATTTTGTTCTGTGGACCGCCAAATATGATTGGGGAGAGGCTGGTATACAGCTAATGTGCAAACTTCCCTTCATATTTCTTATACTCAATCATAGAAAAGTAAAAGATAGAAGAAACTCTATTTGATTCACATGACTTTGGCGAATGATTCTTACATGGGTGTCTTTATGCCTTACGATATTCAGACTAGGATACTCCAATTTATGAAGGGAAAATTGACCTTCCCGTTTATTCACAGCGATGAACTAGCAGCAGTCTTTTTTCTCTTCGGCAAAGATGGTAAGATATCAACTGAGATTGACATTCTGAACGCCAAGGAGTTGGCCCGCAACGGGATAAGTCAGATTACGAAAGAGGTCAAGTTATGCAATTCCAATTCAAATCGGACTACCTCTGATTTTGTTAGAGAAAATTATACTCGTAGAGCCTTACAGATTTCAACTGATATGAATACTTCATCAAAGAAAGATCACTTTAAGATACAAGACAGAATTTCTGGAGACCCTACTATATTGATAAGCTGCTTTGCTCAGCACATCTCTTACTATAGACAGGACTTTTTTTTCGAACTGATAAATCCTCTCCGAGCAGCGCAAATTCCAAAGCATCTGAGGGGAAGAATGGAGTTAAGGATGTTGCTATTGGGATTCAACAGGAAAAACTTAGAAAACCTACCATATGTTAGTACTCTGACTCCCTTTTTTGAGTGGCTATCGATAATAGATCGAGGATCTATCCATCATAGCATAAATTAGCAATATCAGTAGCAAAGGTCTTTTATGTTATGATGGATCTTGAACAACCTTTGAAAGAGTATGCTCTCGCAAATTTTACATTATCGCAATCATGACTTTTTTTGCCAGATGGAAACCACAAACTGGCCTTTCAATTGGATCACAAAGAACATTAAGTACGTTTGATAAAGTCTCGCTAATGGGTATTCAAACTAGGTCAGACTATGAGATGTTATTGTCCAGGCTGAGGGACAAATTAGGGAACACTACAAAGAAACAAGTATCAAGACTAGAACTTCCCACCGCCCAAATAATATGGGTTGGTCAACGTACGATATTTAGGAATTTCATGGACTTTCCCAAAGTTTTAAACAGGGATCCTGAAAAGATATTGTTGTATTTAAACAAAGAGCTTGCTTCAGCAGGATATATTGCAGGGGAGAGGGTTATATTTCTAGGGAGAAAAGAACCTTCGTCTTTTGGGGCACTAATCGATAGATACGTAAAGGATTATGTTATATGCCCTGTCTGTGGAAGTCCAGATACTAGAACTGAAAAGAATAAGAAATTAGGTTTCCTATTATGTGAGGCTTGCGGTGCGAAATCATCTATCAAAGGTAATTATGCCTGAATCTAGCCGATGCGGCGGCGATGTCCAGATGTTGCTTTTCTGGCTACTTGCCGGCTAAATCGTATTGAAAATATTACACGGTGTACCAAATTGCATAACTCTTTTTTGCTTACTGCTCTCAGAAAATTAACATTGATCTCTAAGTACCGTAGCGATCTGTAATTCGCGATGACAGCTATTATGTCTCTCAATCCAGGTGCGACTTTGGGCACCGAATCAATAGAGTCCACAAATGAATTCTCCACAGGGCAAAGTTGGGGTGCCTTAAGAAAGGCTTGGAAGGGGTACAGAATTGCAAAGGTTCAGGCTGACAGTGCTAAAATGACGGAATATGCCACCAAGATACGAAAGATTCAGGGTGAGCTGGGGATAACCAGATCCACGTTTCCCAATCTAGGCATATCCTAATCTACTTTTTTAGGTTCCACGACCCTGGTATGTTCAATTGAGCACATTTTCGCGGTAAACGATATGTAATTATCTAGCTTTTTCGCTAGGTATCTTCAAGGTAGAATTGAGCCTAGAAAATTACGAAAATGACCATATGCTAAATTATGATAGAGATGAGGAGAAGGAAGATACTAAACAGCATGCATCTCCCCAGGTAGATGAGGAGCATAGGTATATCGTTCACCTAGAGAATGAGCTTTCGCATGTCCAGGTAGAATACCAGAAGGCTAAAGAAGATGCCCATAACAATATGAATAAATTGAGATATTTGATGGCAGACTTCGATAATTATAGAAAAAGAATGGAAAAACAAATAGAATCTAAGATAAACCAAGGGAAAGCAGAACTCATTTTAAAATTTGTTTCTATTCACGACGATTTATCTAGAGCAATAGGAATAGCTAAACAAAGCAAATCAGATGAGGTTGTAATAGAGGGTTTAGAAGGTATTATGAGGAATGTTGATAATTTGTTTGACGCAGAAGGTGTTAAAGAAATCGAAACTACTGGTACTCCCTTCGATCCCAATATTCACGATGCCATTTCATTCAAATATGACGATACTGTCCCTGAAAATACTGTGATCACAGAAATTAGGAAGGGATATATGATCTCTGACAGGGTGTTAAGGCCTAGTTTGGTGGAAATCTCTAAAAGGATAGTTAAAAATAGCGCTCTTGATAGTAACAGAATAAAAGGAGACTAAGAGAAATGGGAAAGATAATAGGAATAGATCTTGGAACTAGCAATTCAGCCGCAGCGGCTATGATTGCAGGTAAACCCTCTATAATACCTGCAGCCGAGGGAACTTCCATTGCAGGTAAGGCGTTTCCATCCGTTGTTGCCTTTACTAAGGATGGACAATTGTTAGTAGGAGAACCTGCAAGAAGACAGATGATTTCCAATCCAGAAGGTACTGTAATGGCAGCCAAAAGGAAGATGGGAACTGACTTCCGTTTTAGCGTACTTGGAAAGGTATATTCTCCGCAACAGATTTCCGCGTTTATTTTGCAAAAAATAAAGAGGGATGCTGAGGCCTTTTTAGGTGATACTGTAGACAAAGCTGTGATCACCGCTCCAGCCTACTTTAACGACAACCAGAGACAAGCGACTAAGGACGCAGGCGAAATTGCAGGACTCCAGGTAGTCAGGATAATAAATGAACCGACAGCTGCTTCTCTGGCATTTGGGCTCGACAAGATTCAGAAAGACCTGAAGATAATTGTGTTCGATTTAGGAGGTGGAACCTTAGATGTTACAATTATGGAAATGGGAGGCGGCGTTTTCCAGGTAAAAAGTACTGCTGGGGATACACAATTAGGCGGAACTGACATGGACAACAAATTGGTGGACTACATTTTACAGGAATTTAAGAACCAGTCAGGTTTAGATGTACGTAATGATCGTGCAGCTATGATGCGAGTTAGAGAAGCGGCTGAAAAAGCGAAGATAGAGCTATCAAATATGGTAAGTACTGAAATAAACTTGCCATTCCTAGCATACGATTCTGCCAGCGGTCCAAAAAATTTGATAATACAAATCACTAGGGCAAAAATGGAAGAATTGCTAAGACCTATCATAGAAAAATGCAGAGGGCCAACTATGCAGGCACTGCAAGACGCAAAGTTGAGTCCAAATGACATCGATAAAATAATCCTGATTGGAGGTCCGACTAGAATGCCTATAGTTCGTCAATTTGTTGCGACGATCATGGGGAAGGAACCTGAAACAGGTGTGGACCCGATGGAAGCAGTTGCGATGGGTGCTGCAATACAAGGAGCTGTTATTTCAGGTGATGTGTCTACAGACATATTATTAGTAGATGTAACACCCTTGACGCTTGGTGTGGAAGTTTTGGGCGGCCTAAAGGAAGCCCTAATAGAACGCAATACAACAATCCCTACTAAAAAGAGTAAAGTATTCACTACTGCAGCGGATTATCAAACTGCGGTAACAATACACGTTGTACAGGGAGAACGTGCGATGGCTGCTGACTGTGTTTCTCTTGGGATGTTCAATCTTTCGGGTATACCTCCTGCCCCACGAGGAGTACCACAGATAGAAGTCGCATTTGACATAGACGCGAATGGAATCCTGAATGTTTCAGCCAAAGACCTAGCTACTTCCAAAGAAGCCAAGATAACTATTACTGCAAATACTAAACTTGGTAAGGACGACATCGAAAGGATGAAAAAGGACGCAGAGCAGTTTGCTGAGGCTGACAAAAAGAAACGGGAAGAGGCTGAGCTTAGAAATGAGGCTGATAATCTTATCTATGCCGCAGAGAAAATGGTTAATCAGGATCTGAAAGACAAAATAAAGCCAGAACAGGTGGAAAGGGTTAAAAAAACTTCGCAAGAATTGAAGGATGCTTTGGCATCAAATAACAGTGAAAATACTAAAGCAAAAATTCAGGAACTGAAGAACATATTAGGTGAAATAAGTACTGAAGCTTATAGGGCTACCAGTGCAGCAGCAGCTCCTGGAGCTGGGGGTCAGTCTGGTCAAACTGTGGATGAAGGAGCATCTACTACGACTCAAACATCGGAGACTTATGGCGGCGGAAATGGTACCCCTACAGGTGCACAGCAATCTTCCCCGTAAGTATTATTCTTTGAATACTGCCGATGAGGTTGCTCATACACATATGACAAGGTGACAAACAAATGGCGAGCAAACGGGACTATTATGAAGTACTCGGCGTACCTAAAAATGCAGGGAAAGGAGATATCAAGAACGCGTACAGAAAGCTAGCACTGCAGTACCATCCTGATAGGAATAAATCCCCGGGAGCAGAAGAACGTTTTAAGGAAATTTCAGAAGCGTATGCCGTTCTGTCTGACGATGATAAGCGGAAGCGATATGATACATATGGTCATGTGGGAACTGATGAAGTATTCAGAGGTTCAGAGGCCAACTTTGAAGAGATATTTAAAGATATGGGTTTTGGAGGATTCAGAGACATTTTCGATCAATTTTTTGGATCTAGGGGTGGCTTTGGAAGAGGTGTGTCGGATCCGTTCGGATTCGGATTTAACTTTGGTGCTGGAAGACGCAAAGGCCAGGACATTTTGTATGATGTTGACCTATCGTTAGAAGATGTTTTGAAGGGCAAGAGAGACGAAATAGAGCTACCTAAAATGGAGAGATGTACAAATTGCAATGGAACTGGTGCCGCACCAGGCACAAAACCACGAAAATGCACTGTATGTAATGGGCAGGGACAGACCAGGAGGGTGTATAGTCAGAACCGGTTTTCCACGTTTGTATCATTGGAGCCGTGTCGTACATGCCATGGAGAGGGCGAAATAATTGAGAGACCGTGTTTGACATGCCATGGATCGGGCAATATCAGAACAACTAAGAAATTAAGGTTGGATATTCCGCGTGGAGTAGAAGATGGGATGACTCTTCAATTGCCTGGCGAGGGGGAACCTGCAGAGAATGGAATTCCTGGAGACCTTCTCATTAGAACTCATGTTAAACCAAACCCAGAGTTTCAAAGACTCGAAGATGGTCATCTCCTAACTAATCAGAATCTAAGCTTTACTGACCTTGCTTTAGGAACAGAAATAGGAGTTCCCACACTTGAAGGTCAAGAAAAGGTGAAGATCTCTCCAGGAACACAACCAAATTCAATCATAAGATTAAAGGGGAAAGGGCTTCCAAGGTACGGCAGTTATGGAAGAGGAGATGAGCTTGTGAGAATAAATGTAAAGGTGCCGACTAAGCTAAATGATGCTCAAAAGGCACTTCTGAGAGAATTGGATAGGGAATTGAGTACGGCTGTCTATTGAAATTTGCTAAGCACAGGTTGTCCATCTTAATGGCAAGCAATAAAAGTAGTGGCTGGGGTAGTGTTCCTAACATGGAAAGAGCGTTCATGGATATCTACAGCCTCCACATCATAGTTACTAATACTAATATCAATAAATTCGAATAACGTTGAATTTAACTGATGGCTTGTACTGCTTATATAGCCATCAAAGATAATGGATTAGAATGAAAATATTTAAAGATGAATCCTCGTGGCATCATGAATTGAATATCAACTTGACAGTGCCATTCGACAGTGTACATGTAGGTTGGCATACTTCATGAAAGTAATTGAGACTTTAGGATTAACAAAAGCTTATAAGGGTTCCAAGGACCCTGCTCTGAATGATATCTCACTTAGTATCGATTCGAAACAAATATTCACATTGTTGGGGAGGAATGGAGCTGGAAAGACCACCTTTGTGAGAATATGTGCTACACAGCTTATGCCTACATCTGGTAAAGTCTTTGTGCTAGGTCATGACATTATAAAGTATCCTGATAATATTCGAAATCAAATATCTGCGATTCCCCAAGAAGGCAGACCGCTGAGAGCGTTAACACCTTGGGATCACGTATACAATTGGTTAAGAATCAGGGGAGAGAGCAGTGAGATTGCTAAAGAAAAGGCAGCACAAATCCTCAAGAGGCTAGACCTTTACGACTCTAGGAACGTTCCAGCTATGAATCTATCAGGCGGAATGAAACAAAAAATTCTTGTGGCAATGGCCTTATCGCCTGATGCCCAATTGCTATTCCTGGATGAACCAACTATAGGCCTAGATCCGGTCTCACGTCGACAAGTATGGTCTGCAATCAGGGAGTGGAAAAATCAGGACAGAACGATTCTGTTGACGACTCACTATATGGATGAGGCAGAACTGCTTGCGGATTACATTGTCATAATCGACAAGGGCAACATCATTGCAAAAGGCACGATGAACGAACTCCGCAAGATCGTTCCCTATGAGCTCAGAATTGATGTGCCGAAGATCAACCTAGATGAGAGTCTAATGTCGTTAGGCTCTGTCTTAGATTCAGGATCCAATTTTGTCAGAATCTTTACTTATGAAACAGATGCAGAAAGGATTTATGACAAAGCCTTGAGGATGAATATTCAATTTACCGTTTCCCCCATAACTCTGGATGATGTTTTTGTATACCTAGTTGGCAACAAAAACAATGTCGATGATAGCGGCTAATCCGATTATTTGCAACACTTTCCTAAAGGTATTCGATGACCATGCGGACACTTCCTTGGGTGCTTCAGGAGTGTACACAAGGCATCTGTAAAAATTTGTTTCATATGATGCTCAATACCACAGACCATTTCTTCGTCTATTTCTATCTTCAACGAATCTCTCATCAACACCTCCAACAGTCGTGTATTTCGAATCATCTGCTTTCCTATGTGTTCGCCTTCAGTCGTCATCTTTACCATATTGCCTTTGCTATATTCTACTAAACTGGCTTCATCAAGTTTACGAAGCATCTGAACTACTGACGGCTGTTTTACATTTAGCAGCTTTGCTATTGAGCTGACCTTGACCTCTTCGCCCTTTTCGCGAATATACCATATAGCCTTGAGATACATTTCAACATGTTCAGATTCCGCAGTACCAATGTAGAGCTCTTCTTCTCCCAATATTCTCTCCTTTTTTGAGCTTCTTGTTAAGAATGTTCTCAATGGTTACCTTTTACACTTTGTTAGATATTTGTTATTAACTTTGTGCATATTTGTGATACCGTAGTGACTGTGAGCTAAATCGACAAACTAATAATTGACATAAGAATTTGAGAATTCAGTTTTATCATGAAACCGCGATCACTAGCTCGACTTCCTATTTCTCATTTGGCACAATCTTCTAATAAGACTTGGGGCTATCTTAATGTATGTCTCAGAAACACATTTTTGTTTCTAAGAAGAGGCATCGACTTGACTTTGATATTATATCCCCTAAATGGGCTATGCGCTTAAACCAACCGCTGCCGACTTTGTTTTCTCTCAAATGGTTTAGATACTACTCTGAAATTAGAAGTGCATCTCGATGCGTAGTAGGAGAAGCTCATGGTTTCTCTTCATCTTACTTAAAAACCTGCCCAGAGTGTAACAGATTCAGCATAAAATTCATGTATTCATTTCTATTGCATTCAGAATCGAGATTGGAGAAGAATAAATCGATATTTGTTCATCATTGGAATGAGGGGCATGTAACTCTTTGATCTCAAGTTACATTTTGGGTCAAGTCACATTTTCAAACGGCCTGTCAGTTGCGTCTGTATACATTCAGATTTAAACCGAATTTTCGCTGATATAGCGAAGTGGAGATACATGTAATAACGATCAGCTCTGAACAAACCTATCTGCTGGCGGCAACATTACATAAACGTCTGATAAAGACTTGTATAGTCCAAATAGGGAGAAAGATAGGGGTATACAGGCATCTAACCTGAGGCGTCCTTGCAGATAATTATTCCATATCCATACCGCCCATACCGCCCATACCGCCCATACCGCCCATACCACCACCAGGGGGTCCAGCGGGTGCTTTGGACTTGCTAGAAGCTATAACATCATCAATTCGAAGAATCATGGTTGCAGCTTCTGTAGCGGATTTGACGATCTGCTCTTTGACAGCGAGGGGTTCCAATATGTTCTGTTTGTACATATCTGTTACCACAGTGCTTCTTACGTTTATTCCTGTCCACTTGGAACCTTTACTCTGCTTCGCACGCAATTCTGTCATAGTATCGATCGGATCCATACCTGCATTTTCTGCTAGAGTAAGAGGGATTGTGTCGAGTGCATCAGCAAACTTTTGAACAGCAAGCTGAGCTCTGCCTTCCAGACTGCTCGACCACTGCCTTAGTTCGTTGGCGATATATGCTTCCGGAGCGCCCCCGCCTGCAACTATGGATGGTTTTTCCAACACATCTTTGGTAACCATTAATGCATCATGTATTGACCTATCGGCTTCGTCTACAACTCTTTGAGATCCTCCTCGTACAAGTATTGTGACCGCTTTTGGATTTCTGCATCCTTCTATAAAGACCCACTTATCTGTTTCAACCTTCCGTTCTTCTACTAAATCTGCATTACCTAGATCCTTACTCGTAAGGTCTTCAAGGTTGCTTGTAATTCGTGCACCTGTTGCTTTTGCAAGCTTGAACATATCACTTTCCTTTATACGTCTTATGGCAAGTATACTTGATTTGGCTAGGTAGTGCTGTGCAATGTCATCAATGCCTTTTTGACATAAAACTACATTAGCACCTGCTTCTTTTATTTTGTCCACCATGTTTTTCAACATTCTGTTTTCTTCCTCGAGAAACATCTGCATCTGTTGTGGGTCACTAATTCGGATCTCGGCACTCATTTCAGTCTTTTCGATCTCCAGCGCAGAGTTTATCAAAGCAATCTTTGCCTTGTCAATCGTCTTCGGCATCCCTGAATGAACTACTTCCTTATCAAGAACGATTCCCTTTACGAGTTGGGTATCTCGTATTGCTCCACCTGCCTTCTTCTCAACCTTGATGTTGTCTAGATCGACTCTTAAGCCATCTCTACCTTCGATTTTTTCTGCGATTTGTCTTGCCGCACCCACTACTATTTCACTTAAAGTTGGACTATCCTCAGAGACCAACTTGGAATCCATACTAGTTCTTGCGATCTTGATGAGCAGTTCTTTATCTGATGTGTCGACCTTTACAGCTATTTTCTGCAGTAACTTCAATGCATGCTCTGAAGCTGCATTATAGCCATCAACGATCACTGACGGATGAACATCCTTGCTGATTAGGTCCTCTGCCTTCTCAATCAAGGATCCTGCAAGTACGACTGACGAAGTGGTGCCATCTCCAACCTCATTATCTACTGACTTTGATACCTCTACCATCATCTTCCCAGCAGGATGCTGTACGTCGATTTCTTTAAGAATCGTGGCTCCATCATTTGTGATAGTCACATCACCAAGAGAATCCACGAGCATCTTGTCCATCCCTCTTGGGCCGAGGCTAGTCTTGACAACTTCGGCGACCAGCTTTGCTGCAGTAATATTATTCTTCTGAGCTTCCTTGCCTTTGCTTTCTTTGGTGCCTTCCTTTAAAATTATCACTGGCATTCCACCAGCTGTAGTTTGAATTGACATACCCTCTATTCACCTAGTAGAACAATATTGCTTTGTAAAGCCACTTATTTAGTTTACTTCTCTACAAATATACCATATCATATTAATCAACATATATTCTAACAAAAGCTTCGATTAGTAGTCGTAGCCGACACGTTCAACTCCTTAAGATTCCGTTGAATACGGATGGTCCATTAAACTATTTAAGTCCCAATTTACTTTGCTTTTCAATGAATTTTTTTCTGAACCTAGGGACTTCAATCAGTGATCTCTCGTGCTTCCCCTCGCCAATTCTTTCTAAGCTATCTGAAGCCGCTACTTCAAATAACACGCGCCTCCCTTCGAAGGAAACGATCTTTGCCTTCAGGGTGATCTCTGCGCCAACAGGAGTAGCAGCCAAGTGCCTAACGTTGACTAATGTGCCTACCGAATCCCATGCACGGTCTAGAATACATTCCTCCTTGACAAGCAGTCTACATGTCTCTTCCATTTCAGAAATCATAGAAGGAGTAGATAATACGTTCTCTCCTTCCCATAAGAAGCTTGTTGTTTGATTGACGGTGACTTTCACACGCCGTTCTTTCTCGACCCCGATTTTGGTTAGGTAACTCATCGACAGTCATAAAAGTTGACCCGCATATTATTAGGGTTGTCATTAGTTGCCTTTGATATCCCTGATAATCATTGCTCTACATCTTATTTATCATTACTAATGATACAATAAAACTGTGTAGTGACATAAAAAATTATAAAAATAAAAGTATGAGCTCGAGGCCGTTTATGAATGGCGTCTTGCGCCTGAAATTACTGCAAATGCAAGTCCTACAGCAAGGCCAAATGCTAGCGGAACCCATACCCCAAAGCTTTCTGGAGAGAAGACGATTACTTGTTTTAGCAGTGCTTCGAACATCACCTATTGGAATATAAGACTTAGTATATTAGATTTACTCCAAAAGCCCTTTACAAACTGATTAAACCACGTTATTGCAGATGGTCATCACCTCCTTCTCGTGATATATCCGACCTTGTATGGTGAGGTGTGAAGCGAAGTACGCTTTCCTTAAATTACCCTTTCATATTTGAACATATATGAAGATTCAGAAGGAGTTTCGGAAATTCTGCCCGAAATGTAAAACTCATACTACACAATCTATTTCTATATATAAGAAGGGTAAAGATCGGAAGATGGCATTAGGAGCAAGAAGACACGCCGAAGATAAGAAGGGCTACGGGGGACAGAAGTTTCCCGAACTCAAGAGAACAGCAAAAACATCGAAGAAAATCACCCTGAGATACACATGTAGGAGTTGTCAAAGAAGGACTATGAAAGAAGGAATGAGGATTCGTAAATTGGAGATCCAACCATAGGGGTATCGGATATGAAAAAAAACATGATCCTAATACCTAAACCCCATACTACATTTATCTTGACTCAATGCGACCAATGCGATGAAAAGAAGGTAGTATTCAGTCACACCACTTCTGATGTCTACTGTAAGAAATGTGGAAACATGTTGGTGAGAAGAACAGGAGCAAAGGCTGAAATATTGGGCAAGGTCATAAAACATCTAGATTAACTCTCCCAAGTAGTTGTTCGGCAAATCTTAGATCACTTGCAGTATTTACATTGACAGCGAGTCGTATTTCATTTACAATACAATATGATTGCTCAAATGGGTTATCAGAGATAGTTTTGCCTAGATAGAATCCACATATGCCCGAATAACAGTAATCCTCACCGTCGATAGCAACCAATGAACTGCAGGCCATGCCCAAGGAATTGGTAAAAGATTTTGCGGCTACTGCTGCTATACACGTATTGTGAATAGATGGTGTGCATTTCTTAACTAATTTCCCGACGGTATCTGAATCAAGTAATGCCAAATCAGATGGAAATGTGAACACCTTCTGTTCAAGCATTGAATTTAGAGCTTTGAACAGGTCTTTGGAAAATCCCAGACCATCAGCGACCAACACATCAATTTTGTTATCTGTTCGGCAAATTTTCTTTAAAAGCTGCGTAGTGTAGGGGGAATAAGGGCTTGAAACACACAGAATCTTGCTGAACTGCCCTGATAAAATTACTGCATGTAAGACAGTTTCAATTAGCGTCCTACCCTTTATGCGCGCTAGTGGTTTTTCAGTTCTACCTGGAGTAATGAATCTAGACCCCTTTCCACCGCACATTATCACAGCTATCATATTGAAATAACACCCGACGTGTATGACAGGATGATCAGACAACATAATCTAACGATTTCATTAGTAGCCCCTATGACGTCTCCAGAAATTCCTCCAAAGCTCAAACGAGCTATGCACTGTATTAGCACTGCAATAGAAAAGGCAACCGCTAAGGTGATGAGACCTTCGTACCCTGTCACAAGAAATACAATTGATAAGGTTATCAAAGTACTAATCATGAATTTCACATTATTTTTCATGGCTAACACAAAGGGGGAGCTGAGACCGTCCCAAGCTGCCTTGCTGAAGTGGGCCTGTTCAACCATTACATATTTAGCAATCACCTCGGAAGCGAGTAAGAAAAAAAACAGAATGGCGCCATCGCGGATCGATGATAATATCACAAAAAAGCCTATAAAATATATAATCAAAGCTGTTGCCCCACCCGATCCTATTGAATGGTCGTGCATTGCATTTCTCTTTGATTCCTTATCTCCCTTAGCCATCAGGCCGTCACCGAAATCGGCTAGGGCATCAGTGTGATGCAAACCTGTTATCAAAGTAATAAACAGAACAACTAGAAGGCTTGTCACTTGAGGTTCAAGCAGAATTGACAAGCAGTACCCCACTAAGCCAGCTAATAATCCAATCAGCGCCCCAGCGAGTGGAAAAAGGTACATATTTGTTGCTATGTATTTTACGTCTGTTGGAGTTCTCGGATTAGCGGCCCGACTAAAAGGGAGTATAGTCAAGAATGTGACGATTGCCACAAACGGCTTAAATACCAAGAATCAAATTCCACCAGCCTAGATAGGTAAGGACAAGAATGAGAGGGAGCGAAAAAACCAAACAGAAAAGTATGGTGGTTATCTTCATAATGCTGATAGCCCTCATGCATTTATCAGCTGTTAAAAATTCGGTCCCTTCTCCTAAAGAATAGCTACCTACTTTCTCGAGTCTCACTCTTAAAGCACCCGCCATAGAACTCATTGGGTATCCCGCATTGATACTGCTAGTTTTGTTATGATCACGAATTAGTATTGATAGAGAATTTTTGTAGTCAGCATGAACCATGTAAGCCGCGATAATCATTAGGAGACTAGCCATACGCGCCGGCAAGAAATTGAAAATAGTATCCAGCTTGGCTGACATCCAACCCATATCTTTGAAGTATGGATCTCTGTATCCAAGCATGGAGTCAAGCGTATTGACTACTCTGAAAGCTATACAACCCACAGGGCCAAAAACCGAGTAGAAGAACAATGGAGATATGATGCCATCGACAGTGCTTTCGCTAATGCATTCGATAGTAGCTGATTGAATATATCCTTCATCCAGGCTACTTGTATCCCTCCTGACTATCATCGATAAATTGTATCTCGCTTCAGCCAGGTTTCCTTCCTCTAGGGAATTAATGATCTCGATAGCAGACTTTTCCATTCCTTTCAGCGCGATAGTAATCTTTAAGAGAACAGCAAACACAACCAGCGTCATCAGTATTCCCGTGTGAAGAGCGGTTAACGAAACCACGGCGACAGTCAGCAATGCTACGCTAGAGATAAGACCGCATGAAAACAAGATTCCTTTCGCCTTTTCAACTTTATCCGCGGAAATAGAACTAACTGTTACATCTCTGTGTTTCAAATTCGGAGTTATGTATTCGATTAGCTTTCCGAGCCATGAAACTGGATGGTATCTATTTGGAGGGTCTCCAAAAATCAAGTCCAGTAGTATTCCAAGAGTTAAGCCTCCACCCAGAAGAAAAAACACATCATAAATCATTTTTTTAATCCAAGTATATCCTCTGAAATTCTTTCTATGTCGATCATTGGTTGGATCTGTGTTACCAAATCTTGAATTCGCTCATCCAGTGAAGTGTCTAATGTAACGTTTAGGCTACCAGGTTCTATACCATCTAGGGAATCCTCCTTTGGTAGGCTAGGATTTACCTTAGGGACTACTCCGTAAAACTCCTTCTTTGTCATTGTCTTGACAGTTGATATGGCTGATTCTAGAATAGATTTATCCCCTAGAAATTTATTTATTATAAAGCCTTTTACAAGTTCTCTATCTAGGGGTTTTAGGAGCAACATTGTCCCTACTATACTGGCAAAACATCCACCCCTTTCAATATCGGCAACTATGATAACAGGGGCGCTTACTTTTCTTGCAAGAAGCATATTTGCGACATCGTACTGTTGGATATTAATCTCGGCTGGAGAACCAGCTCCCTCCATTATGACTAGATCATTGTCTTTTCTGAGGCTGTCCAACGAATTAAGAATAATTGGAAATGCGTACTGCACAACAAACTTTTGGTAGTATTCTTTTGCATGCATTAGCCCATACGAATGTCCCTTCACTATTACATCACTTACATAGTTACCATGCGGTTCAAGTAGAATAGGATTCATTCTTACGTCGGGATTTCTTCTGGCCGCAAAAGCTTGAACTGCCTGAGCCATTGAAA
The DNA here is from genome assembly GCA_035643435.1 of Nitrososphaeraceae archaeon. Taxonomy (GTDB): domain Archaea; phylum Thermoproteota; class Nitrososphaeria; order Nitrososphaerales; family Nitrososphaeraceae; genus TH5896. Next base: position 33,229 of record DASQQK010000040.1, on the reverse strand, counting down.
TCCTTTCAGTCGTTCCTTCAATTCCGTAAATTTTTGATGACATATTCTGAGATTTAAATGGTGCCACCTTGTATCCCCTGTCTGCGAAAATTCTACAGAAAATAGTAACAATCGTAGTCTTTCCAGAACCCGAGGACGTGCCCTGAATCATCAAGATTTTTGCAGTCATAGATCCATTGATTTTAATGCATCCATAAGAATAGCATTTTCTTTATGCTTTTTAACAGCGACCCGAATATATTTTAGGCCCATCCCAGTAAAAGTACTACAATCGCGTACCAATATTCCTTTATTGTATAGGAGATAGTTACGCACTTCAACCGAGCTTTGGTCTGAAACATCGATCAAAAAGAAATTGACATCAGTCGGTAATGGAGAAAATTTCGTAGTCTTTTGTGTTTCGTTAATCATAAAATTTCTTTCGCGCCGTATCAGTCTTTTGGATTTTTCTAAATATGATCTATCCTTTAAAACCAAGATCCCCAGTTTTTGGGCTATACCATTTACGTTCCACGAAATGTTATGGTCGAGCATAAGGTTTATCAGGTTCGGGTTACAGATACAATATCCTAATCTAATGCCTGCTAAACTAAACGACTTCGTCATCGATCTGAGGATCACCAGATTCTTGTAGTCTGAAACCATGTCGATCATGCTATTATCTCTGCAACTTTCATCCGCTAATTCAATAAAACACTCGTCTATGAATATCTGAGTATTTGGGTCGATGTTCTCAATTATTCTTTGTATTGATAATGTTGATAATCTTCCTGTCGGGTTGTTCGGATTACAAAGGAACACCGCATCACACCCTTCGTTTGATTCCTTCAATATTTTTTCAGGGTCAGGTTCCCAATTCTTTAAGGGAACAAATTTGATCGTTGCTCCCAATCTTCTTGCTGAGAGTTCGTATTCACAAAAAGTAGGTGCAGAAATTACTACCTTCCTGCGAATGAACGTACGTGCGAAAATATGGATAATTTCGGTGGCGCCGTTACCGATAAATAACCATGTGGGGTCCAGTTCTAAACCTAAGTATTCGAGAATGCTATTTTTTAATTCGCTACAAGACGGATCCGGATAATTTGAACATAGACTACTTAATTCTCTCCTCACGTCATTTAACAAATCCTTCGAAATTCCCAAAGGATTGACATTGGAGCTGAAGTCGAGCTGAACCAAATCATGGTTAATGGCTGAGTATGGTCCTCCATGAAAACAACTTTGATTCGGCCTAATTTTCATCATAGAATTCATATACTAGCTAATTTCGTCCACCATTATAATGTAGATGTTGGACATCAGAAGGAATTAGATGTGTGCGTTGTGTACCTTTTCGTGAAAAGATTATTAGTTGTAGTTTAGTAAGCCAACATGATGTTGAAGGTAGCACTAATTGGCTCCACTGGGGCAGTGGGCCAAGAGTTTGTACTGGCGTTAGACAAACATCCATGGTTTGAATTGTCTGCATTAGTCTCATCTTCAAGATCAGCTGGAAAAAAGTATGTGGAATCTTTAAGGGATCCCTCTTCAGCGATTTTGAGATGGCATAGTAGGAATGAAATTCCTGATTATGTTCATGATATGATTGTCACTACTGTGGATCAAATTAAACCAGAATCGTTTGACCTTGTATTCACTGCATTGGAATCAGATGATGCCCTCAAGATAGAGCCCAATTTTGCGAAATCTGTGCCTGTTATAAGTACTGCAGCTGCGTTCAGATATGAAAAAGATGTACCTATAATCATACCAGGGATAAATGAAGATCATATTGGCCTGTTAGACGTTCAGAAAAAGCAACGCAAGTGGGAAGGCTTTGTTTGCCCATTGCCTAACTGCACCACTACAGGACTAGCTATTACTCTAAAACCTATCATGGAAAGCGCAGGTCTAAAAAGCGTGATTATGACATCGATGCAGGCCTTATCAGGGGCAGGTAGATCACCGGGTGTTGTCGCTTTAGATATTATGGATAATGTAATACCGTATATTCCCAAAGAGGAAGAAAAGGTCCAAGTGGAGACAAAGAAAATTCTCGGTAAATTCTATAAAGATTCTATAGATCCAGCCGATCTTAGAGTTAGCTGCACATGCACTAGAGTACCCGTATTAGACGGTCACACCGAAGCTGTGTTCGTGGAAACAGAGAAACCTCTGGAACCGGATGAGGTGAAACGTCTAATGACAAACTTTTCAGATACAATTACCGTCAGGAAACTACCTTCTGCACCAAGAGATTTCATTTTTGTACACGACGATCCTACTAGGCCACAACCTCGCGTGGATCGAGAAATCAATGATGGGATGACAACAGTGGTTGGGAGACTAAGAAAGGACACAGTATTTGATCATGGCATAAAGTACGTGTTGCTCTCACATAACGAAAAGATGGGCTCTGCGAAAGGTGCTGTTCTGATGGCAGAGTTGTTAAAAGATAGAGGGATTCTATAATCCTATTTTATTCTTCTAAAAAACAGTGCGGTATTTTGAAAATAATACATTTATTAACCCCTCTAGATGTAAAGATATCCAAGAGCGATATATGGGTAGGATAGACGATCTTGACTTGAAAATTCTCACCGAGCTCTCTAGAGACGCCAGTATTTCTGTACCGAAACTTTCCAAATCAATCAATGTTAATTCCTCGGTCGTATATAGCAGGATTAAAAGACTCCTGAAGATGGGGTTCATAAAGAAATTTACCATAGTGATTAATGACGAAGCCCTTGGTTTCAACGTTAGAGCTCTCACTGGGATAAATATGGATTCAAAGATGAGAGATAATGTTTTGAGTGAATTGTTCAGGATTCCAGAAGTGCGAGAGGTTGCGGAAGTGACAGGAAGATTCGATATACTGGTAACCATGAGTTCTAAATCTCTCGACGAGATGCATCAATTAATATCGGAAAAGGTTGGACGAATAGAGGGTGTTCAGAAGACAGAAACCTTTATTGAAATGCGAAAAACTGTAAGGGAATCTCTCTATTCTCATTCAATAGCTCAATAGCAACTCGACTCGCGATCAGAAGCAGAATTGATGATTATATACGATATTAATATATTTAGTTAGATCATTACTGTCAACATTGGAAGGGCAATAAACCGATGGATACCTTGACTACCTCTGCATCTTTTGGCAGAGTTTTTCGAGACTATTACGAATTAACAAAGCCAAAGATATGGTATCTTTTAGTCTTCACTGCCTTTGCCTCAGCTCTAACTGCGTCCTTCCTCTTCGACATACCAACTAGCACTACGATGTGGCTTCTGCTAATTCTCGGTGTAGCGGCAGGATCCGCTGCTGCAGACACTCTGACAGGATACAACGATCGAGACATTGATGCAATAATGGACCGAACAAAAGGACGCCCAATTCCATCAGGAAGAATTTCTCCTAGAAATGCCTTTATCTTTGGAATAGTCCTAGCAGCAATATCCCTTGTTTGTTCATGGTTTTTGAATATATACGCATTCGCACTGATGGCATTTGGTCTATTTGATAATATCATTGTTTACAGCAAATGGCTAAAGCGAACTAGCCAGACCAATATAGTTCTTGGAGGGTTCTCTGGAGGCGCACCTGCAATGATCGGATATGTCGCTGTCACTACACAGAATATTGAGATTGGAATAATAATGGCTGGATTAGTTTTCTTGTGGATTCCAACTCATATCTGGAGCCTCGCGCTTCATTCAAGGAAAGACTATGCGAAGGCCGGCATACCAATGCTTCCTGTCATTCAGAATGAAAAAAGATCCGTCAGGGTTATTGCAATCACCACAATTTTAATGGTGCTTTTTAGTATTTTTCCATTTTTTCTCAACGAATTTGGACTTATTTATATTCTAACTGCTACTGTGTTTGGTATTGCTATGGTAGGGCTATCTTTATGGTTACTCATAAGGCCTAGTGAGAAGGCTGCGTGGACCGTTTTTAAATTCTCCAGCCCTTATCTGACTGCAATCTTCTTAGCCTTTATAGTTGATGCGTTATTTCACTAGAATGTCGTGATATGGCGGGGAGCAGGATCATCTTCGCAAAAGGATGATCTAGTGAAACAAGATCTTTTCACATTCGTAAACTAACCGAGCTATCACAACGTGTGCTTCAAGTCCCATTCTTGATATGCTGTATAAGCCAGTGAATTTCTTAGTAACTGATTTTGAAAAATGTCCTTTAGGAAAACCGCCTACCACGAACGCACATGACGATGGTGAAATCGAGGAGACATTATCAGAAACAACCTTCTCAAGTGTTGAGGGAGATCCAATTGAGGAGAAGCCTATCACTTGATTTGGTCTTATTATTTGGTCTATCAATTGGTTAAAGCTTACTCCTTCATTTAGGTCCAATAATACTTTGGTCCCATCTCTGTTCGTTATCTTCTTCTTCTTAAAGAGGTCTGCCATTAATCCATCAAATCTAGAGAATGCCTTTGGAAATCGAATTCCTTCCCCAATCATAATACTGTTGTTATCTATTGTTGATACGTATACTCTGATCTTATTAATACGATATAACGGGGATGATAAGACTGCAGCCAATGAGAGGTGTACGATATCAGGCCTGCCATGTTTTATTAATGACGAGTCTTTTTTCATTGCAGCATGGTGATAATTCCTATCAAGGAATGTTTCTCCCGGATCCCTCCCTAGTCTAATGGCATGAGCTCTCACTGATCTATGATTTCTCAGCTTTTGAGGAACCAGTTCCAGTGCAGACTCTGCAATAACTAAGGAGCATCCGCATTCCTGCATGCAATCAAAAGGAAATAAGTTTCAAGGTGCCTATAAATTAAATCTATTTACACTTTTCGCGAAGGTTCTCCGTCTTCAATATTGTTGACAATTCTCAACGTAAGGTGCATATTTCTAAATCCAGCTGAGTTACTTCGCATAAATCAGTGCAATGATTTTATCTGGGCCACTGTATGCTATGTTATAATACCCTCCAAAAAACGAAACTTGGAAATAGCAAAGGAGAGAATAGACATCTTAATTGATGCTGCATTATGTTATTCAAAGATAGATGACAGGCTGTCGGACGACCAAGCTCGGCTAGCCAAGAAGATTGCGATGAGAGTTCGTGCCAGACTTCCATACAACATCAAACAACTTTTTTGTAAACAATGTAAAGAAATTATCATCCCTGGCAAGAGTTCGAGAATCAGGCTCGGACGATCAAATACGAAATGTATCCGAATTACTTGCTATCGCTGCGGTCATGTTTATAGGAAGATCATACGCTCTTAAATTCGTGAACGAACTGACAACAAATACTTTAAACTGAGATATAGCCATTCCTTCAAAACTCAACATGAGTAGAATTGATCAAAGTCGATAATAATTTATAAGGAGTTATCAGAGGCTAATGTATAGTGTGTAATGGCAAAGCTGTATGATATCCCTGCTACAGACCTTATTGCAAGATTGGCTGAAAGATTAAAGAAGGATAAGAAGATTGAGCCGCCAAGTTGGGCGGCATATGTGAAAACAGGCTCTCATGTAGAAAAGATTCCTCAGAATAGAGACTGGTGGTACATAAGATGTGCTTCAATTGTAAGAAAGGTGTATCTGCATGGCCCGATAGGCACATCTGACTTAAGAAGTATGTATGGCGGGAGGAAAAGAATCGGGTACAACCTTGACCATCATCGTGATGCCGGCGGTTCAATTATTAGAAAGGCATTGCAACAGCTAGAAGCAGCTGGTTACCTGACAAAGAAGAAAGAAGGAAGACTAATGACTGACGAAGGGACGAAGAAAATCGATAGACTTGCCACAGAGATCTTTAAGGAGATTCATACGATACCCGACTTACAAAGATATGCTTGATGGAAAAGGGAAGCAGGGATGTCTGTAAGTCAACCTTCTGCAGAACCAAATGAAGAAGAATTAAAGAAACGAGAAGCTGAAAATGCAATGCGACAGCGTGCACTGACATTCTTATTGGATCAGACTGCGCGGCAAAGGCTCACCAACATAAGGATGGTTAAACCTGATTTAGCTACAGCCGTAGAGAACTATCTTATAAGCTCAGCTTCATCAGGGAGGTTGAATAGGGCGCTAACTGACGAGGAACTCAAGCAAATTCTGTTGAACATACAACAGCCAAAAAAGGAATTTAAGATCAACAGGATATAAGTTCTCAATTTTACGATCAGCCATTTTACACCGTGTGAGGTGCTGACGTCACTCCCCACTATGATGAGCTTGAGTTAACTATATTAAGTCTCGTGGAGGTTTTCAACTTCATGAAAGCAGCCATTTTCAGAGAGTATAGCAAGGATCCTACGGAGAATGTCAAGATTGAAGATACAGATATGCCCAAGCTGGGCCAGAATGAGGTTATGATAAAAGTTGAATCAGCGGCATATAATTACAATGATCTGTGGGCAATTTGGGGAGATCCAATTAAGGTTCCTCTCCCTCATATCTCAGGTAGTGATTCGGCGGGTCATGTAGCTGAAGTTGGTGAAAATGTTACTAAAATTAAGGTTGGAGATCGTGTGGTATCACATTCCAATATGAGCTGTAGGGTGTGCAATTTTTGCACCTCAGGCCGCGAATACGATTGCGCTGAGAGAACAATTTGGGGGTTTCAGACTGGTCCGTTGTGGGGCGGTTTTGCACAGTACACCCATTTACCGGAAGTTAACGTAGCCAAGCTTCCTGATAACGTTTCCTTTGATGACGCGGCAGCGATATCAATGGTAGGAATGACGGCATGGCACATGCTAGTTGGGAGGGCCAAAATAACACCAGGTCAAACAGTGCTAATCATGGGCGGCACAAGCGGAGTAGGAATGGCAGGAATTCAAATTTCAAAGTTGTATAATTGTGATGTCATTGCTACTGCAGGAAACAAAGAGAAAATGAACAAATGCCTTGAATTGGGTGCAGATCATGTAGTTAATCATAGGGAGCCCGATTGGTACAAGAAGGTTAGAGAAATTACGAAGAAGCAGGGTGTTGATGTAGTATTTGAACACATTGGAAAGGCGACATTTGCACAAGAAGTAGCTCTTTTGAAGATGGGCGGCACATTAGTGGCAACTGGCGCAACTACTGGATATGATTCCCCGATAGACCTTCGATATCTCTTCTTCAAAGGAACTAATTTACTGGGTTCAACGCAGGGAACTAAAGCAGAATTGGAGGAGGTAATACACTGGACAAGTAAGGGTAAGATTAAACCATTAATCAGCACAGTTTTACCATTTAGCGAAATGGTTCAGGGTCATGTCATGATGGCAAAGGCCGAACAAATAGGAAAGATAATAACAACTCCACACAAGCTCTAGGAATATACGTAGTTAATGTTCAGAACGTTATTGTTTATTCCGGGGAATAACAAGAGGTTTATCGATAAAGCCAAATCCCTTAACGCAGACATAATCTGCTTTGATCTAGAAGATTCTGTGCCATTAAATGAGAAGCAGACTGCTAGAGAATTCGTGTCAGAAGCACTGGATAAGAATGAAGATTATGGAGACAGAAACGTGTATGTTCGTATTAATTCGTACGAGTCGGGTATGGTATTTCATGACCTCGATGCCATAGTAAGTGATGGAATAGATGGAGTTGTAGTCCCTAAAGTTAACAATGAAAAAGAAGTTAGCAGCCTAGCTCTCAGGCTGACCGAATTGGAACGTAGGAAAGCAATGAGCAAAAAGATGGGAATCATGGCGTCCATAGAATCTGCGCAGGGAGTAATTAATTCGTATTCAATTGCAATGGCTGATTTGCGGGTGAAGATGTTGATTTTTGGCGTGTTCGACTTTCTTAATGATATGGGACTAGATTATGTTCAAGATGGAATTGAATATTCTTTTGCACGTGCAAAGATCCCAATCGATGCCAGGGCTGTCGGGATTGGTGCTATTGATGCTATCTGGCAAAAAGTTGATGATATAGAGGGATTGGTGCGTGATGCTGTAACTGCGAAGCGATTAGGATATCGGGGCAAGTGCGTAATCCATCCTAACCAATTGGAACCGGTCACAAACGTCTTTTTTCCGAGCCGTATTGAGATTGAATGGGCTAGGAAGGTAGTGCAGGCGCTGGAGGAAACAATGGAGAAGGGCAAAGGTATTGGGGCTGTAACTGTGGATGGAAGGATGGTCGATGCCGCTCACTACCGACAAGCCAAATCCGTACTGAATTCATTGAATTCTAGTTGAAACCAGCACTATTCACAACTCTTTCAGGTACTTTATTGAATACCATGTGATAATCACGAAATGCCTAGATGTATGATACTTTAACACCACAACACCACAACACCACAACACCACAACACCACGATCCTTATCTCATTTCGTATGTATTATGTAGAATGATATTCTCAGGGATTGCAATGATCTTCCCATGTAGTTTATGTCCTGTGACACTTCTCACACAGAGTAAATACATGAATAGTTAGTAAATTTAATATATCCCAACCTATGCCTTAATTGAGTATATTTTAGGTGAATATAGGATATGTCAATTCAACAAGGTACAGCTGGTGGAATGCCAGTCTTGATATTGAAAGAAGGCGCAAGTCAAACCAAGGGTCGTGATGCTCAGAAGAATAACATAACAGCTGCGAAACTCATAGCGGAGGTAGTTCGTTCAAGTTTGGGTCCTAGAGGGATGGACAAGATGCTCGTGGACTCTCTTGGTGATGTGACAATCACAAATGATGGAGCCACGATTCTTAAAGAGATCGACGTACAGCATCCTGCTGCAAAAATGATGGTAGAAGTTGCGAAGTCGGTTGATAATGAGGTTGGAGATGGCACGACTTCCGCAGTCGTACTTGCAGGAGCACTTATTGAGAAAGCGGAAGAGCTGATTGGAAAGAATGTTCATCCTACCATAATAGTAGATGGCTATAGAAGAAGTGCGATCAAAGCGATAGAAATACTCAACAGTGTTGCAATGAAAGTCCATGGGAATGAGAAAGAACAACTTACAAAAATTGCCAAGACTTCTATGCAAACTAAACTAGTTTCCAAAGATTCAGATCAGTTGGCAGATCTGGTTGTTACTGCTTCGCTTCAAATTGCCGACAAATCAGCGAGCGGATATCGGGTAGACCTAGATGATGTGAAAGTTGAGAAGAAGGCAGGCGGTTCATTGCGAGATACGAGAATGATAAAGGGCATAGTGCTCGATAAAGAGGTTGTGCACGGAGGAATGCCAAAACGAATCGAGAAATCAAAGCTTGCATTGATTAATTCGGCTCTTGAAATAGAGAAAACAGAGTTTGATGCAAAGATCAACATTAGTTCCCCAGACCAGATGAAGATGTTCCTTGAAGAAGAAAATAAACTGTTGAAAAACATGGTGGACAAAATCATGGCTGCAGGAGCAAACGTCGTCGTGTGTCAGAAAGGCATTGATGACATTGCACAGCATTATCTGGCAAGGGCGAATATAATGGCAGTTCGAAGAGTTAAAGAAAGTGATATGACGAAGCTTGCAAAAGCAACAGGTGCACGAATTACAAGCAACCTTGAAGACCTTACGAGTAAGGATCTAGGTACTGCAGATTTAGTAGAAGAACGGAAGGTTGAAACAGATAAGTGGGTCTTTATAGAAGGATGCAGAAATCCGAAAGCGGTCACGATACTTATACGAGGAGGATCTCAAAGAGTTGTAGATGAAGCCGAGAGGTCTCTGCATGATGCGTTAAGTGTCACGAAGGACGTTTTGGAGAAACCAGCCATAGTTGCAGGAGGAGGAGCGCCAGAAGCATACGTAGCTGGGAAATTGCGAGATTGGGTAGCTACGCTTTCTGGCAGAGAACAACTTGCTGCAGAGAAGTTTGCGGAATCATTAGAGGTCATACCGCTTACTTTAGGTCAGAATGCAGGCATGGATCCAATCGATGCTATGACCGACCTGAGGGCTAGACAATCGAAGGGCTCAAAATGGTCCGGAATTGATGTTAGAAATGCGAGAATTGCAGATATTTCCAAGATTGAGATCTTAGAACCTGTTGCTGTAAAGGAACAAATAATTAAGTCGGCTACTGAAGCTGCATCGATGATCTTACGGATAGATGATGTCATTGCAGCTAGCAAATCGGCTGGAGGTCCTCCTGGTGGCGGCATGCCTCCGGGTGGAATGGGCGGAATGGGCGAGATGTGATCGCTCTCCCAGAGCACAATAAAGGCACTGTTTAGTTCAAAGGGTCAAAGATTTTAAGTGCGTTGCACTGTCTTGTGTTTCTTAGCTTAGATCTGCCGGGGGACTTTCGATTATTCCTCAAATATTTTTCTCTTTTAGTCTCATAGAAGAGCCGGTTTCCTGCAGCCCCTCAAGCAGTAAAAAGCTGTAGGAGCAACGGCTCCTTGTTGAATCGCATCATTCATTTATTCAATTACTTGTCCTAGTGCAAGTGGAACCCTTAATGGTGCTGATATAGGGAACTCTTTTGACGCATCTGTGGCTGTGACAACTGCTGTAACGTTCTTTAAGCTATCATCATCGAAAGTGGTCGCTAGCTGAATTGTACCCGTCTCATTTGCAGTAATCGGCGAAGGAAATGAGGATGTTCTGATTAGAGTTTCGTTTAGAGCGTATACCTCCATTATAGCATTTATTGGTGTGTTGAGTACCTCTGGATTTGATACATTATAATCGACAAAAAGCTTGACTTGATTGCCAATATCGATCGTCAATGGTATGTAATGACCTGCTGCAAGCTTCAGGGAAATGCTATCAGTATCAGGACCTGCTGTTTGATCGGTAGTTAATTCTGTGGTTTGCTGTTCAGTTGGCTGCTGATTTGGCGTAGACTGGTTTTGCTGTTGAATTTCAATCTCAGGGAGATCCGTGCCAGGCAGGATTGTCACTTGTGCGTAGGCCGGAAAGGAAACTAACAGTATTGTAACCAAGGGAAGTAAGACTGTTAACATTCTTGTTAATGTCGATGACATGAATTGAATCAGATATCAATCAGATATATATTTCATATTCAACTTTGATGGATTTGCCATTCTTAGGAGATTATACGACTTCAACGTCATGAGGACGGCTTTCAATTTGCCCGGCTGGAGTGATTTTTATGAACTCTGCGTTCTTTTGCATTTCTACCAATGTCTTTGCACCACAGTAGCTAAGTCCTGAACGAAGACCCCCAACCAATTGCCTAATGATGTCAACCACACTTCCTTTGTAACTCACCATTGCCTCCACTCCTTCTGGCACATAGTCATTCAGGTCCTCAGATTCGATCACCTGTGAACCTTCCTCTCGGTATTTTCTACCCAAAGATGCGTAAAAGGAAGCCATTCCTCTGTACATCTTAAATTTCTTACCGTTCTTAACGAGTGTCTTGCCAGGACTTTCATCCGTGCCGCCGAAGAGACTTCCTACCATAACGGAAGATGCACCAGCTGCAAGGGCCTTAGTGGCGTCGCCAGACGTTCTTATCCCTCCATCTGAGATAATTGGAATATCATAATCTTTCGTCACTTTGGCACTATCAACGACCGCTGTGATCTGAGGCACCCCAGAACCGGTAATCACTCGAGTAATACATATAGATCCAGAACCGACTCCGACTTTCACTGCATCAACTCCAGCTCGGATAAGATCCTTCGATCCACTACCAGTTGCAACATTTCCTGCTATAAGTTCACAATTTGGAAACGCCCGCTTTATCATTTTTACCGCATTTATTGCGTTATCGCTATGACCATGTGCAATATCAACCACTATCACATCAGCCCCTGCCTCGAGCAATGTCTCCGTTCTTTCGAGAAAATCGCCCTTTACGCCTACGGCTGCTCCTACGAGTAATCTCCCCTTCTTATCCTTGGAAGCGTATGGATACTGCTCCATCTTGAGAATGTCTTTACTCGTAATTAGACCTACTATACGATTCCTCTTACCAACCACTGGTAGCTTTTCTATTCTATGTTTATGAAGAATCGCTTTAGCTTTTTCTATCGTGATTCCTTTTTGGGCCGTGATTACATCTTTGCTCATCGAATCAGATACTTTTCTTGTTGGATCACTCTCAAAGGTTATGTCACGTCTGGTAATAATGCCCACTAACTTATGGTCATCATCTTCAACCAGTAAACCGGAAACTCCATAGTTAGTCATTAGCTTGCTTACATCTATTACCTTCATGTCCTGGCCTACAGTATAAGGCTGCTCAATCATTACGGATTCGGATCGCTTGACCCTCAATACTTCATCAACTTGGTCTGCAATAGTCATAAATCTGTGTATAATCCCTATTCCACCTTCACGAGCAAGAGCGATGGCCATCCCTGACTCGGTGATCGTATCCATATTTGCACTGATTAGGGGAATGTTAAGAAAAATATTTCGTGATAGCCTCGTCCTCAGATCAGTTTGACTTCGAGAGATTATGTGTGATCTAGTCGGAACGATAAGAACGTCATCAAACGTCAGTCCCTCTGTAATCTCCAAAGAATACCTTAATTAGATGTTCAGCATTGGGATTATAAGTTTTGCCTTAAAGTCTTGCACTCATAATGGATTAGGTCTGAGATCCAAACAACAGGTTAAAATAATATTTCACCAAGAACTTGGTGTTGCAGGGACTCTATATTTGAAAGACACGAAATATAACATTGCAATATTTGACACTTTTAAGACTCGAAAGGATAAGTTCACTGGAGAGGCGAAAAGGCAGAGGGGAATTATCGCTCATCTCGCATCCGAACAAAGCCCAGAATTGCGTACAAGAACTTCCATTGCTCATGTAATTGCAGAAAAAAATGGTATACTATGGCAGAATATTTATTCAGGAATTTTTCGAGACCTCGACGAGGTTCTTATTCCTTCAGGTGTAGTGAAGGAGGGCGGCAGACTGCCCTTAAGACGGGGACCAAGAGCCCTACAATTGGAAGGAGTACCATTCTATGAATTAACTGATGCAGGTTTATTAGTGGCATCATCCATCGAGGAGCTTGGAAAAGAGTACAGAACCAAGTCTCTAGAAGCTTTTATTGGCTCGCTAAGACCGGTAAGCAATGAAGAAAAGATCCTGTATGATGGTATACTTCTCCTGATGAACATAGCGCCTTATTTCATATCGAAAATAATTAACGAATATATTCATTCATATAGTATTGGTGTAGTAGATAGCGTTATACCTATAAATGTGAAGACCTTTAAATCGGTCATCTCTAACCACATTAGAGTAGAAAGACAGCTGCTTAACGCATTCGTGAATTCGAATAAAGACCAGCAGACTCTTATCATGGATTTCATTAGGATTCTTACCTAATCGGACGACCGTTTTTTACCAGATATCAATAAAATACACAATTTTCTGATCTTATTACGTGTATTCTCATTAACTTTTACACCGACCGACAATGAGGTAGTAAAAGATCACGTATCGGTATAAAGAATCAGAAACTCGGTTTAGGAGACAGATCAATCTTTATAAAATAAAACATATTAATATCAATTGCATAGCTGTCCTCTGTCCTTGGTGCATATTAAAAAACTAGAGGTATATGGTTTCAAATCTTTCGGTTTCAAGAATTACGTCCTATCATTTGATAAAGGGCTCATAGCAGTTACTGGCCCGAATGGTTCAGGAAAGAGTAACATCCTTGACGCGATAATGTTTGCTCTTGGTGAGAATAGCCCGAGGGCACTTAGAGTAGATCGATTTCAGTCACTTTTTCATGACAGTAATAATAAACATCAAAAGACGATTCACGTAAGCCTCACCTTTGATAATCACGATCGGGGCATCCCTATTGATTCGGACAGTGTCACACTGACACGAAATATGGAAGGCCAAGCCGGAGAAAGTGAGTACTATCTCAATGGGAAAAAAGTTACTAAGGGAACCATCGTTGAACTTTTGGAGATCGTAATTGCTACTTCGAATAAATTGAATATTGTACAACAGGGGATGATAACTAGAATTTCTGAACTTAATTCAGATGAACGAAGAAGAATTATCGAAGATATAGTTGGTCTATCATACTTTGATGAGAAGAAGACTGAAGCACTAAAGCAGCTTGATGAATCAGATAGACGGTTGGAAATTGCCTTCGCACGAATTGATGAAGTTAGAAAGAGAATTGATGAACTTGAAATTGAAAGAAATGAACAAATGAAATTTTTAAGTATCGAAAAGGAAATTAAAAAATATAGAGCTATCAAGATATCAAACAATATCGCTTCAACTCGGTCAAAGATCGGTTCATTAGAAGACCAGTTAAAGAGTTCCCGTTCTCGTGCTTCATTATTGGAAGATGAGATTAGTAAAATGAATGTCCAAATCGAAAGTATAGAGCAGGAAAGAGCGAAATATTTGAAAGAGTTGGATATAACAAACAAGGATAAGGCGTTAGTAGAGAGCAGATTATCAAACATCGTCTATGAATCAGAAAGGAGTAGAGCAATTATGAAAGAAGCGGATCAACGAATCACAAATATTGATAAAAGGTTGAAATCAATTGAACTCGAGAAGGTATCTCTAAAGGATAAGCTGTCAAGTTCCCAATTGGAATTAGCGAAGGTTGAACATAACATACAATTAAAGAAATCCGAGATGAATGATCTTCTGGCTGATTTAGATTCGACAAATGTTGAGATGGACAAGATAGCATCGAAAGTAGGCGTATATCATAGAAGAAAGGCTAGCATTGATGGGGAGTTGAACATTTTACTTCAAGTACAGAGTAAATTCGAAGCAGTTATCTCGAGATTAGACGAAAGGAGGACACAATTAGAGAGAGCTATTGAGAGTAATAATGCAGAGATCTTGCAGCAGAGAAATCAAATTTCCAGGTTCAAGATTCTAAACCAATTGCAAAATAGGGACCTCCAAATGTATTTAGAACACTTCCAATCATGTAATAATTATGCAGGCAGGCTCCTAAATATAAAGAGACGTATTGAGCAAGATCTGTCTAGCTCATCGCAGCTCATCTCCACTGCACAACATGCTGTTTCGCAAAGGTACGACGATGTTATCCAGATAATGGAAAATCCTAATACGGAGTACTTTGCGATTTCAAAATTGCTAGAAGCACACAATAAGTACCTAGGCATAGTGGGACTAGTTCAAAATTTAATAGAGTTCGAAAGGATTTATGAGAGGGCTGTTCTCGCTGCTGCTTCGGATTGGATGCGGGCAATTGTAGTATCTGACATAAAGTCAATGATTTCGCTTCTTAAGTACTCTATGGAAAAAAGGTTACCCAGATTTAAAATAATCCCACTCGATATATTAAATTATCAGACCGCAGACTCTGAAATACACAGTCCTTGCGAAATTGACTCTATTGGAATATTGGGAAGTTTAGATAGATTTGTGAGTTGTGAGTACCCGCGATTAGTTACGTTCCTATTTCGAGATATAATGCTTGTTCGTACATCATCGGCTGGTTACGAGTTAGCTAGGAAGGGATTCAAATCTGTATCCTTGTCAGGTATATCATTTGAACCAAGCGGCGCGCAAATATCGATTGATTTCGGGACAAAGATCTTTGACATGAGCAAGACTGCTATAATTGCAGAAATTGTAAGAAAACTAGAGTCTTCCACACGACGCCTTAATTCTACTGTGGAAATGAAAAAATCAAACCTTGGTGAGATCACGCACGATCTGGCCAAGCTAGAGCAATTGGGATTTAAAGCAGAAACAAATATCACAAGTTTGGACAGAAGGATTTCTTCTGTTAGTGAATCGATCTCCACGATCGAAAAATTGTTGAGGACACTAACTGATAAAGCTAAAACACTTCGAGAAAAGTTGGAAGGTACCGACAATTTGCAACGGGTGTTTGGTACCCGTTTATATAATTCCAAATCCTTGATGAGTAAATTAATTATACTGTCAGAAAATATGGCCAAGCTGCACGAGAGCGGGGAATTTGCGAGGTTGCAACATGAAAAAAATGAGATCATGAAGGCAACAGAGAAAACAGAATTAGAACTCAGGGAGAAGATTACAGAATCTACTCCAATCAGATCAATGGTGCAAGTAATTCAACAAAAGATTAATGACCTTTATGAAGAAGATGGCCAGCTGCTAAATGAATTGCAACAAAAGCGTAAGGAAGCAGATGAAATGCGAGAGAAACAGAATATAGTAGATTCTGAAATTGTAAATCTTAGACAGAAGGAACAAGATATCATTGATTCAACTGGAAAGTCGTATGGGATAATTTCCGAGTACGAACAAAAAATGAGGACGTTTCGAGACAAAGAACGCAGATTATCGAAGGAATACTCTGCTCTGGATCGCGATATTGCCATTGCCAAGAGAGATACCGAACAGTTAGGCATAAAACATCAAGAGCTAACAGCTGAACTTAGGTCATTAAATTATGAAGAAATAGCACAGGATCTAAATGTAGATATAATATTGATGAATTTGAATGAAGAGTATAATTCTATAAGAGACAGGGTTAACTTGCGTGCGAAGGATGCATATTCTGAGATTGTTGAAGGTTATCGAATGATGTCAGAACGGAGAAATGAACTTGAAGTAGAACGTAACTCGATCATCGAATTCATAGAGGAGATAGCAAAAGAAAAAGGCCAGGTATTTGATGATGCATTTTCCAAAGTGGACCAGAACATCAGGCAGACATTTACTGAAGTTACCGGTGGTGGATCAGCTTGGCTTGAACTAGAAAACCCTACTGAAGAATCCAGCGGCATCATGCTGGTAGTACAATTCCCTGACAAACCGAGACGCGAATCAACGTCGCTATCTGGTGGAGAAAAAACTATGGCCGCAACAATATTTCTTTTAGCATTACAGTCGCTAAAGCCTTCTCCTTTTTATCTCATGGACGAAGTTGATGCTCATTTGGATGCTCAGAATACGGAGAGATTACTAACTGTTTTGTTAAGACGGGCTATAGACAACCAGATTATAATGGTTACTTTGAAAGATTATACCGTCGCCAGAGCGGGGCTGGTTTATGGCGTATATCCTAAAGAGGGGGTTTCCCATGTCGTAAGGTATAATCATGCTAAAAAGTTGGCCCAAACTTACGGTCAGAGCTGATGTAGGCTAGTCGTTGCATTAGTCATATAAAAAACATGATACAAAGTGATCATTGCCATTCTCTATCTGATTACGTTTGCGTAGATTGCGTAGAATTGGCTCTTTTTTGCATTTATCCATTGAATAAAGGCATCTAAAATAAAAATTACAGCCCCCGCTAAATGTTTTCGCACCGTCGCGTATACGAATAGATCTTGTTTCTTGCAAATTTGTAGGGTTTGGTTCAGATACGGCATCGATAAGAGCTTGAGTATATGGATGTAGAGGATTAAGTAAAACGGTATCTATATGGCCCATCTCTACTATCTTCCCAGCGTACATGATAGCAATCTTGTCCCCGATGTATCTGGATGTACTCAGATCATGTGTGATATAGACGTAGGATATTCTGAATCTGTCTTTAAGATCCTTCATTAGCTCCAATATTCCTGCTCTGACCGAAACGTCTAGCATCGATACAGGTTCGTCGGCAATTATAACTGCAGGTCGAAGAACAAGAGCTCTTGCGAGAGCAACTCTTTGTCGCTGCCCACCGGAAAGAGAGTATGGATAGTTATTGGATAGTTCAACTACGGGCTCAAGTTTAACAGCCTCCAACGCCTTGTACGCCTTCTCCTGCCGCTCCCTTCTTGAACTGCCTTTTTCATGAATAGAAATTGGTTCCATTATGATATCAAGGATTTTCATCCTGGGGTCGAGTGATGTGTATGCATCTTGATGTACCATTTGGACGCTTCTCCTGAATTCCTTAAGATCTGCATCTTTCTTTTTTTCTATGTTACTACCTTTGAATATTATTCGTCCTTCATCTGGTTCTATCGCTCGCAAAAGCAGTCTTGCAAGTGTTGATTTTCCTGAGCCCGATTCACCTGCAATAACATAGACCTGGCCTTCGTCCAGTTTTAATGATATGCCGTCAACTGCTTTCACGAGAGATACAGAGCCATGTCTCATTGAACTCATGAAACCCCTTGACAATCGAAAGTATTTCTTCAGGTTTTCAGCTCTGAGTATTTCTTGCAAGAATATAGAATGAGACGTATATTTTGCATATATACCCTTTCTTCTTTGCCTATGATCTAGTTTCACAATTTGTCTATTTCATTTCAAATAAGTCAAATTGACCGATAACATGTGGACGCCATGAGTTAGCGAAATGAGTCACTCAGGTCTTTATGACGAATCGCATAACAGCATACTAATGGACATATCTACCAATGGATTCATCTGAATTTCATTCTGGTCCTAACATGTCATTAACACTATTTTTTTTCCCTCTTTTGATCTTTGTTACTAAGACCATAGAAGTTATCGATATCGCAAGAACTAGCGCGGCAAGCGACCCAAATTCTGGAACAACATGTGTACCAGTGATCTCTATTTGCTCGGATCCGTTGCTAAACTCTATACGCAATATTCTTGCTTGAGAGTTGTTCATGATTTCATCATATGGTACAAATTGTCCATCAACAAATACTGCATAAGCATCATCCGCATTCGATTCCTTTCTAGAGTCAATGACATCTCTTGGAAGCTCGATATCTAATACCCCGTCAGATACTGCCGAGATTTCTGCAGCCAACGTTATATTATCTCTTTGGACCCACATTGCCTTCAATTGATTTTCTCCACTGATCTGATATCTGATCTGATATGATGCATTCCCTATTTCTAATGCCTTGGAATCCATGAGATTTGAAGAAGCATTTTCGGTCAGTTGAGAGATCGTCCCATCTTCTTGTCCGTATACAATATATGTACAAAAACCGATAGACACGAATAGTGCTGACACTAAAGAGCCGGATCCTAGAATTACGTGATCTTTACTAATGGAAAACAATTTTATCAGGTTTAGTTAAGGGGAAAGGTTTTAAAGTTTTGGCTTTTGACATGACATCTTCGCAGTAATCAGCTCCAGTGGTTCATTTTCTGTGATATACTTTCAGGTTACATCTAAATAGGCAGCCTATCGTATTGGAAGACGGTCATATGGACAATGTTGTTGGAACCAAGTTCAGAGAATTAAGTTTGACTGATAAACTAGACCTGATTAAGAAAATTACCTCTCTTGAAGAGGGGGACGTTCAATTTCTCAAGGATTCTGCCCAAAGTTTAGGTTTTGATAATGTAAATAGAATGATAGAAAATGCGATAGGAGTATTTCCTGTTCCAATGGGAATCGCTACAAACTTCTTGATTAATTCCACGGACTACCTCATCCCTATGGCAGTAGAAGAACCATCTGTAATTGCCGCTACAAGCAAAGCGGCAAAAATAGCCAGACTAGCTGGCGGATTTCACGCTGAAGCAGATGATTCCTTAATGATAGGTCAAATTCAGGTCATTCCTAATGGTAAGTCTTACGAGGCAATTTCAGCAGAGATTCTCAAGAAAACCGACGAATTTCACAGAATTGCCGGTTCCAAAACCAAATCATCAAGTGTAGAAAAAATAGAAATCAGAACCGTCGAAGACGAGAGCCAGCTGGGCATGGGTACCATGATCATAGTTGAACTGATCATCAACACTCATGATGCAATGGGCGCCAACGTAGTAAATGCTATGTGTGAAGCGGTTGGACAAGCCATTGAGAGTATAACTGGCTGCACGACAATATTGAAGATCCTTTCAAACTATTCGGTGCGAAGACTGGTTAGATGTAGAGCCACTTTCCCAAAAAATGAAGTTGGTGGAGGTGCTATCGTAGAGCGAATATTATATGCATATGCTTTTGCCTACTCAGATGTCTATAGAGCTGTTACTCACAACAAAGGTATCATGAATGGCATTGATGCTGTCGCACTGGCTACAGGGCAAGACTTTCGTGCTATCGAGGCAGCGGCCCACGCTTATGCTAGTAAGGGAGGTCGTTACAGGTCGCTATCAAGGTGGTGGAGAGATGAAAATGGTGATCTTGTTGGAGAATTGGAAATGCCTATGGCAGTAGGAATTGTGGGCGGAGTGACTAAGGTGCATAAGATGGCTGCTACAAGTTTAAAGATTCTAAGAGTCTATTCTTCACAGGAGCTTGCGATCGTGATCGCATCGGTGGGTCTAGCCCAGAATTTCGCAGCGCTGCTCGCATTAGCATCTGAAGGGATCCAAAAAGGCCATATGAAATTGCATTCAAGAAATATCGCCTACATGGCGGGGGCAAGAGGCGATATGATAGACATCCTATCAGAACGCCTTGTCAAGGAAGACAAAGTAACTCTATCTAGAGCAAAGGAATTGTTGGTTAAGCTTAGCCATGATGGCTATTCTAATGATTAAATATATACAAAGGATCTGGCATCTTTCAAGCATTCAACCATGTCCATAGTTAAGTTTGCAATTCCGAAAGGCAGTATTGAAGAGGCGACATTTAAGGTACTCGAACAAGCGTGGCAAACTGTCAGTGGTCATGGAAGAACATAT
This sequence comes from Nitrososphaeraceae archaeon, assembly GCA_035643435.1. Classification (GTDB taxonomy): domain Archaea; phylum Thermoproteota; class Nitrososphaeria; order Nitrososphaerales; family Nitrososphaeraceae; genus TH5896. The sequence goes on along the minus strand of DASQQK010000040.1, from coordinate 12,789 downwards.
CGCATCAGACTCAGTGATCCGGATATTGAAGTAAAAATACTACGCCCTCAAGAAATCCCTACCTATGTTCAGGAAGGTTTCTATGACGTAGGGATAACTGGTAAAGATTGGGTCAGAGAAGCCAATGCATATGTTTCTGTTTTACTTGATTTAGAGTATGGTCATGTTAGTCAGGTTATTGCTGTACCTGAGTTTTTTCTGGCCAATAATTTATCGGATCTGATCACAGAATTCGCAGAGAAGAAAAGAACTTTACGTATTTCGTCTGAATATCTTACGACCACTTCATCACATATAAAGTCTAATAGTGCATACACCAAGTATTTTGGTGATTTTGATCCCCAGATCATTACTCCATGGTTACGTGTAGGAACGAACAAGAATGTGCAGATATTCCTTTCTTTTGGTGCTACGGAAGCCAAACCACCGGAAGACGTTGACGCGATCTTTGATATTACTGAAACAGGAACGACCATAATGCAGAACAACCTCAAGATTATAGATAGAGTGATGGAATCATCTGCTGTATTAATCGCCAATAAGACATCTTTGACAAATATGACTAAGAGAGAAAAGATTGCAGATATGCTCGCTCTACTGAAGGGAGTAGTTGAAGCCAGAAAGAAGATTCACATTTTTATGAACGTGAAAGAAGAAAATATTGGCTCCATACTTGAAACTCTTCCCGCTCTCAGAAAGCCTACAATTAGCAATTTAAGTGAAACGGGTTGGTATAGCGTTAGCACGATAATAGAGAAAAATGAATTTATCAAAATCCTTCCTTTATTGCGTAAGAGAGCTCAAGGCCTCGTGGTAAGTGAGCCAAGGCAGATACTCCAGCTGGACGAGATCAACATAGATGACCATATATAACAAAATTGAGGATAATAAATAGTGTAAGACAACTAGAAATTTTTCCTACTAGCGGTTCCTCCAATACATTACTCCTTTGCAAAAGGGCTAAAATCTACCGCCCCGGAGATGTCCAATATGTCCAATTCGTTAGCCATTTCATGAGCTTCTGCAGTCTCATCATCCTCATTCATGCATCTATTATAGAAATTACATCTGGAGCATTTCGAATTCCTCTTGGCCTCAGAAAGCCTAGGAAGGATAGACACATCAGATAGTTCAAGTGCTTTCCTGAAAAGATTTTTTCGTCTGACCATTTCATTCTTTAAAATTTCTCTAACGACATCATCTTTTGGCAGATGAACACTCCAACTTTCTATAAATGGCCCTTTCGCGTCATAAGGCTGAAGAAAATAGTCTCCCTTTGAATCACTCTTTATCCACCTCAGCTCTTTAGTGTTGTACCTGATGGAAATTATTCCTTGTTCGATGCCCGTTATTACGAGATAATATAACAATTGCCGCAGGTATGATCTGAACCTCTCATCAGTAATATTCAATCTACCGAAATTTAATGTATCTTTGAGTTCGACAACAGAATCATTGGACATTATATCTGGATGTGCAAGGATTCCGTCGAACTCAAGATCAGCTTGGGAGACGCCCATATCTGCTAGTTGAGTTATGATAAATTCGCTAGATTCTCCTCTGACGAAATGATATACGGATTCATCAGATATCGTATCGATTTCAGGGAATATTCTCGAGTAGTACTGTTTCCTTATACAAGATGAAGGAATAATATCGGAGACATGCACTTCGTCTTTAGAACGCCTTTTCTTATCGTACCTAGATCTTAGTTTCAGTTTGAGTAGATCTGTGAATTTGTCATCTCTTCTGACTAGCACAGTCATATCTGAGTAAGAGATAGATCCAAGTCTTCAAAATGATAATCTTTACATGATTTAGGCGTTAGCTGTCCCTTAGCTTGAACTGAGCTGCTCATAATTTCTATGTTGATAATCTGATTTGATCAATTTGTGTGTTCCTATAGCCATGGATTAGACAGCTAGTATCTAAATTTTGCTTACACCAATCATTTTTGATCAAATAATAACAATAAGATTTGGCGGAATAGCGTACTAGTCGCCAAATCCGGTGGATTCGTACGCAAATTAGGCGTACAAGATATATTCCTGTATTATTCCAATTTAGCTGCAACGTGAATTGTCCGAGAGTAGCCGCAATCTAGATGGTGCTGAGAATTATTGAGAATTGTTAATGTAAAAGATGTGCAGTTAGATGTTGCAAAACTTCGGGATACACATGTAACATTGTCAGACGATATCATAAAAAAGACAAGGGATATCGTAACGTCGGTAGGAAAGTCTGGAGATAGTTCACTCCTTAAATATACTCAAGAATTTGAGGGCGTTAATCTAAAAACTCTTAGAGTCACTGCAGAAGAAATTAGATCTGCATTTAAGAAGGTCACCTCTTCGCAGTTGAGATCTATACATGTGATGCGAAAGAGATTGATCGAATTCGAATCAGATCTGTATGATCATTTAAGTGGAATTGAATCACGATTTGACCAACTGAGATTTACAAGGCTGCTCCGACCTATAGAAAATGTAGGCTGCTACGTACCAGGAGGAAAAGCTAGATATCCTAGTACCTTACTGATGTGCTGCACTCCTGCAAATGTAGCCGGAGTTAAGAGATTAGTTGTGATCACTCCTCCTCGGAAGGATGGAACTGTCGATCCTATGACTCTAGTGGCTGCTGATATCTGTAATGTGCAGGAAGTTTACAAGCTTGGAGGGGCTCATGGAATAGCGGCACTAGCCTTTGGAACGGAAAGCATTAGGAAAGTTGACAAGATTGTAGGTCCCGGCGGTATTTATGTAACCGCTGCCAAAAACATAGTTTCCGACAGGGTCGCAGTTGATATGGTCGCTGGTCCTACAGAATTATTGGTATTCACTGATTCAAATTCAGATCCCCGACTTGTGGCCCTTGATTTGATCTCTCAGTCTGAACATAGTAATGACACAATCTGTGGAGTAGTTACAACGTCTAGACGTATGGCATTACGAATTAAGGAAGAGATCGATATCCTGATCAGAAGCAAAGAGGATCTGTTGAGACGCAGTATAATTACAGAGAGTCTTAATGAGAATGGCTTTATTGCAATCTGCAAACGAGAATCTACTGCTGTAGATTTCATAAACGAATTCGCACCTGAACATTTAGAGGTGATGACAATCAATGCTGGTTCAATAGTTAAAAAAGTAAGATCTGCTGGTCTCATTCTTGTAGGAAAGAACACACCCTCGGCAGCTAGTGATTATTGCCTTGGTTCAAATCATGTGTTACCTACATTGGGATTTGCTAAGTCTCGAGCTGGATTATCCGTCTTGGATTTCCTAAAGATAATAAGCTGTATCGAATTAAACAGAAAAGATCTAAAAAAGATTGAATCCTGTGTCAAGGAAATCACTACTGTAGAGGGATTATTTAATCACTACAAAGCGGTAGAAGGAAGATTTTGAAATGACGTCAGAATGGCTCTCAAAAAGGCTGCTAGAACTGTCCCGAGTTGACGCATATATCAAGCCTGCAACTGATGACCGTGTTATAAAAATGGATGCTAACGAGAATCTTGCATTGTCCCCACAGTTCCTTAATAATATTGTGACTAAAGCGGTCTCTATGACTGACTTGAGATATTATCCTGCAGAGGAATTAGAAATTTTCTGTGATAAGTTATCACAATATTTGAAAATAAGCAAAAAACATATTGCTGTTGGCAACGGTTCAGATCAAATCATCGAATCCTTGTTGTCTACAGTAGGAAAACAGACTAACGTTACTATTGTTGAACCTACTTTTTCATATTTCATCAACCGATGCAAAATGCATAATGTATCCATCAAAAGTATTCCTTTGAACAAAAATGATAATAGTATTCCGTTATCAGGTTTTATGAATAGTGCACGAAAATCGAATATCGTGTATATTTGTTCTCCAAATAATCCTACGGGAAATCAGTTTGACAAAGAAATCATGCTAGACATTATTGAATCACTAAGTGACACTTTGATAATAGCTGATGAAGCATATGTAGAGTTTGGGAATTATAGTTTATCCCAATTCGTAACGAAATATGATAATTTAGTGGTTCTTCGTACTATGTCAAAAGCGTTTGGTTTAGCTGGTGCTAGGGTAGGATATCTAATCTCCCAAGAGAATTTGGCAGAGATATTCAGAACTCATATTCAATCCCCTTATCCGATTAATAGCTTGTCACTAACTGTAGCTACGATTGCCTTGTCCTCTTTGCAGTACTTTTTGGAGGTTATTCAATTGATCAGACGACAGAGAGACGAGTTGTTTCTAAGCCTTAGTAAAATGCAGGGAATCAGACCTTTTCGATCGGATGCAAATTTTATATTTTTTGAATCCACTGATTTATATGACTCAATACAAGGTGGGCTCAGAAATCAATCGATATCAATTAAGGCTCTAGGGGATTTTGGCAGGTATAGAGGATGCTTTAGGGTTACGGTGGGTACTGAAGAAATGAATGCCAGATTCATTAGCACTATGAGAAACATCACATCACAAGTGGGGTAAGAACTGTTTCCATGAAGGAGGGTGTATCTAAGTTCTACAAGAATAATATAGATGGCATTCTCTTTGATGTGGACGGAGTTCTAATAGATACCAGACTATCGTACAACCTTGCTATCAAGAAAACGGTCAAACATATTCTTGATATATTGAATGGTCCCAAGACAAACCAGCCTGTCTCAGATAGTATTATTCTTAGAATGCGTCAAACTGGAGGTTTTAATAACGATACTGATACAACTTATGCTCTGATCCTCACTTTACTAGTGAGTCAGCTAACTAGCGCGAAAGAATTGGAACACCTTCTCTTTAATGCAACCAATAATATTGATGCAAGGGGGATAAATTCTGTAGAAAGTTACCTATCCATACGCTATTCTGGAGCCGCGGTAGAAAAAATAAAGCAGAAATTGAGTTACCCTGGACCTATTGGGAGGAGTATTGTGACAACCGTATTTGATGAAATTTTCTACGGAGCGAAATTATTCAACCAAAGATACGGTATTTATCCTCAATACTATATTGGTGACGGTCTGATTGATAATGAAAAGATTGTAATTACGAGGAGTACAGCGAGATTCTTGTTAAATAGGTTCAATAATAGTATTGGAGTTGTTTCTGGAAGAAGTAGATTGGCCTTTGAGTACTCTCTTCAAGGAATGTCATCAATTTTTAACAAAGAGGCATGCATTTTTTTGGAAGATGAACCTAGGGAGAATGCAAAGCCCAATCCTTATGGAATTAGAAAGGCCATGGGAAGGATGGTTATGAAGCATTCCATATACGTAGGAGATTCTGTAGAGGATCTAGTTATGGTAGAAAAGGCTAAAGAAATTGGGCTGAATGTAGAATTCATTGGAGTATATGGATCGAGTGCTAGGCCTATGGAAACTATACAAGCTCTTAAGGGTAATGGCGCAAAGTTAGTGCTGAGAAGTGTCAATAAACTGCCAAATATATTAAATAAAGTAAGGTGAATACTTGATCGCATTTGTTTGAAGAAAGTAAGAGTAAAAGAATCGGTGAAATTACTCGTTCCACCAAAGAAACAAATATCAAAGTTACAGCTAATCTAGACGGATCAGGAAAAGCAAACATCGTAACTGGATTGCCTTTTATTAATCACTTAATAGAATCACTTGCAAAACATAGCATGGTTGATATCAGTGTACTCGCTAATTCGAATGATAATATTGTACACCACTTGATCGAGGATACTGCAATCTCCCTATCCCGTGCTCTCGACAATGCTCTAGGCGACAGGAAGCATATCACCAGGTTTGGGTATGCCATTGTGCCGATGGATGATTCTCTAACGATCGCTTCTCTTGACCTTGTAAGGCGTCAATACAGCAAAATATCCCTTTCTCTCACCAGTAGCAAGATTGAGGGAGTTTATAAAGAAGACATAGAGCATTTTGTTCGATCGCTTGTAGAGAACCTTAACGCATGTATTCATATTGATGTAAAATACGGAGAAAATGATCATCACAAGGTTGAATCTTTGATAAAGGCATTTGCGATCGCATTTCGTATGGCTATAAACTTTGATCCTAGGAACCAAGATGTTGCAAGTACTAAAGGTGAGATGTAATGACCAAATTGGCTATTTTTGACTATGGTGCTGGAAATTTGTTTAGTTTAGAATGCTCTATGCGAAAAAATGGTGCTAAACAAGTATCAATTATAAGGGAAATGGACACTTTAGATGAATTTGATGGTCTGGTACTTCCCGGAGTTGGGAACTTCGATCCTGCGATAATGTCCCTTGAACCCTACAAAAGAACACTAGAAAAAGCATCAGAAGTTGGAACACCAATCCTAGGCATCTGCTTAGGAATGGAAATGTTTCTGGAGAAAAGCGAAGAAGGGAATCTGAATGGACTCAATTTGTTAGATGGTTTTGTACAGATGCTTGACAAAAAACGAGTGAAGGTTCCACATATTGGTTGGAATAACTTGATTATTTCTAGCAGGAGAGGCAAATTACTTAGCGATGTGCAAGATGGATCATGGGTATATTTTGTTCATTCATATAGAATCGTATCAAAAGAAAAAGAGATCGTTATGGCAAGCTCTGATTATGGTACTAGATTTCCTGTAGTGATAGAGAAGGATAATCTCTTTGGAACCCAATTCCATCCAGAAAAATCAGGAGTTGTAGGCGAGAAAATAATCAAGAATTTCATCAGAGTGTGCAATAAAGGGATATGATCATCATTCCTGCGATTGACCTCTTAGACGGGAAGGTCGTAAGATTAGTAAGAGGAGATCCTGCAAATAAGACAATCTATAGTGACAATCCTATCGAGGTGGCCAAGAGATGGACCTCTCAGGGGGCAGAAATGCTGCACATAGTTGATTTAGATGCAGCTTTACAAACAGGGAATAACAATCGAAAAACGATATACGAAATTGCAGCATCTATCCAGACACCTGTTCAGGCTGCTGGAGGAATAAGATCAGTTGAGATTATTAATGAAATGCTAAAAAATGTGAATAAGATCGTACTGGGCACGATCGCCTTTCAGGAACCAGGTCTTATTGGAAAGATGATCAGGAAAAAGAAAGAAAGGATTGTGCTTGCCGTAGATCATCGGGATACAACAGTGGTGGTAAATGGATGGAGAGAAAAGACAAATTTCTCAATTCAAAATGCTATTTATGATTTTAAATCATTGGGTATCTCAGAATTTCTACTAACAAGTGTTGAAAAAGATGGTACTCTTTCCGGTCCCGACTTTTCCAGCTTACGATACGCTTCTGCGATTCCAGGTATAAAAATAATTGCAAGCGGAGGAGTTTCTAGTCTAGAGGATATCTTACGGGCACGAACTGCTGGCTGCTCTTCAATAATCTTAGGTAAAGCACTCTATGACGGAAAAATAAGTATCGAGCACGCGAGAGCCCTGGCGTAGAGATATGGCACTAGCAAAAAGAATTATTCCATGCCTGGACGTAGATGCAGGTAATGTTGTCAAGGGAGTGAATTTCTCTGATATCAAAATTGCTGGAGACCCAACATTTTTTGCAGAAAAATACACTCAGGAAGGAGCAGATGAGTTAGTCTTTCTTGATATCAATGCTTCACACGAGGGTAGAGAAGCTTTGAAGGGTGTCATAAAGGAGGTAGCGAGGGTGATCAATATACCATTTACGGTAGGAGGTGGCATCAGGAATCTTCATGATGCTAGAGAAATTTTGTTGAGTGGTGCCGATAAAGTCTCAATTAATACTGCGGCTGTAAAAAATCCAGAACTTGTATCACGATTAATGAAACTTTTCGGTAAGCAATGTGTTGTCGTAGCTATAGACGTAAAACGACGTAACATCGACCATTCAGCTAAAAAGAAGGGTTACTGGTTTGAAGTAAAAATATTTGGTGGACGTGGCGATACAGGCATTGAAGCAATAGAATGGGCTAAGAAAGTGGAGAAACTCGGTGCTGGAGAAATCCTGTTAACGAGTATCGACAATGACGGGACTGAAAATGGATACGATCTAGAACTGACTCGAACTATCAGTAGAGCAGTTCGGATCCCGGTTATAGCTTCTGGTGGATGCGGATCACAAGAGCATATACTAGAGTTATTTCGTAAGACCAATGTTGAAGCTGCCTTAGCTGCATCAATTTTTCATTATGAGAAAGCAACTGTGAATTCTGTGAAACGCTATCTCAAGGAGAACGGAGTAAACGTCAGAATTTAAAATTTTTATTCATAGAATAGCTCTACTTACCTAGTGAAGTAAAAAGAGCTATGGCACATCTTTCTCTCCTTCAGTATCGTTCTTGAAGATTCATCACACATAACTCTATAATTCATATACTGATAACAGCTACAGTATTTCGGTGGTGGTTTATTACCCAAATTGTCGAGATATTAAGTATAGGAGATGAATTACTTACAGGCTTGGTTCAAAATACCAATTCAGAATGGCTGTCGAAAAAGATTACCGGAATCGGTGGAGTTATAAGTAGGATCACAACCGTTGGTGATGATGTTCGTGAGATATCATCAGCAATATGCGAATGCCTGGAAAGAGAAATAGACTGTTTGATAATTTCAGGGGGTTTAGGCCCTACTCCAGACGATAAAACATTGGAAGGTATTTCTTTCGCTTTAGGGAGTAAGCTGGAGTTGAGCGAAAAGGCTATAGAGATGATAAGAAAAAGTTATGAAAGACTTTCAGTTGAGTATCAGTTAAACGAAGTTCGGTTAAAAATGGCCATGATTCCCAAAGGTTCCATGCCTATTCAGAACACAGTTGGTATTGCCCCGGCTGTTCTGATAGAAGTAAAGTCAAGATACCGGTCCAGTATAAGAATTTTTTGCTTGCCTGGGGTTCCTCTAGAACTAAAAAAGATCTTCTTAGATTTTGTAATTCCAATCCTTAAGAAGCATACTAGTACAAGATTTCATGTCATAAAAACTACTAGTGAAATAGTGGGGGTTGGTGAATCTCTTCTCACTCCCATTCTCTTGAAGATAAAGAATTCAAACCTACCACAATCATCAATATATGTAAAAACACATCCCAAGGGATATACTTCTGACCATAAACCAAAATTAATAATTCAAATTGTTTCCAAAGGCCAAGATAGAAAAAAGGTTCGAGCAAGATATCAAGAAACCTTCAATCTTCTAATGGATGAGATTAATAGGTTAAATGGAAAGGTCGTAGCCTAAACAAATTTGGCATCTAACGTAGACAGAAATATGATAATAAGTCTTATGCATCCATCTTTGTGGATTCTATTGACGCGCAGATAGGAGGCAATTGCTTTTGAGAACAGAACAATAGAATAGAATCATCTATATATATAGATGGTGAGTACTGGAGATTCTGGTCAACGATGATGAGTGTAGTGATTCTATTGAAATAAATATTCTCGACAATACAAAAGAGAAAAGCTGAAAATTCATGACAGATGGAAAGATTATAGTTCTAGAGGGAATAGATAAATCTGGTAAAACAACGCAATCAAAGCTACTTGTGGATTATATCAATACTAAGACAGGTCATAAGGCAGTACAGATGAATTTTCCCAATTATAGTACCTTGAGTGGAATCGAAATCCACAGACACCTAAAAGGTCAAACACTATACAACCCGTATGCATTACACGTTTTGTTTGCACTGAATAGGTATGAAGAGAAGCCTGTCATTGAGAGAATACTTGATGAAGGATCGGTCATAGTTATGAATCGTTACTACCAAAGTAACATTATTTATGGACTAGCAGATGGAATTTCAAGATATGAATGGCTTGAATCCCTTGACGGAGAGATGCCACGAGCCGATCTAATTATAATACTGGATATCTCTGTAGAGGAATCGATGTACAGGAATCCGAATCCAGACATCAACGAACAGGAGAAAGATTATCTCGAAAGAGTAAGAAGCTACTTTATCAAGTATGCCGGTGCTTACGGCTGGAGAATAATTGATGCAAACAACAAGTCAAAGGAAGAAGTTCACAGTGAAGTGATTGAAATTGCTCAGCAATACAAGATAATCTGAAATTAGAGTATCGATGATGTCATCCACTTGTTGTTGGCCGCTTGTGATGTGCAATGTGGCTGACTAGCTGGCTGACATACGTACATTTCCGCAAGAACAAGTCAGACTTACTGTGGGTCTCAGCATTTTGTAATTGTAAGACAAATTATTGGCTGATCTCAGAGACTATCCCTCCATTCAGATTATCTACGAAATATGTTAGACCATTGTTCTTATCTGTTACTTTCCATGCAAAATAATTGGCATTGTTTATTGTAGGGTGAGAATTGCCCAGAAATCGGCCCACGTAATTGGAGTTAAGGCTTGATTCGTAGAATGATCCGTTTCCTTTTATATGCACGAATTCAGTAACAAAATCTTGTAGATCAGAGTGAGTCAGATTCCTACTATCAATTACTATTGAGATGGCAGTTTCCTCCGATATTGGCGTTCTACTGAGAGTGGGCCTTTCAAGGGAGGTAATTATTCCTATATAGACTAAAACAGTTACAATGATGCTAACAGTCAAGGTTACCACAAATTTCTTATCTATCTTCATTTTATTCTCCTCTTATTCTTGCTACATAAGATCATTAACGTCTTATTATTTGCAACGTTTCAAGTCAGTGCAGTTGTTGCACGAAGTAATAGAAGTTAAAGATAATCCGGGTAGCGATTTCTACGGCTGTAACATTGTCCTTCGCAGCTACTAGATCAACAGACATCACATCATGGGGCTTTCAATCATGCTACACCATCAATCTTAACATGGGAGACGATATAAAACGTTCTTTGGGCCGCCACTATAGTCAACAACACGAGTCAACATAGTCACTGATCATTCAGCATTAAATTTTTGTCGTATCAGTATGATGTTCTTTATGACAATCAATACATTCACGCTTTAAGCTGCTTGGACATATCTTGACTGAGTCAGTTTGATAGTAATCATCGTAGCTGTACTCTGCATCATAGACAAAATTACTTACCGGCTTGCTAAGTGCTCCACAGATCTCACACCTTCTATCAGTCGGCACAATAGTCACCTCTAATTGATCCTGTTGAAAATGATTTACCTTTTTAAGCCTTTAAAGGTTGTTTGGCATTGTACGCGGATTTAGTAGATTTTGCCCAACCCCCCCTCAATCGTTCGTTCATGCTGATGAATATAGACAACCATCGGAATACGTATGACATAGCTGTCGTGGGCGACTGGACTTGCCTTAGTATATTTTCCATTTATTATTATCAGTGATGAATTCAATTCTTATATCATTCGTTATCATCAGTTATTTGCATGAGGATTTTGTTTACTGGAGATGTGATGCTGGGAAGGCTTGTGAATGATCTTTTAGATAGAGAAAATTATACGTATATTTGGGGTAATACTTTAGAAATAATTAGGAATGTGGATTTATCTCTCATAAACCTTGAATGCGCAATATCTTCTGGAGGTAACAAATGGAACAAGACATTTAAAATGTTCCATTTCCGGGCTCATCCCGAAGCCATTCGAGTTCTAAGCACTGCTTATATAGATTATGTATCATTAGCAAATAACCATATATTAGATTATGATATTGAAGCATTGTTCGATACCCTCGATTTGCTCGAAAAGAACAAGATAGCATATTCGGGAGCAGGCAGAAACTTAACAGAGGCAGTTAAACCGGCCACACTGGAGCATAAAAATAAGCCAAGATCATACGGCACTTACGATAATGATGGTATGAATAGGAGCATTAACAGAGGTCCTAATATTCGGATTGGAATAGTCTCCTTGACAGACAATCAGCCAGAATGGGAAGCAAGTAGGAATAGCCCAGGGATCAATTACATTCCAATCAACTTATCTTCAAGCAATAATACATATTATGATAGACTTAGATATTCCATAGCGAATGCCAAAAGCATATCTGACATTGTAATTGTTTCTTCACATGTTGGTCCCCATTTTAGAGAATCTCCTTCAAGAGAATACTCAAATTTTGCACATAGCATACTGGATTTAGGTGCTGACATATACTGGGGCCACAGTAACCATATGCCTCAAGGGATTGAAATTTACAACAAGAAGTTAATAATGTATGATTGCGGAAATTTTATCGACGACTATGCGGTTCACACTGATTACAGAAATGATTTGTCTTTTATTTTTTTGTTACATCTAGAAGAGGATTATTGTGTTACTGATAGTACAAGTACTGGTGGTGAAGTCAGGAGGAGTGGTCTTTATACGAGCAATACGGGATACATGAACAGTAGTCCCAGAAATCATAATTTTAATGATCTTAAGAGCCTCAGAGCAAATCATGAAATACGAGTATTAATGGGTAATATAGAGCTCATTCCAACAAAAATATCGGACTTCAGGGTTAATACGGCTTTGTCAGAGGACGCGGACCTTTCAATTAATCGGATGGTAGAGAGGTGCAATCAGTTAGGAACGATATGTAACGTGGATACTTTGAGAAAAAGGGTTATTATACCACTTTGAAACTACTAGTAATCCAGATAGAGTCCCACAGCAGCTGGAAGCTTGTGAGTTGTGCCGATATACTGTAGTCATTTGGATAAGGAAAGCATTTTGCAAGATCCAATGCAGTGACTGAAGACGTTATCGTTTTCCATGGTTGTAGAAGATGTACTTTAAGTTCATTAAATTGCATAAGCAATTAAAGATGTAGTAAGATGGAGCAAGTCGTATGCTAGCAAGGAGCGTAAAAGCATAGGGACTCAACGTACAGGTTTACCTATACAGCGTTTGGGCTGGCCGATAGCTGCTATCACTACATGTCT
>DASQQK010000039.1:0-3158 GCA_035643435.1 Nitrososphaeraceae archaeon | reverse complement strand
CATTAGCAATATGACACCGAAGGCTAGAATAGTTATTGCGAACACAAGAGTCCAGGGTTGAGGGGTTGATCCTGATGGCCTGTTCATGAGAATGAATATATCCTAAAAATAATTGAAGTCATCTCTATAATATTTTAAGATTACCTCCAGAGTACTATTTTCATAATTATCTATATAGTTTTGGTCTGATACAGTATCGGATATATCTAGTCTTGGGAGTCCTCAGCATATATAGGGTTCATAGGAGTCCATAGGAGTAATCATAATTCCAGTCTCGCTGATAATGAGATATGTTCAAGTCATATTAGTCAGATTCCCTCACATATTTAGAGAACACTATAAAGGCTTAGCTTCATTCCTGCATATCTTTTCCTCTAATACATAGATCTTTCGATTCAACTGTTGATCCAAGTTCGATATAATCTGTCTCTTTTGCGCGATGTCTATTTGACATTGCTTCTGTAATCTCTCTAGTTGAAATATATTTGGGCGTAATGCTGCCACTTCATTTCCTAAATGTTTCTTTGTAATTTGCAGGTCTACTGCATCGCTGCCCAGCTGACGGCATCTATACTCTAGAGCTGGGAGATCATTATTAGCATATCTAAGCAGTTTCAAGACATGTTTCTCATCTAGCATCTTATTCCGCTCTAACAGTTTGTATAGTTTTACAAATGGTATAAGATCATTTTTAATCTCCATAAACATACATGCTAACTCGTATAGACTTTTCAACGCCCAGAATTCTTGTTGCAGATCCTCCACCTCACTATATGGGAGATCTACCATGTGGTGTGTGACGCCATAGCATTCTGTAAAGATATTGTAGTTACAGTCATGATAGATGCGACTGTTGTTGCTACGAACATTATACCAAATATTCTCGAGTTAACCATTGGTAGACAGAATAACGCAAGAATACTAAAGTCTATCGTCTTTGCAATAACAAAAAAATAAATATTAACTGGTTGATTAGTTGCAGTCATCTTTCTAGTTTCTGTCTTGTATGTTGCAGATGCAGTCGAAGCGTCTTCGACGTCAGCAAGCAGAAAATGACATGACTCCAATGTCTGACCCAAATTTAGAAAGTTCACATTGAGCTCCATGGTTAGGGTTAAGGTAGTGTGACATTCCACATGCGACGTAGCAAATATAGCAATAATGTATCACTCTCCAGGTTGACTATCTTTTATATGTTAATGCAGTAGCAAGTTCGATGGAGGCTAATTTTAATTGGTAAATATATATGGGATAAACAGATCTCACCTGAAATTTTTTACTGATGCAGTTTTCGGAGTTGCAATTACGTTGCTTGCTGTCGATTTTGCGATTCCACACATAGGCCCAGACAACTCTTTCAACGAAAGTGAGATCGATGATTTAGTGCTAAATGTTATCATGTTTGTTATCAGTTTTGTGATTATCGGGTTGTACTGGATTACATATCAGTCAGTTTTTAATATGGTATCAAAAACTACAGATTTAACGGTTTGGCTAAACATCATTTTCCTTATGTTTATAACGATGATACCATTTACATTTAAACTAACAAACGTATATGATACAAATATCTATGCGTACGGATTTTACTGTGTAGTTCAGATTTTAGCCGGATCTATGCTATTTGGTATATGGATTCATACACTAAAGAGCAAGCTATATCCTCCTGACAAAAATATTAGTAGGGAAATTAGGAGTCTGACGTATTTCCGTACAATCATAATTCCCGTGGTCTTTGTGATTTCGTTAGGAACACTAGTTTATTCTCTCGAGCTTGCCATAGGATTAACGTTCCTCATCATTCCAGCCTCGTTGGGAATAAGATTTATCTATAGAGCAAAAAAAGACCTATATCTGGCTGAATAATCATCTTATTCAACCATGAATGGGAACTGCATAGTTAGGTGCTGCTGTGTTCAAGTCACATTGAACAGATCTCTTTGTGAATCTTTGAAACCACTATAAAGTCTTGTCAAACCCTCAGCCCTCCAGTTTGACATCATAAATCTCCTAGCTACGAATGGTAACAGACATTTCTAAGATTTGTTTGGCAGTCCTGTTACGCCGAATTCAGATAAACTAAATAGAAATAATCCAGATAGTAATGCAATCCCGAAAATTTGCAATTATGACGACAATAGTAGCTTTAGCACTTGTAATATCTCCACTCTCGGCGATAACACCATACAGTGTGTTTGCTACGGGATATGATGACAACGATGTTCAAACCTCTGGCGCAAATAACGACTGTCCTGCAGGTTTGGTTTCGTTCTTCGTTGGAGTACAGCCGCAGGCTGGTGCAAACTGATTGGGTGATTCGAATCTGGTACAGGAAAGTGATGGCGCAGGTATAAGCTCAACACCATTCAACGCAGCTCCTAGTCAGGCATTAGATCTAGAGCTGGAATATGCAGATGAAGACGGCGGTACGACGACTGTCGATAGTGACATGGATGGTTTTCCTGACAGTTCAGATAACTGTCCTGCAGAACCCAATCCTGACCAAATTGATACTGATTTTGATGGAATAGGTGATGCATGCGATCCAACTCCAATGGATCCAGTTACTATATGTCACGCTACAGGTGTCAGTACTACTCCGTATGTACCGCTTACTGTATCCGTAGGTGCTGAGCTGACTGCACACCGGGCACATCTAGGTGATATTATCCCGATGCCAGAAGATTGTTGTCCACAATAAATCATAAATAAAGCATTTTGTGCGCATTACATCAAGGGACGGGGAAGATTTTAGTGAAGATAACGACTTCGTTCCTAAACGTCAAGCATTCCGCCAGCCCATCAGAAGGTTTATCTTCAAGTTTGTGTATTTAAAGAACGGAACCCGTTTTAAGAACCGGTAGAGGTTGTATGCTAACGACATATAACAAATACACTTAAACGTTAAACCGGGAACTATTTTCATAATGTTGCCAATTGTTAAAATTGCAATGGAATCAGATGAAGCTAGTGTTATCGGTGCTTTGGAGTTAGCTTTTGTAACTGATCCTGATATACGCTGGATATAGTCAGATTCACAAAAATATCTTTCACATTTCTACAGCTTTGCCATGGCTTTTGGTGGCAAAGCATTTGTAAATGGTAGCGCGTACTACATTGGTAACTACTCTGGGGCAGCTCTGTGGCTTCCTCCAAAT
>DASQQK010000038.1:0-3892 GCA_035643435.1 Nitrososphaeraceae archaeon | reverse complement strand
GGCACAAAATTCGTGTTAATAACCCCAGGTTCTATTAGGATCACCTTGATCCCGAAAGGTTGAAGTTCATATGATATAGATTCGCTTAATCCCTCCAATGCAAATTTAGAACTTGAGTATGCACATTCTCCAGGGATTCCTACCACGCCGGCTATAGAGCTAACATTTATGATTATACCACTCCTTTGTTTCCTCATTGTAGGTAGGACTTCTTTTATAGTTCTTACTGCTCCGAAATAATTTGTTTCAAACTGTTCCTTTATCTCTTCGAGGGATATATCTTCCAAGGCTCCAAATAAGCCGTACCCTGCGTTATTTACTAAAACATCGATCCTCTTTTTCTTATCAATTATCTCTAGCACTGTTTTTCTTACCGAGTCCTTATCATCTACATCCATTTTTAGGACCTCTACGGGAAGACCTTCTTCATTAGCTATATCCTTAATCGATCCACCTTTTTGATCGTCTCGCATAGTAGCAAAAGTGTGAATTCCGTTTCGAGCGAGAGCCAGAGAAGTTTCAAGTCCTATTCCAATTGAGCTCCCTGTAACTAGAGCCACGCCAGTCGTTTTCATTCTGTCCATCTTATCTCAATACTGGCAGCAGCTTTTCCCCCAACCTATCAAGCTTACTATTAAATCTGAATGCACAATAGTCAAGCAGCAATTAGGAGCTCTATTTCTATTTTTGAAGATAATACCATGGCCGTCTAGCTCTCGGCATATCTGCTGCTGTGAGATCGATTCGGCAAATCGATCCCAAGTGCGCTAAGTCTAGTTAGTATTGGGAGATTATTACGTGGAATATGCTTTGAGGCTTGAACAGATATGATTATGATCACGCTCATGCTATGTGTAGAGTCAGAATCGTAGCTTTCTTATTATAACAACACTCTATAATATTTTCATGATCTTCACAGAGATAGTGATGAATGAAATCATCTTTGAAAATGAGATATGGCAGTCATAGTTCTAACTGGAGCTCCTAGAGTTGGTAAGACAACAATAGCAATGGATGTCGCTCAGAAACTAAATGAGAGAGGAGTAAGAGTAGGCGGTGTAGCATCTATGGAGGTAAGAACTAACAATGTAAGAACAGGGTTTGAATTCATAGATCTTACCACAAAT
The DNA here is from genome assembly GCA_035643435.1 of Nitrososphaeraceae archaeon. Lineage (GTDB taxonomy): Archaea > Thermoproteota > Nitrososphaeria > Nitrososphaerales > Nitrososphaeraceae > TH5896. The sequence continues at coordinate 2,765 of DASQQK010000038.1, read as the reverse complement.
GATAGAAAAATTCTGGCCTCTGTTACCGAAAATGGTCCAAGGGTTGGAAAATATTTTGTTAGCCTGTCAGGATGCCGATTTGCAGCTAACCGATTGATTAACGCATTAATCAATTCAGATATCATAATATGTGACGAAATTGGTCCTATGGAGCTTAAATCAAAAGAGTTCGTAGATGCCGCAAGGAATTTGATAACAACCAACAAGAATGTGATTGTTGTTGTGCACCAAAAACTAGATCATCCATTGATCAAAGAGTTTAGAGAAAAATCTAGTTCTCTGATTAGCATTACCCTTGGAAACAGAAATGAGATCAGCAAAATATTGCTAGACAGGTTAAATGTTTAGAATAGATACAGCAAAGCATGATATTATGTATTATGTATTGTGTGTTGTGACGAATTGATGACTGACGTAGCCAAAAGTCTTTATTTTGTTACTTATCATCATTATTATCATCATTACCTTATTCTGTCCGAACCTCAACTAATTTTTTCTTGGAGGTTTTGCCAGAAAGAATTCGTATTTCATTATTACTGACTCCAAAATAATCTGCCAGCCTCTTGATTAGCTCCAGATTTGCTTTGCCGCCTTTAGGACGAGATTTTAACGATACTGTGATCTCACTTCCATCAACCATAACTTTGCCTGTTGAATCAAACTTAACGATGACTGTGAATCTCATCTTATCTTATCTCAGTTAAGCCGCCTGCTAGTTATATTAGGTAAAGGTGAATATACCTTATTCTCTTCCATTTTGGCAGTATAATGTTGCTTATAATCCTGAATTACGTAGTTATAATTGAATACCAGATAGAATTATCCGACATCGCTGGTGCATAATAATATTAGCCGACCAAACAATATTCGTACTAGATAATAAACAAATGAGTTAACCTTAAGATGTTCCTAAGATGTCGGCGCAGGAAATGAGGATGTGAAAGTACTAGTGAGTTGCTAGTTTTCCCATTTCATACCCCTATTGCATCAGACATGCAGACCAGTGCATACTTATCTGAGTATCATATATATGCTAAAGCCACTTAGTGATCCATTGAACTGACAATTCGACCATATCCTCCAGTCAAGGAAAGGAAATCAGAAGTTCTTTATGGTGTTGAAAAAGCCGTAGGAAGAGGGATCTATTTTATGGATAATGTAAAGGAGAAGATGGATATCTTTTTCGACAAAACGGCACCCTCGATAGTAGTAGATGTTAAGGAGTACAGAAATGGTTACAAGAGGATACGAAAAAGGGGAGGAAAGATACGTGCGTTCACCGAAATAACAAGAGAGAATCTTCCCTATTGTAAAGAGTTGATGAACCTAGTAGACGAACTGAGACATCTAGATGGGGTGAGAGGCGGAATTGCAATAAGTGAGACAGAATATATGGCCACCACCGTTCTACAGGACAGCACTCCACTTACTGAGGTAGTTTATAGTAGGATGAGAGAGGTTGTTGAACAGGGACAATACATATTTGACACACTTTGGAGCACAGCTACGCCGGCAGAGCAAAAAATCAAAGAACTAGAGGAGGGCATCGAGCACCCGGTAATACAAGTTATAACTGACACTCGTATTTCTATATCTTTAGCCTATGATCTTATAGATTCAGCGTCACACGAAATCCTGATACTATTTGCCTCAGCTAGGACATTTCTTTTAGCTGTTGATGCGTCTTCCACCTTGAGTCATTACCAAAAAGCACTGCAGAGGGGGATCAATCTAACTATCTTGGTTCCTATGTATGACGATTCAAAAAAATACATCAACACTAACCATGATGGATATGCGAATGATGAACGTGAACGTGCTGAAGGCAAGTACAATAATGGATTTGTAGATCTAAGTGCAGAGGTAAATAGAATCATAGAAAAGATTCCTGATGCCAATTTAGTTATAACTGATGAATCAACTAACACAAAGATTACAATGATGGTAGTAGATAATTCAAAGTCTATAGTATGGGAGCTCAAGGATGATACATTAAAGGACCCATACCAAGCGGGCGGAATTGCAACATATTCGAATATTCCTTCTGTAGCTTCATCTTACGCATCCATAATCCACATTATTCGTAAGCAGCTGGACTTGTATGAGCAACTGAAGGATTCTAATGAGAGATTAGAAATGCTCAACAAACAATTGGAATCTCATAATATGATTCAGCAGGAATTCATCAATATAGCGGCTCATGAACTGCGTACACCTATACAACCTATACTGGGACTATCTGAAATTGCGTTAGCTAGAAACAAAAAAGCATCTGATGATAACGATCCACAATTGAAAGAGACTCTTGAAGTAATCACCCGGAATGCAAAAAGACTCCATAGGTTGACAGATGATATCCTAGATGTAACAAGGATTGATAGTAAGATATTAAAGCTAAACAAGGAACCAGTAGATATTGATGAGGTGATCGATAATGTCATCAATGATTTTAGAAACAGAGTAAATAGTCACGGCGATAAACAAACTAAGCCGGTTAAAATAACAGGTCATTTGAATAGATCGGAATATGTCAGATCGCCTAAATTTTCCAACTTGATTTGTGACAAGAATAGGGTAATTCAAATAATATCGAATCTTGTTAGTAACGCAGTAAAATTCTCTCTTGAGAATGGGGTCATTACTATATCGAGGGAGGTAAGTGAGGACGATAAGTCTATTGTAATAAGTGTAATTGACAGAGGAACTGGAATAGATCCAGATATACTTCCGAGATTATTCTCAAAATTTTCTACTCGATCAAATCA
>DASQQK010000037.1:0-3484 GCA_035643435.1 Nitrososphaeraceae archaeon | reverse complement strand
CCATATTGGTGGAAGAGACGAGGCATATAATGTTCTTAGCATGGCAATAATGTATTCTATGTGGTGTGGATGGCTTTCACAAGCAAAGGCTAACAAAAAGGCATACTCACCAGAATGGGTTGATAATTTCAAAAGCATGATGCATTTGAGATAGGACGAGATTATGCAACAGAAATTAAATCGATCCATCTTTAGCATGCAATCATCTCTACGATACAAAAACAACATTCTACTTGCATAATTAAAAATAATCAATACTTAGCTGGAGATGTATGAATAACCTTAATCTTAATTGATTTTACCACAACAAAGCAACGTTCAATAAGAGTTTATTAATATGGGTAACAAGATGGCAGATGAAGGGAACTGTTAACAATCCCAGGTATTATTTCTCTTTATATGAGAATCTCCTTTCCGTTCACTTTATTAGGGAACACTCACTATCACCGATGGTTGTACTCGGAAGAATGTCTACGCTACTACTAATTTTTTGAAATAGCAATTTTTGCAATTATTTCTTTCGCAGCAAGGTATAGCTTGCTTCCTGTACAAGTATTTTGATCATCGTTCTTCTGATCTCTCATCACATAGTTTCTTAGCTGCATCTATTATTATTCTTGCAATAGAATCATCGATGCCAAGAGCAATAGACAAATCTTCAGCTGATAGTTTGCATAGTTTTTCTACGGTAAACTGATTATTGACGAGTATCTCCTTTAAGCCGTTTGCAATATCCAGCTTATTTATTTCATTCCAATCATCATTATTTGTTAATTTATTTGCCATATGTGTGGGAATCACATTCACAATAGGATCCTATTACTATGAAGGCTCTAAGCTAGACCATGGTTTTTCTCTTGCGACCTTTCCATTCTTTCCATTCATAGTGACGGAATAATTATCGCAGCTACTATTTATAAGGAGTTCTTCAAGAGTAGAAATACTTCTGGCTATAGAATCTATCTGATTCTTTGTATCCTTCCTGGAGACAAGGTTTCTTATATTTAGCCCGGAACTCTTGACCTTCCGTCATCGTTGCACTGAAATGCGCTGAAATGCACTGCGGTACGCCTACATACAATATATACACTGTGTTATAATACCGCTTTTGGTTATTATAACCAATAAATGAGCGGTGTTGGTAACACTGATTGGTCGCTTCTCTCGAAGATATATATAAAAGTGTTCTAGCCAGCTGATAAGGACTGCTGCCGGTGCCAAGCAATTGGCATATCCTGAATCTTAGTATCATAAATTTCCTGATAGTTATCACATTTCCAAGATATACTCTACATTGGTGCAAAGGACATATTAGGTGGTGCTGGTGAGTGCAGTAAGAATATACAAGAATATAATATTATTGGACGAGATGAATGTTTGAGTAGATCTCCAGCAGCAGGTGAGTTCTATGGCCCCCATTTCACAAAGCAAACATGTCATATAATGAGCCAATCAAGGAGGATATATACGATTTTAGTTATGACAATTTGGAGTTCTGGGCTGATGAGCCTAAGGAAGTATTTGAAATAAATTTAGATTTAGAAATACCTCTTAAACCCGAAGCTAGTAAAGTAATTATTATAGGAGGAAAGATTACACTATCTGTACTTGGCTACTTCTTTACAGAGTATATGATAGAAGGAACGTCGGGTTTTGATAATACAACCATGAATTCTTACATAGGTCGAGGACAAGTACAGATAGGTCCTAACTACTGGTATCAAGTACCTGCAATGTATCAGACATGGAATGATGGTTATAGCTATGGAATTGGGATTGGTAAACCGGTGGAGACATTTTTGGATGATGTATTAAGCCGCTGAGCTAGGGAGGAAAATGAGCTCTAAATATGCCATGTTAGTTACTGCAATCGTGGTTGTCGCAGTGATAGCGGGTTATATGGTCTATAATATAGTCCGGTGATATTGATACTAGGATTATAGCCCTTATCTGTTGGTCGGTCTACATATTATATTATACCTATAATCAATATCAATGCCAAGTAGCAAAAGAGCGATATGAACAGGCTGTGGCCACAGTTACAGTCTCGAAGCATCTATCTTCATAAAATATACACCACAAATTTAGCATCTGTGTTCTAGAGAGAACACAACGAATAGCTTTCTTCGATATTTTGGTAAAGGAGAGCTCCAAACATTCTTAAAATGATCTAAACTCTATTGATGAATAATCCTGGAGCGTATCGGGTTCGTCTTTAATTGCCAGATACACAATAATAAAGATAATGGTAGATAGTGGTACAATCATTATGAATGTGACAGGTGGACTAATATCTTGCACTAGTTTTCTATGCTACCGAACCATATCGAATGTGAAAAGATTATGAATTCTCGTACAGCAAGAAGAAGGTCTTCGACAGCATTCGGTTTGTCTTTGGCTGCTGGCGTTTTGATATTGTTGGGAACGCTGCTTCCATGGACGCTGTTCATGGGGTTTCAGTGGAATCCGATGGGCCAAATGAACGGAGGAGGCGGCATGATGGGCGGCGGTGGTATGATGGGAGGAGGCGGCATGATGGGCGGCGCAGGAATGGGATGGCTTTTCGCTCTGTCTTTAGTCTCAGGAGCTATAGTTCTCGTAGGTGCCATCATGATGTATCAAAGGCCGCAGCAGACACAAATGTGGGGAATACCGGTACTGATATTTTCCGTCCTTGCGCTGATAGGAATGAGTTTTTCAATAGTGGGAGGGGTACTAGGCATAATTGGTGGCATCGTAGCATTAAGTCAAAGGGATGGCAGGTAATGGTAAGTCATCAATGCCGTACTCACCAGTTTCCTCATCTTACGATGACGACTCTTCATGAGTTGTTGGTTAGGACTAGTCAAGTATGGTGATTTAAATTTTCTATCTATCAAAAAGCTACCAATTTTCTGCAACTATGTGTTCTACGGTTCATGTATGGCTAAGTCCGTTTCTTAAGATTTTGCATTTCACCTTGTCATTTCTTCATTCATGTATTCGCAACCAAGTCCCACAAACTAGAAACTCATTGGCATGCTCACCTAGTTGATTGACATATCATGTATCACCATCATGCGAGAGTTCAACATAGTCGGACACCTTTTGCACATATCCATCTAAAACAAGAGATTCTACTATTGCTGGAATTAAAGTGTCAGAAAAGGCGCCAAATTCCATAGCTTCGAAAACATCTTTAGCCGTCAGGGGCTTTCCTCTGTTTCTGTCCTTTAACTCTTTTAGTTTCAGAAGAAACGTACCACCGGGTCAAGTATCTCACTGGCAAAGTAGAAAATAATGAAGATACGATCGTCAGGTTGTGTGAAGAGATTGAAGAAGTTCAGTAGTCTAGGGGATGAAGGCGGCGATAGTATGGTCCCCTATTCCAACAACCATTTTTTTGTTGTATTAAACTTTTGATTCTTGACTTCATATGCACAAAAATGCTAATTATATCCAAATATATATTTGGCAAATACTACAATATCGGACGTAACAAGAA
>DASQQK010000036.1:0-2691 GCA_035643435.1 Nitrososphaeraceae archaeon | reverse complement strand
TGTGAAAGGTATTGTAGAAGTTCATTTACAAGAGATCAACTGGTACATCATGTTGATGGCACTTAGGTACCCTGTGGTCGAGATCTCATTAGTTGCTGGTAACACCTTCAAAACCATGATGTTGCCATTGTTAAATTTTTGGTATATGATTCCTCTGTATCTTGGCTTCAGATTTCCGTCTTGCTCTTCTTTGAATAGTAAAGTTCGTTCAACACTTCATGCAATGTTTTCTTTATGTCTTCCTCATCCATTTCTACTTCTAGATGGGACTCGTCGCTCATTTCTATAAATGAAGAACGTTCTTCCAGAAATTTTACCCTCTTTTCAAATTCCTTTTCCATCTCTGATACACCGATATTCTTTAGAAGTGTTAGTTGATCGGACGCACTCTTGTAAAACTCTTTTCTCAGCTCACCATCTTGTGATACGTATTTAGCTGAGATGAAGATCCCTTACTGAATTCTCAATGACCTTTCTATATCCGTCCAGTCCTTGGGTCTAAATACAGCACCCATAATCTATTATGGAGCTTGGTGGTAATAAAGATGAAGCAGGTATCTTCAATAGTAAGAAAATCTATTGCTTTGCATGAGTACTCGACAATGTTCTTGCTCTGTCTGTTCACATCAGATGGGGAAGAGTATAAACATTTTTAATACATATAAATAAATAAAAAAAGGAACAGATGGTAGGAATGAACTGGCGGTGACTCTACTTTCTACTACTCTCTAAATATATAGGAAGAACTTGAACTTGGCCATACTGCATAATTGTCTATTGTTTGAACAACGCCATCCGGATAGTTAACTGTGAATTTGTATACGCCTGATGGTAAGTCACTGAGTGAATAAGAGCCATCTGGTTCGGTTGTAACAGAAGTAGAGTAACCTGCATTCTCATCTGCCGAGGTTGGTAACGCCATGTGCTTGTAAACATGTACTGCTACTCCAGATATTGGTAGACCATCTGAGCTTGTTACAAAACCGTTTACGCTACCAAGATCTATTGCTGATAATGGTACTGGTATTGCAGACTCAACTTCTTCAGGTAAAGTTAGTGGATGAGTGAAAATGGCGGACCTATACACAGAGGATAATGCTACAATTGCACCAACTCCAAAGCAGCCAGCAAGAATAATCGTAATTACAGCAACTGAACTTAATCTGTGATGAAATTCTTTCGGGACTAATCTTTTCTCATTATTATATGAAGACTCTACGGATAATGTCATCTAATCACAATCACCTCCTTTTCAGTCAAAATGCCAAGTCTAGCTACATTACAGACAGCACACTTCTTTGAAAGAGGCGGTGATTTGATCATCAAAGTATAGTGATGCTCTGTTGCTTAATTCTTCTTGTATCATGCATTAGTTAGAGATATCATCAGAATTATAGTCATGTAGGAAATATACATTAGTAATAATAATGCAACATGTTCAGGTTCCAGTCTGATAAATAATAACCCGTGTTTATGCTGTTTAATTAATCTGGTTCCCTGATTGATTGCTATGGAAATAGAACCCATCATGGGTCTGTTGTATTTTGCAATTGGATTCGTAGTGACATATCTGTCGCTGGAGATAGCCTGGCACTTTACTGCATGTAAGGCCAAGCCTACCATTGAAAACATTATAAAACCATGCGTGTTTAAGCAAGTTAAACTAGCAACAGTTTCTACTCACAGAAAGTAACTATTACCGCTTCCAATTTTTCAATATTTTTGTTTATTCTAACAAACTAAAGAAGACTGACTCATCAGAGTTTTGGCTGTTCACTGATTTTATCGAATCTTATAATCATTCAATTCAAAATTCGTCTCTGCGTTCAAATATTAATGTAACAAGAACACAAAACATAGCCTAAGCCTGAGGTTCTGGTCCCTTAGGTATTGGCGTTTTAGGTAGCTTCCTTTCGTCCTTTTCCACTCCATACCTATTTCACCTGCTAAACAGACAGAGTGTATATGGTCATAATTTATGACACTGATTACCTGTTGGCATCTCCACCACTAGAACTAGGTCACCTTCATCAAATAGATTATATCTGATGAGATAGGATCGACTCCCGGTGATGCGAGAGCTCCTGTTGGAAAGACTCGAACATTATATGATATCGTATGATATCCAAGTGGCAATGGCTTAAGAAATACCCACCACCCATGGCTCGGAGCACATGGAATTAAATCTTTCTAGAATTACATTCACCATACCATGATAAGCTTACTACCTTCAACTTATAATAGCATAATACACGCAGTTGGGAGGACGATTAGGACACTTGTTGTTACCAAAGTTCATAAAGGAAAATGGTTCTACTGGTTTGGCGTTAGCTCTTACTTCTTACAGATAGTTCTGGGGCTAAGTATTTATACAGAAGAAGGTAGACGGCCAACATTTAACTGGTGATGTGCTGATGACACGAAGTGGCCGTCCACCTTGCCTCGTGGTTTTCAGTCGGTGCTCATATAACGCTTATTCAGACTAAAAGCCTTTTGATGCAGGTAATGTAGGCGACCATATTGAAACTCGTAGGTTTATTTGTGCCAGGATACGACATGTTGGCAGACGATATTATCCATCATATCAGATCGTTGTAATGAGTCGTGCACTTGGGACACTAATGCAGATAATTTAATAGACCTTATCAAAAGGCAGCTGACTGAATTATGTTATTATAAAAAAAGAATTCT
>DASQQK010000035.1:0-8845 GCA_035643435.1 Nitrososphaeraceae archaeon | reverse complement strand
TGCACTGTCTCTGATAGCAGTTTGATGTAATGATCCATCTACAAAGTTATCTACTTCTACTGATGCTGCAATTGAACCTAGCATTATGACCATTATGTATATTTTCTTTAGTCTCTGTATCTCTACTTCTTTTGGTATCAGTGCTGGCATCTGTGCCATTATGTTCTTCAATAATAGAGTTACAATAGGCCTATATTAAGTTGCGATTATGAGAAATTGATTTATCCATTAGAGTCTAATATCAAATATAATGATATATTATGAAATGTATATGAAATCATGTTCTTTGTATGATTTATTATATCCAACATTGGATGAGCATCAGTGATTAGCGGACGTGATTAACCATTATTATGTGATAAATTATATTATCAAAAAAATAGAATAATATATGCCAAATTCAAAAGATTTAGCATCCCATTAGTATACAATTTACACTGTAAATATCTAATGACAGAGGCATTAGGGGAATTAGGCAGTGAAGTGCAGGTACATTCCATTAATATCAAAGCGCAATGTGATATAAGTAAGGTAGGTTTGTCCTACGCAAGGCTAAAACGTAGGACGGGCAACACCATCACCTACCCATCTATCGTTTAGTCTACTACTAGACTAAACAATTCATAAACGTCGACATTCTTTTCTTGTGTAGGAATGTATGAGTAAGAAGGAGATCTCCTTACTCAATGTCTAAGACGTAGTAGTAATTCTCTGGACCACCTAAAAAATTGTGGAGGTAAATTAGAAATGATAAAAAAGAAAAGGTAGTTTTATCTATGGGACATTTTGTAAATTACATGACTAATCAGGCAATCGATTCCCTTATAGCACATAAGGTTGGCAACTAAGGTTTGCAATAAAGATCGGTTCCATGGTTCTAATTAGTATGCTCTTCATTATTGAGATCATAGTAATAGTAGCATTATGATCTGCAAATAATTATCAAAATGAGCTGAGTTTACAATCAAATTGTTTTACATGACTTTCTGCATCACGGGTGTCTATTGCGAGTAATGCTAGAGCCTTCTTTCTAACTTCTACTAAGTTTTAAGTATCGTTCTTGCGTATTTTCACATACCGTAGCTCCCCATTTTGACCTGTCCACCTGCAGGTTCAAAACCAGGAGGTACGGTGAACACACTGGTAGACGGCTAGGTCTTTGGCTAGAATTTCTCCCTAGCCGCTACCTATTATTAGTCCAAACCATAAAGTCTTCTTTTAAGAAGATGACTTATTATATAAGGAGTTCGACGATCGATCCGTGGTATTCACATTCACTCTGAATCTCCGTTCTCCCTTATGTAAATGAAGTTGTTCTCTTCATCGTACCCTAAGTCAGACATAGTTATCACCTTAAATCCATTGTCAAAAAGGTATTTCATTTCTTTTTCAAATAGCACGACGTTAGTGCTATCAGGTGACGTCTTGTTGTCTAGACTGTGGTATGCAATTATTGGAATAGCGGTTGTCGCATTTTTGTTGAATTCATTTTGGCTGTTAACTTCTCGCACAAATTCTTCAAATATCCTTGCTGTATCATTGTAATAATTCCTATTGTAGGAATCTTGACTCGATTCTCTAATTGAATATCTATTTACAGGTGTCAAAGTACCATTATCAAAATATGTTCTGCAATCAGTTTGACTTGAAAAGTTCTTATACCCATCACAGCGAAGGAACATTAAATCTGAGAAACCCGTAATTGCAAAGTCATAGTATTTTGCAATTGTATCAAGCACAGTTGAGTTATCTTTTCCTGCTCCGTAAGGTGTGCCAAAAATGGTAGAATTAATGCCATGACCATTTAAACACTTTTTTGGCTGCCCTACTTCATACTCTAATTCACCGGTAGATAGTTCAGTTAGACGCTCATGATTCATAGATTTTGCCTCGATATCATGCCCTTCATTATGAAGCTCTTCTATATCTTGCCAAGTCATCCGTGGACCATTCTTTTCTTCTGATTCGATCCAGTTACAGACTACAAAGAAACTTGCCTTAAAGCCGTACTTGTCTAATATAGGCTTGGCATACAGATATTGATTCTTTGGCGCATTACCAAAAGTCAAAATTATTACCTTATTGTTAGCATCACTATTATTGCTGTTTATATGCCCTACAGTTAAACTGGCATAGGATGTTGTTGGCCAAAATGTGTGGTCTCCAGCTGACGTAAGTATCAGCATAGAACCAGTAATGATTATTATTACCATTATCATTATTATATCATATTGACTGTGACTGTGTAGATGTCCAGGCATAAATTATGTAAAACATTTTCTATAATAAGTACTTAACATTTCACGCAACTTGTAAACAAACAATTATAATTAATGTTTCTTATTTCTAGTAATTATACAGAAACAAAATCTTTGCTATGATGGATCTAAGAATAAAGCTTGAGTGATAACCCTGGCCATTGGAAGCGATCAATCCGTTGATAGCAGATATAGAATTGTACCAGCTGGGAAGTTCAATATATTCATCCAAAATGACACCTCTTTTCTCAAATTCGTTTTCCATTTTACTTATGATCTTATCACTACTCTATAAAAGCAAAAAACTGAAAACAGCTACCTTTGATATAAGCATTAAAAAGTTGTTGATGAAATGAAATTATCTCTTTTTAATTGGCATCACAGTACTACTTGCTCTTTTGATATCCTCACTTCAGCACTTACCTAGCAATTCCTAAATACATTCATATACTAATATAGTTTATAGGTGAAAAATGTCAATAATATATTATGACACTTCACCCATTTAGATCTGCTCTAGGACATAACAGATTTCCCAATTATAGTTGGCACGTTAATCTTATTTTATCTAAGGATATTAGTATTTGATTGAAATTGTATATCAATAGGAGAAGAAAGCTAAAGTAATGCATACATGTTATATCTGTGGTCAAGAGGAGACTATCCCGTTCAAATGTAATTACTGCCAAGAATTGTTTTGCAATGTCCATAGAAACCCAGTTAACCATTTTTGTCCGTTCTTAGATACTTATGACAAGAAAAGAAAGAGTATGCTAGTTGATAATGACTCCAATAATTATGGCTTTGGATCATCCTTCTCTTTTTTCAAAACTTTGTCAAGAGTTTTAACTATTAAATCTTCTAGAACCGAATTGTTTCATCTTTCGTTAGCAACTATTTTAGTTACTGCAGTAGGTCTTTCTTTAAGTGGTTATCGATATATTTCATGGCAGTTTATGGCTATATTTATTTGTGCATTTCTGGTGCACGAATTTGCCCATAAGTTTCTAGCCCAATATTATGGTAGTTGGGCAGAGTTTAGAGCTCAAACTTGGGGATTAATCATAACAGCAATATCTGCGCTTCCGTTTATACCATTTAAATTTATTGCTCCAGGCGCTGTCATGGTTGGATTATCTAACAGAAGTAAATTTGGTAGAGTAGCCCTAATTGGTCCTTTGACTAATTTGGTGATGGGTTTTTCGTTTCTGCTATTCTCTATATTTTATGACCCATTCAATCCATTTTTTGTTATTGGAGCATCATTTAATGGCTGGATCGCAATGTTTAATCTGATGCCATTTGGTGTATTAGATGGACAAAAAATCTTTGACTGGAACAAATTAGTATGGATAATTGTAATGTCAGCTGCTATGGGATTATTCATAATTGCGTATATTTGATGCTTTCAAATTACAATTCTCTGTTTCGAAAGAGTCTTTACTTGTTCTTGTAACATCTATATTCAGCACTTTACAACTTATAACAAACACAGATATAATACCTAGGAACTTGTCTTTCTCTCGTAACGGTTAACAAGTATAGATATCCACAATATCGTGTTATGAAGAAGTAGCTACTAAATTATCAAATCTCACGACACTTGGTGCACCAGTCTGATCAGCACAGGATTTTGCCTTTGCAAGGCGAATAGTCACTGCAGTGAGGGGTTCTACTGACACTACCTATTTCATTTCATTTGCTTGTACAAAACTGTATTCCGTATTTGTCTTGCCAGCTCCAAGGATTTATTATTCGTCGTTCTATCATAGTTCTCCATTTTTATACTCAATATGCTTTAATAAAGCAGCTTTAACTGCGTAACAATAGTATACATACACCAACCCAAAAGTAAGAACCGGTTAACTAACCATCATATAAAATAAGATATTGGAAAAAGATATAATCTGATATAAATTGTTATTAGTTTTTGCTGTCATATCAGTATTTACATTCTGGCCTACAAGTATACTAATTTATATTTCTAATTCCACTACCATATTTATTGATAATTTTGCAACCTATGGAAAATCCTTGGATAACATACCGCTTAATCTTCCAGAAGTCGAAATTATATCTCCTAAAAACGGGGAATCTGTATATCTCTCTTCAGAATTAACAATAAATGGTACATCATCTGATACGGTTAACACTAATTGCACAATTCTTACGTCTATAAATAATATTCAACCATTTCAGAATGCTCTTGCAATTGGTTCACAAGGAAAACAAGACTTTTCTGAATGGAATTCTACTTTTCTTAATGCAAGTAATTTGTTAAGACCAGGAAATAATACGATTACTTCGGTCATTGCTTGTATGGATACTAATAGTGGTACGCCTAGTTCATCCTATCATTTAATAAATCTTACCAGACTTCCTAGTGATGATAATCAATCTATTTTGTCATCAGTCTCTAGGGTAATACATGATGGTCCAGGGAATAAAATAGCTGAACAACATCAAAGCTCTGTACAACCACTATTGCCTAGTAGTGGCCAGAGCACAACTAGAAATCCAATAACAACTTTTCAAAATAATCTACACACAAGAGCAATGTATCATAACAATGGTCAGGGCCAGGGTCAGAGTACACTATCTCCAAGTAGCGGCCAGAGCACAACTGGAAATCCTTGATCATATTATATAGATCCCAAGAAATAACTTTTTTCAACTTATAAATTCACAGAGATATTATTTTTGATTAATATACTTTGATTCAGATAGCTGTCACTTGGCTAATCAGCCCTCATTGTGATATTGTCCTAATTTGTGTAAAGATTATGAGGCTGTATCAGATGAGTCAAAGAAATTTTTTACATAGGATCCGATGCTTCAGAGGTATTTGGTCTCGAATATGTACGATCCCTCAGCGGCTTCCTTTCTTCTAAATTTAAATGATTACAATACTTTTGGAATTAGATGGAGAAATAATATTATTATTAATTATTATTAATCCTACCTTTAATAATGCGGAAGCTCAAGAGATATTGATACTAGGGTAACCTCAAGGTTATTTCAGATTTGGCGGGACAAAATTCGAAGGCTGCAAGCTCCAAATTTCTATTAATTGCTTTGAATATTAGTGATTACTAATGTCATTGATATAATGTGTTGTGGGTTAAATAATTGATCCTAATTGAGAAAGTATATAGAATTAACTAAATTCCTTATCTCATTTAGATTCTTGTCATACTCAGGATAGCTATAAGCAATATATGAAATCTCATAGACTTTATCCCCTCTTAGCATCCATATTTCCATTCCGTATCTATTGACTCTGTCATCTATAGAAAATGAATATTCGAAAATCCAATATTTGATACCATCGATTTCTCCATCAGATTGATTACTCCTTATGATATTTAGGTCTAAATCTGAAAATAATGTTATGAAATCGAGAGTTCGGATTTTTGCATATTCATCTAATGTAATATTATGAAACGGCGTTTTAGAGCATATAATAGTAATCGCGGGATTTTCTAATCCACTGTAACTACCTGAATCATCTTCATCTTCATTTGTACCATTCAAAATATCTAACGAAATAACACCCAGAAAATCTTTGATGGTGCCAGGAGCGAGGCCGGCCTCGAACATTTTCCATGTTGAAGGGTATTCAAAAGATAGTTGTAAATTATCACTCGCTATTTTTTCACACAACGATAGTGAACTATATGAGCATGATGATAGTGCATATAGGGATGACGATAATTGAGAAACTAGAAAAATTGAGATTCCAATCCCTGTTAACAGTATTGTATTCACTAATTCTTTGTAGATTAACACTGATTATAAGTTATTATCTCATCTATTTCGGAGGTAAATTCGTTAGTTCGTTCTGGGTTTGCTATAATATAATATCATATGATATTAACATGCTATTTCGTATAATTTTCTATATCAGTCTGGCATCAAAATGAGCTCAGTTCATAACTACTAAAGAAAATCGTTTCTTTATTTAAAACCACACTACATCATTTTGATGTATTAGGATAGGATACGATAGTATTAGTTGCCAAGATTCAAGTCTAGGTTAATCATTGCTAACAAAAAGAAGGTCAGCAATATCACGGTGTTTCGTTCCTTCTATGCAATTATTGCTGCTGCTGTCAACCACCACCACCACAGACTGTCCAAACTTATCTGGAACATCGATAGATGCTGCATTTTCAACCATAATTGTGTATGTCAATGTATTCGTATTCGTATCAAAGACGGGATCGAACAATTCTACGACAGCAGTTTCTAAATGACCTGATTGGATATCTTCAAGTAGATATCTTCAAGTATTAAAGCATAATTTGGTGCATCTACTGTAAAACTATCTGATTCTGTGGTCTAGTTACCGCAGGCTTATGGAATTCCGGCGAGGTAACTAACTATAGGTAACTAATCTGATTATCTGTCTCAATGGCGTAGGTAAGAATAATCTTTTCAGGGAACTAGGTGTTCCTCAGCATCATGTATCTGGAACCACTGGAACCACATTTAGATGATATGTCCAGTCTGCGTTATAGTTGTAAGTGGGTTCAATAGGATTTAGTACACTTACCTTGAGATTCACATCGTGCTCACCAGGCGGCAAGGGTTCCAGGAACACAAAATAACCATCAGCAAACGCTCTATATGTACCAACAGGTGCATCGTAGATGTTGTTTTCAACTTGAGATGAATTGAAAAAGCCGGACTGAGTTCTGTATGATTCCAGATCCTTTAACTTAACACCATCAACTATGGCCTCGACTACGCCGTATTCATCTCCTGCCATAGCACACCTACGTAGATCATTATCATTCTTTACTTCTGGTGCATCATAAGCGCATTCACCTGTGAGAAGTGGAATAAGTATGGCCTTTCCTTCGGGTATGGTACATGTACGCTCCTCTCGTCCACCGAGCTGGTCCGCCAGGAACCAAACTGGTCCATCTTGGTTTGCAGAACATTTTTCTGGAGTGTAATCATCTCTGGGATGTTCACCTTTAGGGATGGAGAGAGTCCAATTCCACCATTTAGCCATCCATTCTCCATAAGGAACTCCATATGGCGCTGAATCTTTCGAATATACACCAGGGTTGATGCTGTCTGCCCTCACCGATATGGAATACGGGAAAATGATGACCATTATGGAAGAGACCAGGATAACCCCTAACGCACTACACTTCAGGAGAGAGAGATATTTCATAGGAGATTCTACTACTTTGGTATTCTATAAATATTAGGTCACATAGATCCCGACCGATCATGCCTAACATACGACTAACCTCCTTGCACCGGTGCTTCTAATCATTGATCAGAATAGGAAATAGAAGCATCTTCATTGTCATGGTCGCTATAATCATTGCCGTAATCGTAGATAACTCAATTGTAGGAATTGCTACTTCCTCTGGTGGTATGAGATCATCTTTTTCAGATATTGTAGTATTTGCCGTCATGGTTCTAGTCTTTGCAATAGGACAATATATTATCCTAGGATTTGTAAGAAGCAAGTATTTACATCGACATAATGAAACTGCCATTATCAGATCTCATATTTATCGGATTGATCGAATAACAACATTCCTGCAATATGCTTTAGTGGCCGTCCTCGTTTCAGTTATTTTTCAGATAGCCTTCATCTCGAGCTATCATATCTATAGTCTAATCTTGGTCATTCTATTCAGCTATGGATTATCGATCTTGCTTCTGTCACTGTTGGCTAAACACTTCTTTTCATGGTATAGACTCAATCGTAGTTTTGTCATTTTGTTTTATGGGCTGGCTATGTCATTCATAACAATAAACGGAATCATTACCATTATCTATCTTGATGTAGGATTTACTGATAATCCCGCTTTCATCAAAAGTGCAAGAAGCCTTACTGGGTCTTTTGCTAACCCAAATGCCGCTCTAGGACTGGCATACTCTCTTACAACAATTACTTTTTTTGTGCTCACTTGGATTGCGACGGTACTTCTTTTAGGCCATTATTCAAGAAAGTTGGGCAAGATCAAATATTGGATTCTGGTAAGTATACCTCTGGCTTATTTCTTAAGCCAGTTTCAGCCTTTATTTTTGTTCACATTCGCTAATTACCGACTGTCAGATCCAGTCCTATTTGGCATGGTATACACATTGATCTTCAGCATAAGTAAACCACTTGGCGGAGTATTATCATTTTGGATGATATCTAGAAACCTCAAGAATAACAAGGTCAAAGGATATTTGATTATTTCAGCGTACGGAATGACTTTATTATTTGCTTCAAATCAACCTACCTCATTGATCCTTGTACCCTATCCCCCATTTGGCCTTGTAACTGTCTGCTTCATTGGATTATCCTCTTACTTACTTTATTTGGGCATTCAGTCATCAGCCTTTTCGGTGTCTGAAGACTCAAGACTGCGTCAATCCATCCGTAAGGAGGCTTTTAAAGAATCACAACGGTTTCTCGATGTTATAGGAACTGCTGAAATGGAACGGGAAGTACAACAAAAAGTTTTAGAGTTTTCCAAAAATGAAAAGGATCTTATGGAAAATGAAACAGGAATAAGTACATCAATTGATGATGAAGATGTTAAACGTTATCTCGATGAAGTATTAGTAGA
>DASQQK010000034.1:0-2521 GCA_035643435.1 Nitrososphaeraceae archaeon | reverse complement strand
AAAAGTGTGCCCCCACAATTCCGATGATAAAGAGGAACTTAGCGGTACAAAGATGAGAGAACTTGTAAGTTCTGGAACAATTCCTGCTGCTCACTTAATGAGGCCAGAAGTCGCGAAAGTCATACTTATGTACTCCGAACCTTTCGTCAAATAATGGAAAATCGTCTTAGTAAGAGCAAGATCAAAGAGTAACACTTTCAGCTCTGACGCCGACATCATAATTAGTTAGGACAGTTCCTTTGATATCTGCTCCGATCTCCCTACCATCTAAGAGAATCTCATTTTGGGTGATTCTTAATTTTTGAGAATTATAACAGAGACCGTCTGCAAGGATCCTTAGATTATTACCATATTCGATTCTGGCCTCGAACAGAATATTTTCTTTTCTGTTCCCTATAATTAGCCTCTTAGATTGGAGATATTCCATAGTCCAGTCGCCAATCTTGCTCCGCTCCGAACTCCAAGTATTTTCAGCTATTATTCCAATCAACTGATTAAATCTATTAAGGAAATTAACATCCATTACAATGTGTCTTCGATCCATTACTCTAACATTGATAAGATCAAAATCATCTATCACCAAGAGTCTGGAAGTGTTAACGAAGGTGCATCCTCCCAACGACACAGTGAGCTCATTCGATGAATTAATCGCAAATGCGAGATCGTCGTGGTTCGTGTTAAAAGGATTCTTCTTGCATGAAGCCAAAAATGGGGAACTAATTTCGTGTGTTTGGAATTTCTTGTTATGTGATGGACATATTGCTATCATATTCTCAGGCAAAAACACTTCCTGTTGCCTCGGTTCGTCGAATCGAATCCCAAACCTTTTGAAATCTATGAATTCAAGCACAGGGGAGCCACAAACGACGCATCCATAAAATGCTTCCTTCTTAAGCTGATTTTGAATTGCTTCAGGTACAACCATTTACTTTTCACAGGATAACATTTCTTCCATATATTATTAGCTTGATCTTCAAATAAACCTGGCGTTTCATCGAGTATTTAATAGAAGATTTACCCTTTGTCTTTGCTTAAAAGGCCTGTTTTAAAATAAAGGCAAATATTCCGTAACAGCGAATGCCGCCATGATTATGCGGATGATGGAGTAAATGGCAATACGTATATTTCTTATGTTATTATTGATTTGTTTTATGATACAGTTTGGTTCCATATATGGACAGGATCAAAACCGCTCGTACAATATTCAACCAATTAAGAATATTGGGACAAAAAATAGCGAAGATTTTACTTATGATTACAGTGTGTCCAACGCTTATCGGCGAAACCCGGTAAATTATACTTTTAATGCACCTATCGGAGAAAATTGGATCTTGACAATCCAAAATAACATGTCTTATGCTCAAAGGGACGATGCGAAGACAATCATCAGATTACATGAAGCAAGTCCAAGTGAGAAGTTCGTTGAGATCGCCATGTTCGGCGGTACTTCTAGCAAATTTTGGACCGCAGTTAATACAGGAGAATCTGGATACATCAAAGTATATGAAGGAGACACTGGCGGTTGGAGTAAAAATGACTCAGTTGTTATTGGACATGGGAATAATCAAGGATTATCAGTGAACAATGGTCAAAGAATAGTAACAGATAGACTATCCCTCGGCGGATTTAGTCCAAGTTACATGACAATCTATGGAAAGGATACCCGAAACTCCCCACTAAATACATATGCAGGGACAATATCTTTTGATTTAATTTTTGGGAACCCTTCAGAGTCTCCAATCTTTTACCTCCCATTCGCTATGCTAGTGGGTGTTGGAGGTTTGGTAGTGCTCTTGGTGATATTCAAAAAGAGAGCCAGTCAGCCCAATTCTTGAAGGTCTGTAGCTTGAGAAGTGGCCAGCAAACGCTCTCAAATATCTTTAATCGTACATCTTAACTTTTGTTTTTATCAGCGACATGCTCTTAGTGCGATCATTTCGCAGTGAGGCAGAGCTCACGTTCTTCTTTTCCTGTAATAATTACAGTCTCCCTTAAGCTGACACAAATCACACCTGGGGTTCCTTGGCAAACAAATGTTCTGTCCATACATCACAAATGTATTGTTGATTCTCGTCCAATCTTTTCTACTCGTCGTATTGGCTAGTTCAATCTCCGTCATTTCAGGTGTTTTGGTATTGACAATACCAAGCCTATTTGATATTCGATGAACGTGTACATCGACAGGTATAGCGGGTTTATTAAAACCATATACCAAGACACAATTAGCAGTCTTGCGTCCTACTCCAGGCAACTGCAAAAGTTCTTCTACTGATTCTGGAACCTTTCCCTTGTACTCCCTGTTTATTATTCCAGAAACTTCTCGTATTCGCTCTGCTTTAACATTATAGAATCCTATGCTTCGGATTATTTCCTTTATCTCTTCCAAGTTGGCATCGGCCAATTCATTGCTATTTTTAAAGCGGGCAAACAGATTATGCACTATTTTGGTCGTATTTTCGTCTCTTGTGCGAGCTGACAATATCGTTCCAATTAAGATCTTGAATGGATCAGTTCCCTCTTC
>DASQQK010000033.1:0-2543 GCA_035643435.1 Nitrososphaeraceae archaeon | reverse complement strand
CCATGGAACAATGCTGCACATATGCCAGATAGAAAATAGATTGCAACATATCTGCCTGTTCCAATTGACCTTTCAGCATAAACACCAATGTACGCTAGGGCGGCCATATTGAAGATGATATGAGCTATGCTGGCGTGGATAAACATAGAGGATAGCAGTCGTATCAGATTAGCAGTTGTGCCACCTTCTAGGCCTGTTGGTTCAGCTTGAAACAGGTAGGATTGGCGAATATTATCTGCACTATTTCGATTAAATATCGAATCAGGAACAAATCCAAAGTTTGTGATAATCCATGTACTACTGTTAGTAAGAAACCCAAAGGCAAAAACCAGAAGATTTAAGGCAATCAAAGAAATGGTAGCTACAGGAAGGTTTTGAGATTTTATCATTGGGAGAGAAGTCGCTTAAAGATCATGATATCGTCCAATTGCACATTTATACTTACCAATTGACCACATACAACTACATATATGTCGAAAGGCTATCACAGCGAGCAGCTTAGCAATAGTTTACTAAACACTTTCGTAGAGTTATCAGGTGGGAAAATGCTTTCGTAAAGTGATGCCGAAAATATCCTATGCTACTATAGATGAATTGAGAATTCGGTACCAAGATAACACCATCGCAGGGGCAAAAAATCTAGTATTTCTTCACGGGTTAGGAGGATCTATAGAGAGCTGGGCCGATAACACAAGTGAGCTGTCCGGTAAGTACAGAACAGTTGCGTTAGACCTTCCTGGGTTTGGACTCAGTGACAAACCGAATAGAAAATATACAATGAGATTCTTTTCACTATTCGTTTTACATGCAATTCATGAACTGGGCGTCGGATTTCCGATCAATATCATAGGTTCATCATTAGGAGGCCAAATTGCCGCCACTATTGCGACGATTAGCCCCCTCAAAGTGGACAAACTTATTCTTATAAGTCCTGCAGGGTTCACTCCAAGATCCTTCTTGGGTTCCGACGGTCTTCGCAAATATACCGGCATTGCTAATGCTACCTCCAGGACAGAAATAAGAAAGGCATTATCTGAAACCACCCCTGGGGCAGTCATGGACAAGGATGTTCAACTGGCAGGAGAAAGGATGGCCATACGAGGAGCTAAAAATGCATTTATTTCTGCTCTGAAATATAGTACCGCAGCCAGGAGGATCAATTTCAATAGAATAAAATCACCTACGCTTGTTATATGGGGAAGAGAAGATCGTATAATCCCTGTCAAGTTCATACTACAATTTCTTACGATGAAAAATTGCCGATTGTGTGTCTTGGAAAATTGCGGTCATCGACCTCATGTTGAGAGACCAACGCTAATCAACAGAATCATCGAGAGCTTCATTGATGAGAATTGACGAGAGCTCTTCTTCATTCATTTGGTTACCAGCCTTGATTCTTTCCTCTTCACTCATAGCCACAAACGCCAGAAGATGATCCGATGCCATGGATTAGGATTTCACAGTAAGGGCAGAGATGAAGGGGTGTTCAAAACAGACTCAGAATACCGATACCTATAGTTTGAATGAACCGACCTTCGTTATCGCGGCTAGTCAAATCTGTAGTGATGCCGCTCATTTCCTAAGTTGCCATACTTTTTCAGCATCTCCTTCTTATGCGCTTCCTGCATTCTTCGAGTTTCGTTAAAGTGTTTTTGATCTTCTATCATTCGTTCGTGTTCGGCATTAATTTGTTGAGCCATTGGATCTTGATACTGCAGCTGCGACTGTGACTGCCCTGTTAGGACATGCTGTCGTGGAGCCTGTTGTGTCTGCCTGCCTTGTCCAATCAACCGTTTTAAACCTTCTTTTACAGGATCCGTCATCCGGAGGCTAACTTGGCCTTGGAGTATTGCACCGAATAGAGGTGATATCCTTTTGGTTGTCTTGTCAGAAATTGATGCAAACAACCTATCTCCTCTTGACTCGTATGTTCATTTCTTTGTTTAAATTGTAGCTCCGATCTATGTCCTGATTCCTCCCTTTCTTCCTCTCTCCAGGCCCCGCATGTCTACGACTGTCAAGACTACGTCGTCTGTATTGGCTGTCCGTAAACGATCGAGTAGAAAGACTAATCGTTCCATATCTTCTTTGCTTCTTATTGCCTCGATAGCCTTCATGAGGATCTCTGTTCTTTTGCTGTACGTTGCGTCTAAAAGCTTGAGTATCTCGTAGACTCCGTGATCATTTCCATTTTGTCTTTGAATCGGTGCGATCGCATCTGCTATGTTTCTGGGCTCGTATCTAATGACAATATTTCCATTTGCGTCACTGGTTTGTATCGGAACTAGACTCCCGTGAACGATAAGATAGTATAGCTGAGGTGGAAAGCCAGCTGAATGGTGGTAGCCGTGATTCAGCGTCTGGTTAATCATCACGGAGATAATCGTCAAATATTCCATCCTTTTCTACTTCCCTGCGGTTCTTCATCTTCCAAATTAACTTCATATTGTCTGAGTAACCGCTCCATATGATGATCTTGCGCCGGACCAACATTAGGTTGTTGTGTGTTTGCCCTTAAATTCGGATGCTTCCTGTTGATATGA
>DASQQK010000032.1:0-3945 GCA_035643435.1 Nitrososphaeraceae archaeon | reverse complement strand
ATTCAGTCTTTATTTTGATAACTATAGTATTACTTGCCCGATTGAAGATTCTCTGCCGTTTATCATTGGTGAATATCCATCCCAGAACCACATCAAATGGGAGGAGGAATGCCTTTCCAAAGGCAGCTAGCGCGACTCTTTTCCTTTCTGCAACTGCTCCATTTATATCAACGGTCTTTAGATTCATTACCTTTTTTCCAATGGATTGGCCAGTTGTAGATTCAAAATAAGTCCAGTACAGAAAGAATACTAAACTCGATATTAGATAATGAAAGGGCTCAAGTCCTTTGGATTGCTCTTCCATTTCTTCTGCTGTTGGTGCATAGTAGATCCAGAACGGAATAGATAAGAGAAGAAACAAGACAGCTAGACCAATCAAAACAATAACAAAGTCAATAAGCCAAGCAAGAAATCTCTCCGTCCATCTGGCTAAATTGATTTCAGTGGGATGCACCTCCTCTGATGGTGATGGTGATGGTGATGGTGGTTCGGCCATTATTGATGTTCTGACATATTATCATACTGTATCTATTAATAAATAAAGTGAATTCGAGTAATCAGATATTCGGTGTAATGGATCCTGTTGGAAATCACTGGTTAATTGCAACACATAAAGAGGATCTATCCAAAGACGAACTCAACAGACGGGCAGAAGAATATGCTAAGAAATAATAATAACAGTGCTAATGAGCGAGTGCCTTATAGTCATAGGCGATCCAAGATCGACGATGATAACATGAATGAAAGACTTGAAAGACCTGAAATTAAGATTCCTGAAGGGTATGATTTGAAAAAGATCGTCGAGCAGCTACTGCTAGAGTTGTGGATGTATAACAGCTTGGATCAGTCCTCTCTTCGTAGGATAATTGATAAGGGAAGGAATTGATATTGAACACATAAGTAAGAATTGTTGCTTGGTTACGGTCGCTTTGACTATTATCATGTTGAAGGGCCATTCAACGGAAGAGTAAAAGAAAATGTAGCTCCAATACCATCAAAACTATTTTCGCCTGAACCTGAAAATTGCATCTCCATGAGATTCAATTATTCCTTTACATATGTATAGTCCAGGACCTGTACTAGCTTCTTCTCCTTACCACCACATTGTTTCTATTAGTAATAGACTTAATACTATCCTAATAACATAGAGGATCGCAGTATATAAAACAGAGATTAGACGTAGCAAATATAAGGACGTGATCGGCGGTTGGTGGTGGTAGTGGCAGTAGTGATGATGGTGGAACGAATCGCCTTGCATTTGAATTTGGACAAAAAAGGTAATGCCATTTATCTGATTTGCGCTATCTCATACTGAAATATGAAACGGACATACTCCAGTATTTAATAATATATAGTCTGTAATCATAATAAGTGATATGTTATAATTCTTATAATATCTACTGATTAATTGAACTAATTCAATCGAATTATGAAAATTAGTATGAAAATCCTTTTTATGATGGTTAATCCCTTGAAAATCTATTTGATAAAACCTTATATCATTAATATCCATAGGCGTATCAAGAAATACTGAATTGGACAATGAAACCAAACGTATTCAAGTTACGTTAGGTGGAAAGAAGTATGGAAACGCGCGATATGATGACGAAACGATTGATAATTTGATGAAATATTTTGAAACTGAAAATTATGAACAGCTAGAGAGTTTCTTGAAAAATAGCCATATTCCGTTGTTTAATTAGCCTGTAAATAAGACACACAATTTTTTATAGAATGAATTCCAATGTATATGGTTGGCCAAAGACTCAAAAGATAAAGATCTTGATTTCATAAAGCGACCTGAATCTCTAAATGGCATGAAACGTTACTTTGGAATCAAAAGCCAGGAAGATGATTATGAATTCCAGAGATACATTAAAAGCCGTACAAGTACAAATATAAATTTACAACAAAAAGATAAATCTACAAGAGATTAACTTACTATAGCTACAGAAAAGAGAGGGCTATTGTTATTAATAGCACTCTATCTGTAAACTTCCTTTTGTCTTTCGGCTGAAAACTCTGCTGTTTCTCTTGCAGTACTTTCGATAGCTTTTGCTGTATCTACACCAATTCTTGAAAGCTCTCTTGTATGTCGTTGAGTTCGTTCTAATGCGGTTCCAAATGCATCCAGATTTCCAAATAGTATATCATTCCAGATTCTTGCTGCGGCTGAGATATTCTCTGCGATAGTACTGACCGATCTGGTGTATATTTCTGTTGGAACTCTTGGCGAAATCCAGTAACTATACATTCTTCTGATATTTTCATAGTACGGACCCATGGAATTGGAGACAGCATCTACTAATGATTGCTGAGCTTCGATATAGTTTTCGACCACTTTTTCAGTGGATTCTAAAGCCTGTTCTTGATAATTCTTGACTGCATCAGTGTACCGTGGAATCTGTGTCTTTGCTTCATCTATCGATTTTCTTACATTATCTTTGGTTTCATTCAATGCTTTGCGGTATGTCTGTTCTGCTTGGTCGCCAACCGTTCTGGCTGCAGCTGTAGCTGCTTCGATGGTTTTTTCTTGCTCTTTTTTTGATGATGACATTGTAAGTATACGGTTTGTAAATAACGTTATTTATATCTTGGTAATTAATGGGGTTTTTTACCATATAGAGCCAATAAAAGTCGACAATGGGCTGCTCTAAACTATAAATACTAAAGACAGTGACCATCACTTAGTGTCGAAATCCAACCTGAGTAAACATAAAGACTTGTACGACAAAGTATAAAACATCATGACTATATCTAACATATGGCGTCAAAAGAAGCTCTTTACATCATCATTATCATTATCATCTGAGAAATAGAAGATATAGAAAAAATATATATTGATATGATATTGAAAATTATCATTTGATCTGACTAAAACAGAGAGAAATCCAGCAAAACTATTAAAAGTTATGTAATATAGAAAAAATCGTCTGAATACCTACAAGTAATGGGTTTGAATTAAGACGATGATTGATAATAATAAGAATGCTATCAATAGATATAAGCTGCCTGTTCCAAAAGATCTATTACAACGGATAGACAGGACTTCATCACCAGCTCATTTTGGTAAACTTCGAAACGCAGTCGATTTTATAGTTGGTGAGGGTACACCCGTTCTTGCTGCGGCCGATGGAATTGTGACCTTTGTTAAAGATAGCTCTGATAGTGGAGGATCTAGCCCAATCTATTGGAATCATACTAATTTTATAGTGATTATGCATCCAAACGGAGAGTACTCACGATACGATCATCTACGCTATAATAGCTCAAAAATGAAAGTTGGTCAATATGTCAAAGCGGGTCAAGAGATAGCTAGGGTTGGAATGACTGGATTTACGTATCTAGCACATCTTCACTTTCAGGTTTTTGTAGTCACTGGGAGCAATGCGTGGACTGATTTCGATACTCTTGAGGTTAAAGATTTTGATAATTCTGCTAATCATCATGTATGAGTAAGTGTAGTATAGTATATCAATAGTTAATCATTATTATTATCATTTAGTCAAACGTGTATTACCCTCTCACGCTAAGAAGGTACTTGTAATATGCTCCGGCGCCTCCAGTTTCATAGGACATTTTAGATTATGATAGTGCTATAGAGGATAGCCTCGCGCGGGCTAGCCGTAACATCATTAGATATTTCTATGGAAATGGGGGACTATAGCTTTTGCCGGATTTGTCTTCTTGCTGCTCAGCAGATGCGACTGACACGGTATTCTCTTCACCCTGGTTTTGAGAACCTAAATTAGAACATAATACATCTAATTGAAACCAATGGTTGTCGCATCCATTTGTCTGTAGTATAGTTTGACTTTTTTTCATATTCGGCAGCATATACGCTGTTTATACACATATATAATACTGTGGCTCAGAAGACGAACACTACCATAACACCTTATAATCTAATGTTCACACTCATACATTAGGAAATCTATTATTGAC
>DASQQK010000031.1:0-26430 GCA_035643435.1 Nitrososphaeraceae archaeon | reverse complement strand
GCTCCCAAGCAATCTCAGCAAATCAGTCAGGACTTCATGTTTGGTCCCTTTGATAATATTTACACCTACCAAAGAAAGTTTCACTCTTCCAAATTTATCAAGAATCAATATAGAAGTTTGCTTCTTATGTGAACGTGAGATAAATCTAAAAAAATTTTTGACTCTTTTTTCACATTCAAATATGTGATAATTCTTAACATCGAAATCAATACGTTTGACGGACATATTGCCATTTGCATCCCCAATATCATAGTCTAGAACTCCTGACGGGTTTCCATCTCTCCCAAAAAGACTTTTAGCGATCTCCTCAGCTTCATCATTTCCAATTTCCCTGGAGTTGGCAGTACCAATGTCTAAGCTCATGTTACCGGTCGCAATAACTCGCAAGACAGATCTATCACTGACATATTCTGATTGTATGGTGATGGATTCCGGTAAGGCACCCTTAGCCAAGGCTAGATCTTTTACTTCATCCATCAGGCGGGAAACCTCCTCTGGTTTGGGATTCACATCCACTGTTTTTTCGACTTCTTCATGTATCATAGCAGCAGCCACCCCGATAGAGGATATAACTTCAGCGTGTTCTGCTTTCTTGTAGTTCATTTTTAGTGTCTTCGCAAGGTGAGGAGCTAGGACTGACGCGCCTCCGCCGCCACCCACAATAACAAAGCTATTGTTTCTTACGTTTCCTTCATCATTTCCAAAACGGTCTTCACTAGCCTTTCTGTTCAAAAAGAATCCCCTTGGTTTGGAATATGTTAGATCATATTCCTTTAGCATAGGATCTACGATATGGAGAATCTTGTCAGTCGCCATATTAAGTATTTGTTTGGCAGCATCCTCCATCGAAGTACCTATCTCCCTGGCAAGAATTGATAATGCGATCTTGGCAGATTCGGAATTGCCTTTGGCGTAATCTTCATCAGAAATTAATCCAAGCGCATTGGCTGCACACGTAGTAGTTATCGCAAACAGCCTTTCTCCTGACTCCCCTGACTTATTGGTTCGACTCCCTTTAATTACAGCGTAGATCAGGCTTTGATCTCTATCATGAGTATTGGGCTCATATGCACCGCTTAATTCATCGAAAGTCAAGTCATTCTCCATCCTAGGCCCAAATCGCATCATCGTCCCTTCTTGGATCTCGGCAGGCTCAGCAAAACAAGAGTATTCCAAACCAGCTATGTGCGCAGATCGTGGACCTACGTCTACTATTTTTCGCTTGTCTTTTGACAATATAACGATTGAACCCCCCGCAACATTCACAACCCTGACATCCAATGATCTAATACATGTGGGATGCTGAACTATTGTGGCATAATTCACCTTGGGTTTACCATCTTTGATTACACAGACATTTGTCGAAGTTCCCCCAACCTCAACAAAAACTCCATTTAACACCCTTAAGTGAAGTAGAGCTCCTGCTACACTAGCCGCTGGTCCCGAAAGAACAGTTATTATAGGTTTAGTCTCAAATGCATCAATATTTGTAACTCCTCCATCTCCTTTCATTACTTTTATAGCTGTATTATTGGAGATCCCAAGCTTCTCTCTTACAGCACTCTCCACAAACTTTGCTGTGCTGGCGGCTTTAGGGAGAATACTTGCATTAATCACCGCGGTCATGGTCCGGATCTCAAGCCCATAAATCCCGGTCAGATCATGAGCGGCAATTACTGGAACTATCTCGACATCACTCGCCCTAATACTTGACTTTGCTACTTTCTCAACAAAATCTTCGTTACTAGGGTCGTCGACACCATAAGCTTCGCTGATTACGAGGACTCCAGCTCCTTCGCGTACAAGTTCAAGGATAGTGGACTTCACACTCTCTTCATCTAGATACGTAGAAGTATCCAAAAACCTATAACAGGTCTCAATACGTTTTTTCCCATTATTGTCCAGTACTATATCTCTTATGTTCGTGCGTCTTATGATGTTGGACTTCTCTAAACTAACTCCCATTCCAATGATCCCAACTTTGGCTGTATCACCTTCAAGCAAGGCATTTACGGCCTGAGTTGTACTGTGAGATATTAGTTCTACTTCAGAATTATTGATCTCATACTTATTCATGACGTCGGATAATGCTTGTAAAATGCCAGTTGCAACACCTTGATTTGATTTATGAGTAGTGGGAAGTGTAGATTTTCCTACTATACTTCCTGTAGACATGTCTATTGCTACTGCTTTGGTAAACGTACCACCTACGTCAATACCAACTCTTATTCTCCTGTTCTTATGGTCTGGTTTCATCGTGTATTTGGCATGACGATTATCACCATCTGATTCTTCATTCTTACCTACCTTCGGTGGTTCAGCAGTCATTTTCATGTATTCTCTCGAATTAGTGTCACCTAATTATCGGTGATTTCCTCTATTTAAACTAATGATTGATACTGAGAAGTTGATTGGATCCAGGGCCATCTTGTGGATCATCGATTCCGTCTGTCTTGGGCTTTGACTACCATCAAATTTATCTTGCGAGTTATCCATTGTGCCATCTATGTGATGGGGGTATGCCAACACTGGTCATATACACGACCAGTATGCTTTCAAATCCCTATATGTTTTTGAACCATAGTCTATTAAGTATCTACTTCATTTTTAGATGGACGTACTGATCGAGAGGGCGATTGCATTCTCAAGTTATTCATTCCGTCTCTTGCTTCAATACGGTGTCGTCAAACCATCTTTGAGAAACTAAAGGATTTCTGATAATGATCCTGTAGTGAAGATATTTAAAAATAAAAAAAAGGTATGAAATGTAACGTATTGGACTGGATCGTTAACGAACATGGGGTGAAGCAAATTTCCTAATTCTCCAAACCTGCGGAACTCCGTTCAAAGGCAAGGCCCTACTATGGTGCGTAGTTTTCGACCAACCTTTAAGGTTTATTTTTACATGCAATGGAAGAGTAGATTTCGGATTGGGGCTAGAGCTCATGTCAAAGAGCTGACTTCGCCATTGGAATACATGACTGAGGACCTTGGTTTCAGAATGACTATTATATGGAGGGAACCAGATCATCCCACGACGGCAGACCAGCTATGCTGGCTAACAGCAATAAACAATATACTACGAATACAAGGCAGAACTATGACATCCTACTTTGGCTCTTTTTGTCTATGTTGCCGAAATCCTCATGGTTTTAGTTGAATTCGATATCAAATAGACCGTAAACTCTTCTATGCTTAAGGAAGGTTAAGTTCGGGTTCAGAAAATATGCCTCAGATGATGGAAAGTTTCAGTTTCGGAAACGTAGTACGTTATGACGCAATGTACGGTGTGTTGAAAAAAAGAATGCAACATTTGTGGCTGAATTCATACTTGTGGCTGTGGGATGTTTCTCATTTCTTATAACTCTATCCTATGCTATAATTAGAATTCACGATGAATTAAAGCAACACTCACATAGGACTTAAGCGCATGTACATATATATCATTAATTAGAGAGAAAGGAAAATTTAGCACCGAAAATGTTATTCTTCTCATCCTCTTCTGTAATAGACCCGCCAACCCCTCCGAATAGCGTGGTACGAAATTCATTTTCCTCTCCAGTGCTGATCACGGTATATTCATGTTTCCATAGCTGGCTCGCTTGCAGCTTAATCCATGTTAAAGGTAACGGACTAGGGATTACTTTCACATTATTCTTATAGAGTATCCCTATTACAGCTATTTCTCCCGCTGATTGATTGCTATCGTTAGCTACAACGTAACGAATCGTAACTGTAGAAGGATGGCTTAGTTGTGAGCTACTAGGAACTACTCTACCATTGTGCTGATCAATCAACTTGATCCATGCATGAATATCAGGAAATTCTGGCATGTTGTCTACCTTCGGTTGAATCTTATAAATCTATAACAGCATCTTAGCAATTCCAGATGGTTACAAGTGGTACAATGAACATTTACCTTGTCATCGCTCGACAACTGTTTCGTGTGCGTGGTTATAAAATGCTATTAATCAGCGTAAGTTATTACACCAACCTGTCTACTCCATAGAATGAAGTTCTATTGTTCTTAATCATGTTCAAGAGCTCTCCGACATTTTTGACTTGAGTAGGCCCAAAGGAAAAGCATAATACATAAGGCCATTAGGCAGACTTTAATTCAGAGACTTCAGCGTCCACACTGCGGTCTTTTTTGCAGTTATGTATATGTATACAGCTCATCATCCTACCTATTTATGTTAAGGTTTACGGACAGATTCACATGATTGCATTGCTGATCTTGGAACAAACAAAGCATTTCAATTCTACCTTAAACTCTTACAGGGCCAAAATCTGGATTCAAATGTTACTCTACATGAAGTTGGACAAAAGAATTTTCACAAAATGGTACCTTCACAATTCTGTGGTTGTCACAGAACAACTTTATCACAAATACCTAGCCTAGTCGCATGATTGGTAACTTCAGCACCTTGTATCAATGACTCTCTTGTAAATCGGACTAGCTAGCTATGTTGCAACAAGATTCCACTATGAGTATCACCAAGGCAAAGATTGGATATACAGAGAGATGAAAGATGCTTTGGAATAGCTGATAGATATTAGTGATAGGATCAATCGAAATGCTATACGGCAGGTAGTATATGGTCAATTCAATAAATTCCTATTGTAGGTGCGGTCACCGGGATTTGAATTCCCGCCCCATCTTGGTAGAAGATCGGGTCCCGGGTTACGGGCTAGCCTCGTACATTAAGATACATGGAAGGCCAGTGTACTAACCAAACTATACGATGACCGCACATATAATTACGCTCACAAATAATGGCTATTTATTTCTATGTTATAGCATTTTCCCCGTGATACATGCATTATGTGATCAAAGTTACTTAAGCAAGGCTTATAATAACATCTTGCAATGATGCTTCTGTGATGAATGGACTATTTACTAAGCATGGCAATCATAAAATTCAGAAGGTTAATGATTTTGAATTTCGGCTCGAGAAAAACGAAAGTAAAGGAATGAATGTTCCAGTTACCATTTTTTCTGATGATCTTCTAATTTCTAAGATGATTGCGGATCGAACGATCGATCAAGCTGCTAATGTTGCCACACTCCCAGGCGTGAGAAAGCACGTAGTTGTCCTCCCTGACGGTCATGAAGGTTACGGATTTCCCGTAGGGGGCGTTGCCGCAACTGATTTGGTCGAAGGGGTCATCAGTCCAGGAGGAGTAGGCTATGACATTAACTGCGGCGTAAGGCTGATCCGCACAAACCTGACTGAAAAAGATCTTACAAAGAGAGGAATCAGGGAAGTAGTTAATGAACTCTTTAAGGCCATACCTTCTGGCATAGGAAAAACAGGTTCGATCAAATTAACTAAATCTAGCATGGATGAATTTCTTGTTGAAGGTGTAAGATGGACTATTGAAAACGGTTACGGATGGGAACTGGATGCTGAGGTTTGCGAGGAGGGAGGGAAGATGGTTGGAGCCGATCCAGATAGTGTTTCAGAGACCGCCAAGAAAAGAGGCATGAACCAGCTGGGGAGTCTCGGTTCTGGAAACCACTTTCTGGAAATTCAGAAGATCGACAAGATCCTTGATGAAGGGGCTGCCGCCGCTATGGGTTTAAATGAAATAGGCCAAGTGACAATTCTTATTCATTGTGGATCTAGAGGTTTCGGACACCAAGTATGCAGTGATTACCTGCGCATTTCTGAGAGTATATCGAGAAAATATGAGCTAAAATTGGTTGATAGGGAATTGGCTTGTGTTCCCAACACCTCCCAAGAAGGAATAAACTATCGGAAGGCGATGAATTCTGCACTCAATTTTGCATGGTGCAATAGGCAATTAATTACACATTGGACCAGAAAGACATTTGAAAAACTGTTTAATATGAGTGAACAAGAGCTGGAGATGAAACTAGTATATGATGTCTCACATAACATTGCTAAAGTAGAAAGTTATGATATCAATGGCGAGGGAGCGCGTGATCTAATGATTCATCGTAAAGGTGCAACAAGAGCATTCCCCGCAGGGATGTCGCAAGTACCTGAAAGATATCGAGCAGTGGGACAGCCAGTTATCATCCCTGGATCTATGGGAACCGCAAGTTGGGTTCTGCTGGGCAATAAGAAGTCCCTCGATTTGAGTTTCGGTTCTACCGCTCATGGCGCTGGGAGAACTATGTCAAGATCAGCTGCAAAGCGAGCATATTCTCTGGATGAAGTCAGAAATAGTCTCAAAGATAAAGGTATTTATCTCAAAGCTTTGACTAAAGAAGGTGTCGTGGAGGAAACACCTTATGCGTACAAAGACGTCGATAGGGTAGCTGCTATATCTCATTCTGTTGGAATTGCAACAAAGGTGGTAAGATTAGTTCCGCTAGGTGTAATGAAAGGTTGAAGTCAGAAGAGGATAGAGAATTAGAGATCATAAAAGCTCGAAAAATGCGAGAACTACGAGAGCAAGCAGCTGCTACAGAAAGGCGACGAAAAATACAAGATGAAAAGTCTAGTCTTGAACAGTCTAAGAAACAGACTTTTCTCAACTATGTTTATGACAGAGCTGATGAGGTTTTGTCAGCTGCCGAAGCTCAGTATCCGTCACAAACCATGGCAGTAATAAACCGTATACTTGATTTGATAGAAAGAGGGGACATACAACAGAAGATATCGGGCGGAGAATTGTTGTCGCTTTTCCGTATGCTGGGGTTGCATATCAGAATGAATACGACAATAAAAATTGAGGATCATGGCAAGTTAGTTTCCTTTTCTGACAAGTTAAAGGCTGACAGTGTTAAAAATGAAATTGAAACGAGTTAGGTCCTGGAAGAAGATTTTCTCCATGTTTCACCAATGTTCAGAACAGATCTATTGGAATAGACCATGATCTCGGCAAGACCACAAAGCACTGTTCTAATTTCAAGTATCAATATTATTTCATCGAAATTGAAGTCTCCTTCAATTTAGACTATCTGGATAGCTTTAATTTTTCTAGTACATCGCCAATAATTAGAATGGAATCCATATGCAGATACGTTTTAATTCCATCGTCAGCTTCTTAGAAGTAATTAACTAATCAAAAAGTGTACTCTATGGATTACATAGAAATCATAAATCTAACGAAAGATTATCAATCTGGTAATTTATCCAGTAACGAAAAGGCTCTGGTCTACAGGATAATCAACTCTGAAGCATCAACTTATAGAGTTGCACCATCAAAGTTTAGATTTCGACAGCAGAATTCCCAAGAAAGGAATGATTATGTAATATTGAAAAGGCTTATTGAGCTCCAATATATTGAGGAAATACAAGAGCAAAGAAAAATATTCGGTGGAAGCATGATATATAGGTTTACTACTTATGGTTTACTTTATATTTTTACAAACAAGCTGATCTACCCTCCCCAACTTCTCCTAAATTATAGTATGAATACCCTAATCAGAACGCTTGTATTTCGATATTTTGAAACTAAAACCATAGGTCAAGGCACTGCTAGATTTTATGAGACAATTACGGAGTATTTGAATGAATGTGCAAGACTATTGACAAATCAAAATTTCTATCTAGAATCCGATTTGGAAAGTGATATGAGGGAAAACATACTAGTGTACGAGTTAGGGGAATCAATTAAGAGTTTCGTACTTAAATTGGCCTTTATGTATAGTGAGTCAAATCTATTAACTATTTCTACAATTGTGGAAAACGATATTGCAAGAGTATCACTGTACGAATTGGAGAGTTCAATGAAATCTCTAATTGCTTCTGATACGAAATTTATGCAGTTTTTGGCCAAGACCAAAGGTGAGTTTGATAAAATCAAATAAATATCGACCTATTGCGCGCTAAAGCGCTATTTCAACCGAAGAGTTGATAGAGCCAGATGATGTATTCTTTATTAACTCAATCAATTGAAGATTTGAGGGTTGCCATGGTTGGTGTCAGTTCTATGAGATCGACGTGACAATTTAAGCTAGGTTGTATAAGCATATTCTCGAAACCCGGCTTTTTCCGCGGATTTTCCTCCTATTTTGATCAGTACAAATTCCTTATTGCTATGATTAATAAAATCAAATAATTCCCTTCTAATTCCTCTATGTAATCCTTCGTACTCTTCCATTGAAAGCTTCATCCTACTGCCGATCTCCCTCTCGAGATCCATTGCCTTTACAATTTCCTTGTATGCGGGTTGAATTACACCGCTGAAAACCATTGCACTGCTACCGCTTCCGTACGAACCGAAACCTACCCTTTTGCCATCCAAATCAGTTCCCCTCTTATATTCAAATTCTAACAAACTTCTGAACCCCATATACATTGAAGCAGTATACAGATTGCCTATTATTTCAGAAGCCTTCAAAGAGCTCGCCATTTTCTTCTCATAAACATCATGGTAAAGAGTGGTTTGCATAAACAGTCTTCGGAACTTCTCATCTGCTTTCATAAATTCTGTATCAGCTAGAATAGATTCAATTGTACCTCTGGGATCTCTAGGATAAGGCTCTTCAATTCCTACTTCACCAATGACCTCTTTCCACCTGGGAAGGTTTCTCCACTCATGCCTTAAGAGATAAGCCAGAGCCTTCTCACCCATTCTTCTGTATGGTAGGTGAACGCTGATTAAATCAATATGATCCGTTATGGATTCTCCTTCCTTCAAATCAATTAGGCCATACCTCAATGCCTTTTCTTTATAACTGTCAAAGGCTTTCCTAACTTGTATGAGATACAACAGGTTTGAATAATTACCATTGACCAAAGGCGTTTCTTTTCCGAACGGTCGGTAAAAATCGTACTCATTTTTAATAATAGTCGATGTGACCTTCTGATCGAAGGCTAATAATCTGGGATTCTCTTTGATCAGCATGGCCACTGCACCAGCTCCTTGGGTGTACTCAGCTGCGGAACCAATATCATACTTGGCAATGTCACTCACAATCACGATCGCAGATTGACCATTATTTTCTTCGGCACGTATCCAATTTGCATTATCGTACAAAGCATAAGATCCGCTAACACACGCAAATTTGCATTCAATTCCCCCTGCATGTTCAAAGGAGCCTTCGCCATAGACCTGTTCCAGCATCCCAATCACAAATGAATTCATTGCTTTTGATTCGTCAAGTCCTGATTCAGTTGCTAAATACATCCTCCCGATATCTTGAGGTTGCAAACAATTCTTCTCCATTAATGTTAAGCATGCATTGGCAGCCATACAAGCTGGGTCTTGATTCACATCAACTATAGCCATTTTCCTGATCCCTATGCCATACTCTAACTTCTGGGGGTCTATTCCCCTTGCCTCAGCAAACTCTTTACAATCTACATAAAGCTTAGGAACGTAGATAGCCAGATCATCTATTCCTACTGGCATGATTACAAAACTTGTTCTTAATAGACAATTTAAAGGTACTTCTAAGCCAATTTGACTAAGTGTCTTAATACGATTGACTATGACAATATTGTCCTCGACCAAGGAACAGCCAATCAAAAGTACCTAATTATGTTATAGTAGTTGTCCCTTTCACATGGTCTATATCCTATCTGTCTTATGGACTCTATTATCATGCTTGCGGTTAATTCTGTAGACCTTGCCCCCGTAGCGCTGACAACCTCTTCTCCAATAAGTGTACCTCCGAAATCGTCTGCACCATAATTTAATGCCAGCTGGGCCATACCTATTCCATTGGTTAGCCATGAGGATTGCAAATGGTCAATCAACCCGTAAAAAACGATCCTTGAAATCGCAATCATCTTAAGCAATTCCAATCCACCTGAAGAATACCTCACGGATCCCTCAGATTGCATCTCCGTTTTATTGGGCTCAAAACTCCATGGAATAAATGACATAAAACCGTGCGTCTTTTCCTGTAATCTAGCAATTAGGAGTAGATGATTTGCCCTCTGTTCTGTCGTCTCGACCGTGCCGTACATCATTGTGGCGGAAGACATAATTCCAAGATTATGTGCTTCTTCCATGATCCTTAACCACTCATCACTTTTAATTTTCAATGGACTAATTGTTGATTTTACGTTATCATCCAGTATCTCTGCGCCCGCACCGGGAAGCGAGTCAAGCCCAGCAGCCTTTAATCTGTGGAGAATTTCTCTTGTGCTGCACCTCTCTACTCTTGATATCATATCTATTTCAGATGCAGAAAGACCGTGAATACCGATCTCAGGATATCGTCGTTTCATTTCACTGAATATTTCTTCATAATACTCTATCCTAAGATTCGGGTTATGACCACCCTGAATAAGAATTTGAGTAATACCATATGTCTCTTTAGCCCCAAGAACGCGCTCAAGTATCTGCTTTAGGGATAATGTGTATGATTCTGAATGTCGAGGTGGTCTATAAAAAGCACAGAATTTGCAGTATGTTACACATACATTGGTATAATTAAGTATTATATTATTAACAAAGCTGGCATCGTTTCCGAATAATTTATTTCGTAAATAGTTGGCAGAAATACCAAGAGAATAAACGTCTTCAGATTCCAAAAGCCTTAGGCAATCGCTTAAGTTGATGCGACTCCCATCCAGAACATTGTATACTATATCCGAAACATCTGATTTATTGATCAAGTCCTGCGCAAAGCCAGTCATGCCATTCAATGTGCATGGTATCTGTTTTAATGATGTTATTTAAGCGTTACAAGCTTCAGGATTTGCGAATGAAATCACCTCCACATGCCCGGGATATTCAGGCCGGCAAATCTATCAGAGCTTAAGCAATCCCGCGTGGAGCTGCTTTTTTCAATAATCCCAATGGATTTTAGGAATATCGTACGTATGTATTTTTACTAACTTGCTGCTTTCCGCAGAATCTACCTAAACGGTTGTTGCGATCGAGGTAGGAGAAATATTTTCCTTTATGATTCCTTTCTTCCATGCCATCTCAAACATTCTCTGGATGGCTGCAATACCTTCTGTTCCCATGTCTATGGTTAGCCTGTTTACGTACATAGCTATGAATTTGCCGATCACATCTCTGGTCTGGTTTCTACTGTACGCCATTGCATAGTCAAGAGCATCATCAAAATGGTTGAGCCCGTACAGGATAGAGTCATTAAATACGCGCTCAAATTCCTTAATCTGAGACTCTGACATGGTTTTTGAATTGGCCACATTTATCCCAAGCGGAACTGCCAAACCATTTGTAATGCCATTCCACCATCTTCCTAGGTCTAGGACCTTTAAAAGACCATACGAATCAAAAGTGATCTGCCCCTCATGAATTACTAAACCAGCATCTACCTCTCCTTTCATCACCGCACTTGGAATCATGTGGAAAGGCATCTGTATATCAGGGAAGTTCCCCAACGCAATTCTTGAAATTAAATATGCTGAGGTCATTCTTCCTGGTATCGCTATTGTTGTGCGACTAAGCTCAGGAATTGTGATTCTTCTTTTCGAGATAATCACCGGCCCATAATTAAGGCCGAAACTGGCTCCACAGCGCAAGATAATGTAATTCTTCAAGTATGCGTAGGTGTGAACCGAGATCGCGGTGACATCAAGTTCGTGATTCAATGCCCTCTTATTCAGGGTTTCAATATCTTCTATCGTATGCTTGATCTCAAATCCAGCAGTATTCACTTTGTCCGATGCAATCCCATAAAACATGAATGCGTCATCAGCGTCAGGAGTATGACCTAACCGTAATTCAAACACACAATGTTAAATGTATCGGAGTCTTATATGCCTCTCCGTATCATTTGTAATGGGAGGGAAAACTCGTGCTGTCTTCGTCTTACGAGGATACGAACGCAGAAATCAGTTATTGTGTGCAGGCTCTTTAATTTTATGCCTCAGCTATCGATCTATCCCTGTCGGAATTTTAGAAATAGAATTCTCTTAGACCGCCTAGAATTTACCAGCATTAAAATCCAATTTAGTACAGTTGAATTATAAGTATCTAGGAAATTAAGATCCTTGAATCTCCTATGAGGCTGCCATTAAAAGATCCTAAGAATAGCAATATTCAAGAAATAAATTCTGCCTTAACCCGTATTGCAGAATCTTTCTTTCGCTCTATATCGCCGCGGATTTTAATGCATGAGGTAAGTGTTATGCTTGCAGACGGCACTGTCACACAGTCCTCTACATTCGATATTGGAAATGTTTCGAAACATTATGAACACTTTATGCGATCCCTAACCGGCTGGCAAACTTCTGGCATCGGCAAGTCCAAAATCGAGGACTTGAATAGGATCTATTGCGAAATTATCAAATCTGTAGGCAATTACGATGTCAGAGTCTATTTTGGAGTGCAGTTTCATACTTTGCCCTACTATCGAGTAAATAAAAAAGTGATTGATATATTGCAAAATCTCAGACAATTGGAAGATGAAGGCATCCAATATTATTCGCAGATCGCTCAACAAGGGAATAATATGATAGAGGAGGAAATATCCTCTAGAGGGATTGCGAACGTGGGTGATGAAGTGTTACTTGAGAACCTACTTGAAAATGAAAGGTTCTATGGTGATTTAGTGAAGAAGGCCGAGGCTATTGAAAAGGGATACCCCCAATACCATGATATCAATTATAGGAAAGAACTACTAGTCAAGGACTTGACGTCCTTCGTAATAGACCTATATCAGGTTCCACCAGTTTTGATTGATTACGATAAATTTACTCAGGGTGAGGCTGGAGTTTCCATGTACGTCGATGTCGGGACCATTAAGAATAAAAAAACGAGAGAGGTTGATCCTTTCTTGAATACTAAACGGTTGTCGCCAACCCACTCAGAACAGATCATTTCTGTACTTCTAGAGGTTCAAAATGCGATGGATCGAACCTGAAACCTCATTGGTGCGGGGTGGATTCCGACTCGACTGGTATTACATGACAAAATGGGTATTATTCGCTTCACTCTGGAGCTCCATTTACTTGTCGGTCATCGATATGAATTCAAGCAACTTCAATATAGGTAAAGAGACTTAGTGAATAGTCTTAGATGCTTGAAGGTACAATAAAGGATCGAATCGACTCAATAAAGCCGAGAGAAGAAGGGCTAACTTACATGATAGACAGACTACTAAATATCGGTAGTGAATGTATCGAAACATATTCGCCAATACTAGATATGGTGAAGATCTACGGAGCATATCCACTTTTGATTCCCGATAATATTCTCGAGAAGAAAGTAGGGAACTATCACAAGCATGGGGTTCAAGTGTCGTTAGGAAGCACAATGACCGAGTACGCGATTTTCGAGAATGTATTTGAGAGGTTCATAACTGAGGCTGCTAGAATAGGCATCGATGTCATAGAAATTAGTGAAAATAATCGAGATCTGAGTTTGGACGAAAAAGAAAGAATCGTTAAGACTATTGAATCAAAGGATATGCGGTACATGTGGAAAATCGGAAGAAAGGACCCCAGGCATCAATTGACAGTTGAACAGATTCTTTTACGAACCGAGCAAAGTATCAAGCTTGGTAGTAGCAAAGTTATACTTGAGGCAAATGAAGGGATAGGTGTTGGAATTTACGATGAACGTGGATCAGTAAAGTGGCACCTTATGGGTGCTCTCACATCAAGATTTCCGCCAAGGGCATTCATTTTCGAAGCCCCACTTGAATCGCAACAATCAGCTCTTATAGCTGAGTTTGGACAGCGCGTAAACCTCGCGGAAATTAGGCCAGAATTGCTAATGTCTGTCGAAACACAGCGAAGGGGTTTAATGTCAAAAGCAGCATACGGGGTCTCTTCCTTTCGAAAGGATCCAGAAGGTGGCCCTGCGTCCAAATTTATTTATTACATAATCAAGACCAAATATCCCGTAGAACAGAGTGAACTGATCCGAATCAGTCATTTACCCAGGAGAACAATTCAAAATGCGATTGAAGACCTCAAGGAACAAGGATTGATTCTAGAAAAAAATAGCCTAGATGACACACGACGTAAGGCCTATTACCCAGTACTCTCTGAGTGGCTCTAATCTGCTGCTGGTTCGAATCTGGCCTACGTATCATGGCCACCTAGAAAGCGTTTTAGTTTAACCGGCTATGGGTCATACTTCTTGTTTGTATAGTATCTATCTCAATACAA
This sequence comes from Nitrososphaeraceae archaeon, assembly GCA_035643435.1. Lineage (GTDB taxonomy): Archaea > Thermoproteota > Nitrososphaeria > Nitrososphaerales > Nitrososphaeraceae > TH5896. The sequence continues at coordinate 12,409 of DASQQK010000031.1, read as the reverse complement.
AATCTATAAGTTTTTAAATCTCAGCAATAAAAATTATAGGGAGAAAGCACCTTAAGCAGGGGATATTTGTGACTAAACAGGAAGAAACCGCAACCGAACAGAGAGTTAAACCAAGTGACGAGGCTTTAAAAGCACCAAGAACCAATCCAGATCAACTCAGTAACAAACCAGATCCTTCTCTCGACATCGCTCAGGAGTTGGTAGACTATTCAAAGCGCTTAGAGACATGTCGAAAGACGCTCCATCTCGCCGGCAAGACAATCAAAGTAGGGACTACACCTAATGAGATACTTCATGAAACGAGGGACTACTCTCTCTTGCATTATAGGCCTATGACTGTCAAAACTTTTCCAACTCCCATATTGGTCGTATATGCTCTCATGAATAAATCGTACATTCTTGATCTCCAGCCGGGAAAAAGCTGGATCCAAAATCTTCTTCGACAGGGCTTTGATGTATATCTGATTAATTGGAATGCTCCATCATCTATAGACAAATACATCTCTTTTGATGATTACGTAAATTACTTTTTAGATGATTGCGTTGAAATAGTGAAGGATGACAGAGATGTCGAAAGAGTAACCCTACACGGTTATTGTCTTGGTGCAACGATGTCAGTAATGTATACAGCCACTCATCAGGAGAATGTTAGAAATCTGGTGACTATCGCACCTATAATAGATGCCGATCAAGATTCAACAGTCCTTGCAAATTTCGCCAAGAATATTAATGTCGATAAACTAGTTGATACTTTAGGAAACTTTACCTCTGAACAACTTTACGCATGCTATTCGATACTTAAACCTTTCAAGCAAGGGGTAAACAAATATATCAACCTTGTACAAAATATTGACAATAAAAAGTTTGTAGAGAACTTCCTAGGAGTTGAGAAATGGCTTTACGATACCCCGCCTATTGCAGGTGAAACATTCAGACAATGGATAAAAGATATATACCAAGACAACTTGCTCGCAAAAAACGAAATGCGAATAAGAGAAACATCAAGTAAGAACAATTTTGAAGTAGACGATCCTAGTATTATAGATCTATCTAAGATTAGAATACCACTACTAAATATAGTCGCTGAAGAGGACCACTTGGTTGCACCAGCATCCAGTTCTGCATTGAATGATTTGGTGTCTAGCAAAGACAAACGTTTGATGAGATTCCACACTGGTCATGTAGGGCTTATTGCCAGTAGTTACTCTCAAAATAATGTTTTGCCTAAAGTAGGGCAATGGATAAAATCTAGATCCCAATAACCTCTGGTGCAAGTCGATAGACTGAATATCTTATTTGATTCAGCTTTAAGGATTATACTTATTAATTTTTTATTAGAACGCTGCATATATAAAAAAAGGATTTCTTAACGGGTATGATTTAATGATACGAATCCTCAAAGGGTATCTAAGACAATATGACAGGCGGGTGTTACTATTCAAAATATCCCTTAAGGATCTGTTTGAGTTCATATTCCCTTGGCGACTGTAAACCTTTTTAAGAGAAATAAAATTGAAGTAAATGTATGCAATATTTCAACGCCCTAAAAATAGGTGAAAAGAGAGTCAAATCCGCACAAGATTTCTTGAAGACTTATGCGGTTAATGCTATGCCTGCCTTGGCGTTGAAGGATAATAAATCTGGCCAATGGGAGCCAGTAGGCGAAGAGAGTTTTTACGGAGTCATAAAGGAACAAAATGGTTACATGATCGTAATATGTGACAAGAACGGAGTTGCAAAGAGTCTTGCAAATTGGTTTACTGAGGAAGAAAAAAACGATATAGTATCTAAAATGAAGTCGGAACATGAGATGGAAGAGTATGTAGGGAGACTGTCACTTCCAGTTTAATTATTACATGTTAGTAATTGAACTCGCTTTGCGATATTACTGCAATATCATTTTGTCGCGTCCTGCAAAATGATCTGCTTGTAATTGCCCACAAATTATTGGAGGCTTCTCTCTGTCCATCTGATTGTTACGGAACAAAAATGTATATTATATTCTTCGATTTTTCCTCTTTCTCTTACTGTGGATGATCCCTATCAACTGATATCCATACTCCAGGTTATGCTTAACATGATTTATCCCATGGGATTTGTCGGGAACGAATTTATCGTCTAAAATGTTTTCAATGTATGTTTTTGATCTTCTTACAGATAGGATAGCATGTTGAACTTGACTATCCAATAACGTCCTACCCAATTCTCTTTCAAGTCTTTCCTTGAATTCCTTTTCATCCCAAGCTATGCCATGGTACTTTTGTATCTTAGTGTAATTACTACAAAAATCCTTGATGCTGTTCAGGTCGTACTCAGACAATCCCTTAAGCGCGTCACGGATAGACTCTGTGTTTCTTCCTGTTATCTGTGCTATACTATCAATCAGTTCCTTGTCCGATATCTGCACTTCAGTAACTGTTTTACCGTTCCGTTCATCTCTATTCTCCGTATGGAAATCCAAACTCAAGTATTGCTGAATCTTTTGCTCATCTTTTCTTGTTCGATAGTACGCTTCAACGTTGTGCGAATCAATGCGTACTCCCAAAGCATCTTTTCCACTATAGATTACGGAGATCACATTTACAAGTATTTCCGGGTACGATGCCTTCAAAGAATCAGTAAAACTTTGAAAGTTTTCGTTCAGGTCCTTGTAAATGTTAAAAACCACCCGATCAAATATTTGAAGTTTTTTTTCCTCTGCCCTACGAGCCTTCCTTATCTCCCCCACAGAGATAGTAAATATATCTGATAATTCAGACGGACTAAAATAATATCCAGTCTCCCTTCCAGCATGGACAATTACCCTTACTGCCTCTAAGAAACTTGGCTGTGTTCGAAGTTCAATCGTAGAAATCTTTTCTACATATGACATTGAGGTAGAATGCAATGGATCATCTGATGGGATTTTTAGGTTATTGAGATAATATGCCAGTTTCTCGTACAGAGATGCTCTTAGATGCATACTCGAATCTTCTAAATCTTCTTTGAGATCCAAATCCCTGCTTACTCCTTTATCTGTATCCTGTCTTATGAAGCTCATATCGACTCATGATATTGTTATGCTGTATGGAAGAGACTATTTTCCTCAATGAATACAATTCTATCAGGGGTAAGTGTCCCACATTATTTAAATATGTAATGGCCATATTTAGTGTTACTATGTGATAGTAATTTTATTACTATATCTGAGATGGTAGAATATAGCAAGACAATGTGGGATATAAGGCTTGGTGGTTGCCTACGCAAAAACTGTGCATTTGTACCCTATCTTATGTTCTAATTTGTTTTAGGTGTTCTACTATCATAGGTAGGAATGTTCCTACATCAGTTACAACTCCAATTGCCTGAGTTGTCCCTCTATCCAATAGTTTTGTTACCACCGGCTGGCTGATGTCCACCGCAACTACCTTTACCGATGACTGAAGCATATTGCCTACGGCTATTGAATGTAGCATAGTTGAAAACATCAAGACCATCTTAACATTTTCCAGTAGCTTTTTGTACATGCGTTGAGCTACGACTACGTCAGTCACAACATCAGGAATGGGACCGTCATCTCTAATGGAGCCAGCCAGAACGTAGGGCACCTTCTTTGAAACACACTCATACATTATCCCACTACTTAAGACCCCTTTTGTTACCATTTTCTTTATCGATCCTGCTTTGAAAACTTCGTTTATAGCTTGCATATGGTTCCTATGCCCTCTTACTGCTAGGGTTCCATCTCTAACATGCATGCCAAGAGAAGTACCCATGATGGCATTTTCGATGTCATGAACTGCTAGTGCATTACCAGCTAGTAATCCATCAACGTATCCCATTCGTATCAATTGTGCCAAGGCTCCTGATGCACCAGAATGAACAATAACCGGTCCTGATACTACAACTATTTTTCCATGAAGAGTTTTTTTAGTATTGAAAATATCATAAGCTACTTTTCGCGCGATTTGTTGTGTTGGTCTTTCGCTAGAACTCGAGCTACTCATAAACTGAAATATATCTACTCCTTCTCTCGGACGTTCTTGAGGAATGATGCGTATCCCCTGCTCGCCAGTCACAATCATATCTCCTTTTCGTATCTCACGTATCATCTTACACTCCGCAGTCTTCTTCTCAATATCCAAAGAGATGCATTTATCCATCATCATATTCTTTACATTTATCCAAGAATTTCTGAAGTAGATTTGGGTTGGATTATTGGTAGTGCTATAGAATGCATCAGGTAATACCATATCATTTCTAGCCGGTTCCAATACAACTTCGTCTATATGGAGTGGTTGTGCTCCTTCCCGGTATACTGATTCTAGGAGCCTGTCCAAATGGCCACTGTCTCTCCCTATTACAAGAAGACGTGAAGTGCTCTCTTCTTTTTTTTTCTTGCCTACATGAAATTCCAGCACCTGAAAGTCTCCTCTAAGATCCATTATTGTATCAAGAATACGTCCTAAGATCATAGAATCAATTAAATGGCCCCTGACTTCCACTTCTTGGGAATGTTCTATTTTTTTATCCACTTGGCTGTAGTTTTGTTTTCTTGTTCATTTTAAGCTTTCACTGACGCCATTCCATAGCACTGCGCATCGCACAAGATGCGAGCGCAGCTGCGTTCCATCAGATTTCATAAACTTACAGATCATGCAAGTAGTAGAGTAAAACTCCGAATTTTCGGCTGTGGGTGGGTAACCTAAGTAGAGTTTTTTACAGAAAAATAAGCCTCCTTAGTCCGCTTTAGTAACAGGAGCGCATCATTCCCATCTTCTTCATCTGCTGCGTAAGTAAAGAACTGTTGAAGAATGCTGGACCGGTATCCTTGATTTTCGTATGTCTTTGCCTGAAAAGCCATTTCTAATCTATCTACACCATGAACGAGCTGTGACGTCTCAGTTTTATTTTCTACATATTCTTTCCAAATGTCAGCATATTCTGTCCTTGTTTGCTGAGGCAAGTGGTTTAGAATACGGGCGAATGCCTCTGTCTCTTTGATTCTCTTCTCCTCACTTGAAATTTCATTCGGTTCATAGTCTCCAATGATCGATTCCCCCAGATCGTGCAGGATTGCCATCTTCATGGCTCTCTCTGTTTTCATGCCCAAAATGTCAGAGAACACCATGACCATGGTACTCATTGCATAAGTATGATCTGCCACAGATTCAGCATTCTTAATCCCCACCTTGTTGATCCATCCTGATCTCTTTATCGCTTTTAATTCTACCACGAAATTAAAGAAATTTGCCAACAGTCGGTAGTTAAGAAAGGACGTTATCATTGACGTATCTGATAAGATACATTGATGTGTCTTATAAAAAATTTCATCCTTAGTATGTCTTTTATATTGAATAGCTGGGGAAAAACAAACAGATTAAAGCCAGGATAAAGAGCAATAACTCGATCTGGAATTAGAATGAATCTAGGGTGGGCTAATGTGTCTTCTTCCATGCATTATCTGGAATACCAAGCCTCTTATTGGCTGTTCTAGCCATAACGAAGAATAGATCAGAAAGTCTATTCAGATAAATTATGGTAAGAGGATTGATTGATTCATCTTTTGACAATCCGACAACTGAAACCTCTGACCTTCTGGCGATGCTCCTGCTCAAGTGTAAGTGACCAGATTCGAGACTGCCTCCTGGCAGTATAAAGAAAGAAATCGGTGCAAGTTCCCGATCGAGAACATCTATAGTACTCTCAAGCCTGCTTATCATGTCTTCATTTATTCGGGGGCTTTCATCGCGGCCACCGGTACTTGGACGATCATTGGCTAAATCCGCACCTAGGGTGAACAGGTCATTTTGAATCGATGATAAGATCTCAATAAAATCTGTGAAACTACTGGCATGTAGAGAGGACTGCAGGGTTACTAAGCTCAAGCCAACACTTGAGTTCAACTCGTCGACTGATCCATAAGCAATTATTCTTGCATGATTTTTTGGAATTCTCCTGCCACCAATAAGTCCTGTTTCTCCTAAATCACCAGTTTTAGTATAAATCTTCATATACTGTACTAATAGTTCGCGGGATTTAATTTAATTTTTGATGTCTGTATTGACCTCTATTAAAAGTGCCGTTAAAAGGTGTAAAAATAGTACTACCTCTAGTAAACAAACATAGTCCGACCGTAGTGATTTTAGAAGGATTCTCTCGACACGGACAATAAGAGAGTTATTGTCACAGTAGTTAGTACGAATGAATTTCGGCCTTATGCTCTCTTAAGTATTTCTTTTTCTTAAATCGTTCATTACATTTCTCACATTTAAACGGTTTTTCGAATTCGAGCAAGAATCTTTCCCTTCTCTCTTCAGGAGTTTCAATTAGTGATTCTGGTTCACTTTCAGCTGAGTTTATCATGATGAATTATAATCCAAACCATATGTGTTAGTATATTTACCTTGAGTAAGAAATTTACATTAGAAAGATTCCTGCTAATCGTACTGAGAAATTACAGCTGACTAGGTAGTTTGATCCCAATAGCGCTTTGAACCATTTTTTATGCAGGTCACATTAACAATGTTGGCCATCAGCAGCTGATCATATGAACAACTTTGTAACAAAGCACCAATATTGGTATTGTGGTGGGCTACCTCGTGAATTCAAGTTAAAGGAGCCGACTCAGCCGACCATAAATGATGTTTTTCTTCCTCCTAAAATTTCTATAATGTTGTGGGCAGCAATCTGAGACATCTTGGAGCGAACCTGATATGTCGCACTTCCGATGTGCGGCAGTAGCACCACATTTTCCATTCTGATCAAAGGACTATTACTATCTAGTGGTTCTTGAGCGAATACGTCCAATGCTGCCCCCGCGATCCACTTGTACTTCAGTGCCTTGATAAGACTCCTTTCGTCAACTATCTGGCCACGAGATGTATTGATCAGATAAGCTGTATTCTTCATACGTTTGAGTTTTGACTCGTTAATCATGTTACTACTTTCAGCATTTAAATTTGCGTGTATAGAAATAAAATCGCTTTCTCTTAGGATAGTATCCATCTCTGCATACTTTGCACGAATTTCATATTCAAGTTTTGTCTCCAGCCGGCGGCGGTTGTAATACAAAACATTCATATCAAAACCTCTCGCCCTTCGAGCTACCGCTCTTCCAATTCGTCCTGCGCCAATTAGCCCCAGCGTCTTACCATAGACATTTGACCCTAGAAACAGATCGGGCGACCATCCTGCTCTCCATTTCTTTTGCCTAATATAGTTGTCCGCAAGTACAACTTTTCTGGATATAGCAAGAATTAAAGCAAATGTCAAATCCGCAGTTGCTTCAGTAAGAACTTCTCCGGTAAATGTAACATAGATTCCCCTTTTCTTTGCCTCTTTTATATCTATATGATCATATCCAGTGCTTAAAGTACTGATGACCTTAAGATTAGTTCCTGCCTTCTCCATAACTTCCCTGTCAATACGTTCATTCAGGCTGCAAAGTATTGCATCCTTGTGTACAACGTTTCTCAAGATTTCCTTTCTGGAAGGTGGTAAGGAGTTTCTCTTCATTGTAACGGAGTATTTCCTAGCTAACATTGTGGGACCGGGTTCAGGGATTCTCCTCGTTATGTAAACAGCTCCTTCGAACTTCAATAGAATAAACCACTCAAAGGCAACGTGGCAGTACTACGCAGCACTTTCCATGCAAGCTGGCAGCTTCCCATTATGCCTGAGCTTATAGTCAATTAGCAAGTCCCTTTTCAAGTTCTCTAGGGATCCGCGATTAATTATGAAACTAAATCTCTGTCCTTTGCCAACGCAAGGATCTAATATAAAATCTAGCAAAGTTGTTCGGAGGTTCTGAGCTGTACCTATATACAATATTTTCATACTAGCATGGACTTTGAATAGTCCTGATTCCTGAGGTACAATGGAGGTGATAGTTTCTCGGTTGAAATCGAGCCACTCTGACCATTCCTCCAAAGCTGGATTTCGAATTTCTTCTTTGCCACCATTTCTCGAAGCCATTTCCTAAAACTCTATTCTTTGGTATATAACTAATAGCTTTGCACACACACCCACGTACAAGTTCACTAATGCCTATGCTCGTCTTCGGTCCTCTTCTAGCTCACTAACCATATAGTCGGGCCATTTCACCCATGTCTCTCTGCAATTCCAGAAAGTCTCGTCCCTTTACCGTCGTCCTATAAGTTCTGGCAGATTTAACGTATTCAATCAATTCTTGCTGTTGTAAAAAAATAAGATAATCTTTGAGTTGATTATAATTGACGAGACTCTTGTACATGATATGTGACCTGGATTCCCCATTCATTGCATTAGCAGCATTCAGTATAAGTCCGATAATATCTGTTCTAGATCTGTACTTCATATTCTTGTCCTGTTGATGAATATTCAGTATTTATGAGGAGCCAAAGTCAGTACTTGATCTATGCTTTGTTTTTTTATTATGTTAAATTATTGATGCTTAGAGGACCCAGGTTTAACAGCTTGCACTGCGATAGTGTGAGTTCTTTTAGTTTAATTCTGGCTAGGTGATTTAGATCATTCTGTAACTATCTACGTATTAAGTCCCATTTCGGTTGCTAACAGACATAATTCTATGCAGTTAGTAGGGTCAAATTCCAATCGTACAATCAAATGCCATATACTTCGCAAGCTCTTTTAAGCACAGAACGAAGAAGCACGATCGTGTATAAAATAGTGATGGAAAAACTAGTAGCCAATAGATACATGATTGCATCTACCACAGTTATGTTTATCCTCATTATGATGATGCCAAATCACAGTCTACTGGCCTACACGGAGCATGAAGATGGAGTTAAATCATCTTCTGATATAGTATTTTTCAAGGTACTGAATGGTGACTTGAATGTTTGTTCTCCCAATTACCAACGCAATATTACAGTATGTCAGGTAGTTATGAAGGATGAAGAACTTTCACCTAATATTGTGAAGGCCGCAAATAATACTTACACTAATAACAATACAAACAGTGACAATTATACAAATAGGAGTAGTTATCCCCCATTGTCAGCTAATCCTGAAATGGTAATTAACGAAGAGCAGCTCCAAGCGTTGTTGGCCAATAACACTCTAAACACAGTGGACAATAACAAAGGCGTAAGACAGAACGACACTGGTGCTAGTCTCAGTAACGATACCCATGATAATGACATCAGGAAAATATATGTCGATGAATATCCTCAATATGACCCTCTGGTTATTGAACAGCCACTAGAAGGTGAGATTGTCAACGATAATTCTGTCCAGGGACCACATCAGAGCTATAATCAACAACCGTTTACTAACCAAACATTATCAAGTGAGGCTCATGATATAGAAGAGTCGATACCATCGGATGGAGCCACACATCAAGAGGACCACTTTCAAGATTCGAGTCCAGATGACAGCAACCCTAAGGCTGACACAAGTAATTCGTACAGTAGTATTCCAATAGGGCTTCCATTTCACTGATTATGTCAGTGAATACGGTCTATTATGGTTTGCTTCAGACGAAGGAATTCTTGTTCATTTATTACCCCTTCACTTTTTAGTCTAGCTATCTTGAGCAGCTCATCAGCAGGCGAATTCGTTGAAGAGAATGAGGCACCTATATGTTGTTCATTTACATCGGAGGGTGATCGATTTTCTATGTGCATGTACAATCTGTTTATCATTGCTCTAACTATTTTGACAAGGTCATGAGCTTTATCTTTAGGGATATGTTCGATTATACAATCAATTCTGTGTTCAGTATTATCATATTGATCCTGTGGAGGCAGTGCACTATCCCCTTGGATTCGACTCATTCTCAACTTAATACTTGATGAAAATAATCCTTCCTTGTGGCTGACCTCGGCAATTGTTGAGTAAGGTATTCCAGTAGTCCTCTCCTTCAAGCCATACAAAGAAATATCTCGGACAATCAATCTCTTGTCAGTGGCATAAATAACATAATAGGTAAACGGTAGACCCACCAACCTCATTTTGCTCTGGGTAACCAGTAGGACTTTTTCATCTGCGTCTAACGCTCTGCTTATCTCCGAAATCCTGTATAATTCATTTTCATCCTTGATCGGTAACGTTGCGATCTTGGAGTCTTTGACATCAATTAGTCTCTTAGTTCCAGCACCGAAGAGCACGCGAAGTATCCTTCCAGTGTCTATATAAGCGGACGACCGCGATGCAATGCACAATTTACATAATAATAGCTGGTCATAGCATAGATTTGGTTGATGCTATGCGTATTCACTATAATTTCATTAGACCTCATACGGCATTAGAAAATAAAACACTAGCGGAGACAGCGGGAATCAATCTACCGTTAGGTGAAAACAAGGTTGAGTCATTGATGAGATTAGCTGAGGTGAATAAGAATGACATTGCACAGTTGCTCGGGTTTCGATCAGTCAACAAACAAGATGGCTATATTGAGATTAAGCCGAATGGATGGCTAGACAAAAGAGAGTGGAGAGAGATTAATGAGATATTAGTCAAAGATGGATTTGAGTGGAAATCGTGTAGTATTGATAGTTGTTGGATTAAATCGATCTAGCGAACTGATAAATCAATTGATTTGAAGAGATGGTCTTTATCTTCATTTAATTCAATCATCGATAGCTCCAATATCTCGCTTCCACGCTGCCTCATATTTTGCCAGCCCATTTTTTCTATATGTTTGAAATATTTCTTCATCTCTTCTACTGATATCTGAAAAAGTCCATTTTGATTATTATTTTCAATAGAGCAATATGTTAAACAAGACCCTAGTAATAGTGACAGTAAGCGAGTATTCTGTCCTACCTTACCCATGCCGAATATCGTGTATGGAGTTTTCTCGTATCTCAGATAATAATTAGATCTCAAGATTCTTTTAGCGTCTTCACTCGAATTTGGAGAGAATACCATCTTGACTAAGTCTGCACCCGTATTCGACATCTCCTGATATATTCGATGGATATCATTTTCAGTCGGGGTTGTCCTGAAATCATGATATGAACATATGACTCCAACATCATTCTGTTTCGCAAGATCGATTATCTTATCACGATCTTTTTCATTTGTAGACAATTCAATATCTATGAAAGCAGGTTTAGCTTCGATGCAATTACCAATAATTGATAATCGGGTCTTTTCGTCATCTTTGAAAACACCTCCATTTTCTCTATTTCTATTCGTCACAATTAATGGTATCTTAGACCTTGAAATAAGATCAGTAGCTAAATTTTCATTGATGTTGTTAATAAAATCGAGTCGCAGTTCTGCAAGATCTATGTCTTTCTCGACAGCTCTTCCTAGCCGATCAAAACAATCGTGTTCACTAGTTGCCACTATGGAAGCGCATAAAACAGGTCTTTCTTTTATGATGTCAGCGATGTTCTTGTATTCTTGTGACAACCTAGAATGGATAAATATGCGTGTATTTCAATTTATACGTTGTTAAAAGCATAAATACCGGCTCTTAATACTCGATTCGGTTCATGAGATGTAATAGCGTCTAATTGGGTTCAGGCCACCGTTGCTTTACACGTGTAATGCTATTACTAGTATTTGTCTTGACATCTGGATTACCCGATAGTTCTATTATCTCAAACATGACTGGTAATGCATCATGACCATATTCTTCCAACGAAGCTAATAGGGTTCTAATGTCGTATGGTTCTATAGATGTTAGAATTTTATCTCGAAGTGCTTTCATCTGTTTTTCTTTGCTCGACATTTACTGACGACACTAACTCACGAATATTTTTCGTAGTAGTGGGATTTATATCATTTAAGAAGTTCGGCACCATCCTCTTTACCGAACTGTAATGCTAATTCCATTAGGTCTATCTCGTTGCGCATATGGGTCTTCTACTCTTTTTTTGTATTCTTCTAGCATGACCATATAGGAATCTTATAGTAGATGATTCTAAGTAGTCAACCGCAACGCAACACTTTTAGCTAGTTTTCAACCGACATGCGACAGTGCGGAAGATCAACCGAGTATGTAACGGAAATTAACAGAGATTTCTGTCGCGTACCCGGTTGATCTGACGTAGCGTTGCGTGACGGTTGAAAATCAGCTAAAAGTGTTGCGAGTCGGGTGGCTACTATATTAAATATGTGATAATCTACCATAACATTGTCACTATTCATGCGTTGTGGACTATTTGGATTAGTAGAGGGTAAAAACTATCCATTCAAGAAACATGCAAATGACACCGTATTAGATATATCGAATCTCAGTGATGTCATCATTGTAGACAGGAATTATTTTCTAGACCGTTTAGATGAAATTAGAGACTGGGCGCATGAGATGCGCATAAGCTTCAAATAATCAAAGTGTTATTTGAGATTCGATTAATAATGCAGTTAATGCTCAAATGCAAGAGTTGTGGTGAAAAATTCTATTCTGGAATTAGTGTAGGTGATAAAAGTTCTGCGATGTCAAATGTAATCTCCAATAATAGCCATCAGT